>DASUBV010000117.1:0-8350 GCA_035763085.1 Streptosporangiaceae bacterium | reverse complement strand
GTCCCCGGCCTGGTGCGGATGCTGCTGGACTACCGCGATCCCGACGCCGCAAGGCTGACCCGGCTGGACGACCAGCTGGTCGCGGCCGCCCGCCAGGCCGCCGCGGACCACGACGTCACCCTGCACTGGGAGACCGAGGCGCACGTGGCGCCGGTCGGGCTGGACCCGCGAGTGCGGTCGGTGATCGACGCGCGGGCCCGTGGCCTGGGACTGTCCGCCGTGGCCATCCCGTCCGGTGCCGGCCACGACGCGCAGAACATGGCGAAGCTCGCGCCGACCGGGATGATCTTCGTGCCCAGCCGGGACGGCCGCAGCCACTCCCCCGCCGAGCACACAGACTGGGACGACATCGAGAACGGGGCGAACGTCCTGCTCGGCACGCTGACCGAGCTGGCCACTACCGGGCTCCCGGCAGCTCCGGCGGCTGCCGCCGGCGGCTGAGCGCACGGGCAGCACGGTCCCCGGCAGCACGGTTCCCGGCGGCACCGCTCCCGGCGCTGTCCCCGGTCGCGCCGGGATCGGTGTCCGGCTGGTCCAGCTGCCGCCACACCGGGAAGATCAGCGGGCACAGGGTGGCCGCCAGGTAGAGGCCGCCGACCGCCAGCAGCGCGGTGCGCAGCCCGGCCGAGCCGGCGAGCCAGCCGGCGGCGAGGGCGCCCAGCGGCGCGACGCTCAGCGACACGGCCGTCGTGGCGGCCAGCACGCGGGCCCGCAGCTGCTCCGGCACGATGCCGAACACGACGGTCGCCACCAGCGGGTTGATGACGCCGCAGGCCAGGCCCTCCACGGTCATCATCACGGCCAGCGGGAGCACGGTCCGGGTGCCGGCGGCGACGGCGAAGCGCGGGGCGCCGACGACGAGGTACACCAGGACGAACAGCGGCCACCGCCGGCAGCGTGCCCCGGCCGCGCTGTAAGCCAGGGCGCCGGCCAGCGCGCCGAGCGAGAACAGCGCTTCCAGGATCCCGAGGTCGACGCCAGCGCCGACCCGACGACGGGCACGATCGCGCAGGCCCCGGCCAGGCCGGCCTTCCCCGGACTGCCGGTGCTCTGCAGGACGAACCAGGGCACCGCCATGGAGGTCAGCGCGCTGCCCGTGGCGGACACGACGCTGGCCGCCAGGACGGCGGCGAGCGGCCGGCGGTCCGCGGCGGCACCGGTCGGCCGGGCTGGAGACGCAGTCGGCACGGCGCGCCACGCTCGCACGCCACCGCCCGGCCAGCAACCGATTAACCGCGGCCACGCAGCAGTGCCGCCACGCCACGTTGCCGCCCGAACACCTCAGCATGTTGACTCTGAACCGTGGCTACCTACCCGCTGACTGCCGCCCAGGCGCACCTGGATGAGCTCGTCACCCTGGTCCGGCATACTCATCGCCGGGTCATCATCAGCGATCACGGCAAGCCCGTGGCCGCGATCATTAATTTCCACGATCTCGCCGAACTGGATGATCGCGCGGCGCTGGCTGCACACCACGCGGACAAGGCCGAGGGCCGCAGTGGAGTCCTGATCCATGAGTTAGATGCTGCGCTGGACCGGATCGACGCTGACACCGTCGATGCGGCGCACGCTGGCTGACCCTGGCCGAGCCGGCCTGCGGCGTGCTGCCCGCGGGTGGTGACCCGCGGGCAGCACGGGAGCGTCAGCCGGTAATGGTGTAGGCGTTGGTCATGGTCTGGGAGACCGTGTCTCCGGCGGAGTCGCTGGCCTGGACCCGGACGCTGACCGCGCCGCTGGTCGCCGGCAGCGCCGGAACGTGGTAGGTGGCGGTGTAGGTGCCGTCACGGTCCCGGACAGTCTCCTGCTGCCAGGTGCTGCCGCCGTCGGTGCTGATCCACAGCCGGAGGCTGGTGATCTTCGCCGGCGCGACCGTCGCCTGATACGCGGGCGTCACCTGGATCTGGTGAGTCACCCCCGCAGTGACCGCGTTGGCGAGACTGGTGAAGGAGTTGTAGCGCAGGAAGATCAGCGGGTCCGGCGCGCATGGCGCCGTGGAGCCGGTGAAGACCGTGCCCGCGCAGCCGAAGCCGGGTGGCGACTGATTAGTGGCAGGTTCAGCGGACGTGAAGGTCCAGGCTGTGTCTGTGCTGCCGTCCTGCGCGGTGAGCCGGTAGCTGGCCTTAGGCGCCGGCAGCTGGTAGGCGGCGTAGCCGCCGACCGAGACCGGCTGGATCTCCTGCCCGCCGTGGTACAGGTGGATCCCATCGCCCGGCGCGAAGAAGTACGGCCCGTCAATCAGCCGCGGATCGGCGCCGGATACTCGGTAGAAGAGCGGATAGAAGGTGTCACCCTGACGGCACCCGGCGCAGCCCGCCACGCCCGAGTAGGTGCTGTCGTACTTGCCTGGCTGCGCCTGGAGGACATCGTCCGCCGGCGCCACCGAGCCCAGCGGCGCCGGACTGTCGAACCAGTTCTCCGACATAACGCCACCGCGCTGGCTGAACACGTCCCAGGTGGTCGGCTCAGCGGCCACATTGCCGGCGACCACCAGGGACGGCGTCCTGATCCAGACCACTGCCGGGGACACCGGCCCGTAGTACTCGGTCTGCGCGGCCGGGGCAGGAAGGCCGTCATCGGTACCACCGACGAAGAACTCATCCGGGTCGAAGGCCGTGTCTGATGGCTCGGCCACGCCCGGCTGAGCCGAGTGATAGCTGGTGCGGACGGCGGTCAGGGCCCGCGGGGTGAGCATGTACTGGGTCGCGCTGGATATCTTGCCCTCGGAGTAGAACTTGAGGTCGTACTGGTACGGACTGACCGCCAGCGCCGTCAGGTGCAGCCGCACGGTACCGCGGGCCAGCATGCTCTGCAGTGCGGCGGCCTGGGCCGCTGGGATGGATACGAACGGCATGCTCACTGGCGACCCGAGCCCGGCGAACCAGTCTGGGATGATCGGCAGCCAGCACGATCCGGTGCCGACGCTGGGCGGGAGCGCCGCGTCAACCAGGACACCCGCCGCGCCTGCGCGGAGCGCATTCTGCAGTTGCGACGATTCCACCATGCAGCCGCCGACCGCGGGATCGAGCTGGATGAGCGCCAGCTTGCCGCGGGCGTCGACCTTGCTGAAGTCCTGTGCGCTGCCGTCGCCGGCGCTGACCACCGGCAGCGTATGACTGCCCGTGAAGGAGGTAAACGGAGCGTTCGGGAATGGCGTGTAGCCCGGGTAGGCAGGCTGGAGGTTCAGCTGTCCCGGTGACACCGCGCTCATGCTGATCGTGGGCGCGTACCGGATCCAGCTGCTGGAGTAGTCAAAAGCGCCCACAGTGACCTGCTGGCTCGGCATCACCCAGACATTCTGGAAGCCGTACATGAAGAAGCTCAGGTTGAAGCCGAACGTGCCGTCGGGCAGGACCCGGTAGTCCTCCGTGGCAGCGGAGACGTTGAAGCTGGGCCGGGGGGTGCTGATCGAGATCTTCCTGGCGCTGGCCCCGTTCAGCGTGAAGCTGGTGGTACCCGCCACGGTGACTTGCGGAACCGTCAGGTCGAGCTGCTGCTCATCCGGGCCCTGACGGAAGATTGCTGTGCCCGAGCTCATGTAGGTGCCGACGGGAACGTCGTAGGTGACCCGGTAGGCCGTGCACGTGCCGGTGCTGCTCGTGCTGGCGCAGCTCATGCTGGTGGCCGGGTAGACCTGGTCAGCCCCGCCGCCGGTGACCCCCATCAGCGCAAAGTCGGGGGCCAGGCACAGCGACTGGCCCGGGTCGCACTGGAGCGACGCGTCCGGTCCGGTGATGGTCTCGGTGACCGTATACAGCTGCTGGCCGTCCGGGGCGGGCTGGGCGGCCGGGCCCTCCTGGTGACCGGCCAGCCACACCCGGCTGATCCCGCTGGCCAGCATGGCACTGGCCATGCCGGGCCGGGCTGCGGGCTGCCGGATGATCGCGGTCCAGAGTGCGGCCGCGTGCCGGGCGGCGATGCTCACCCGGGCCGTGCCCGCCGAGGCCGACACGCTGGTGAGCGTGGCACCGGGCAGCGCGCCCGCGTCGCGCGTCAGCGTGGCCGCGTCCGGGTGCCCGCCGTACTGCACCACCACCGGCAGCCGGGCACCGGGGCTGGCGTCGCCGTGCCGGGCCAGCCACGCGAGATCGAACAGGCCGCGGTCCAGGCGACCGCTGGCGATCAGGCTCGCGGCGTCCGAGGGCATCGCCTGCAGGGTGGCGATCCCCTTCGGGCTCGCCATGCCGGTGACCTGCAGGGTAGGGCTGGCGCCGGGAGCAGGCGTGGTCACCGAGTACTGGCCGTGCGCCGTCTCGGTCAGCCGGACCTGGTCCCCGGTGATCAGCGTGATCGTGTAGGACGAGGCGTGCAGCCCCGGCAGCGACAGCGGTCGCAGCGGCGGGCGGCTCGCCGCATGTGCGCTGGCCGGGCGCCCGCCGGACGTGACCCAGGTCGCCTGGCTGGTGGCGGCGCTGGTCGCCGTCAGCGTCCAGTCCTGGCGGGTCGCCTGGTCCGCCGCGACGTCCACGGTGGCCGAAGCGCTCTGATAGCCGTCCGCAGTCGCGGTGAAGTGCTGGCTGCCCGCCGGGCTGAAGAGCTCATACAGGCCGCCGGGCCCGTCTGAGTCGCTGGTGCCCGCCGCGATCCCGGAGGCTCCGGCCGCGCTGGTCACGGTGGCGCCGTAGACCGGCCGGCTGGTGCTGTGGTTGGTGACCAGGCCGGTCACCAGGCCGCCGGGCAGCGCAGCGCAGCCGGGGCTGCCGACGAGGACGCCGCCGACTGACCACCACCAGGCGTGAGTGCCGCTGTAGCGGAACCGCACCCGGACCCCCGGCTGGCCGGCCGCCTGCGGTACCGGGACGCTGACCGGGCCGATCGCGTTCTGCGCGCCCTGCTGCCAGATGGTGGTCCAGGTCTTCCCGTTGTTGGTGCTCAGGCCGACCTGGGCCTGCTGCCCCGATCCGCCGTAGTAGCCGGAGGTGAAGCTCACCACCGGAGCCGTCTGTCCCTGCAGGCTCACCGCCGGGGAGGTCAGCGTGGTGTCCATCCGTCCGCCGGCGGTCCCGGAGTCCGCGATCGCGAACGTGTCGCTGGCGACTCCGTTACCGGGAGCTGGCCGGCTGCCTGGGTTGTCGAACCGCCAGCCGCCGCCGGTTCCGCTGACCGCCCACCCCGGGCCGGGTGTCTTGCCGACCCAGCCGGTGAAGTCTTCCGACAGCCCGGCCGGCCCGTAACCGGGCGCGGTGCAGGCGGCCTTGTCGACCGGCAGGGCGAAGTTCTGGCTTACCGTCCCGCTGCTGCCGACCGAGAGCTGCATGTCCTGCTCCTGGTAGCCGCCATCCGGAGGTCCGGTGACGGCGGGCTCGGCCGAGGTGACCTGAACCGGGTAGGTCGCCGGGCCAGCCAGCACGACGCTGTACCGCCCGGTGAACGGGTTGGTGTAGACCGGGCCGCCAGGGTACCCGCCGCCGATGGTGATCTTCGCGTAGAGCGGCCACCCGTGGCCCGACCCGTCGGTGACGGTCCCGCTGACCGTTTGCTGTGGCAGGGCAGTGATCGTGAAGTTCGCGGTCGCCGTGCCGCCGGATTCCACCTGCACACTGCTGTCGGTACTCGACTGGTAGGCGTACTTGCTTGCGCTGACCGAGAAGGAGCCGGTGCTGACGTTCAGGGTGTAGGCACCGCTGGCATTAGTGTGCGTCGCGTAGTTGCCGGGACCGGCAGTCACGGTGGCATCCGGGACCGGCTGGCCCGTCGCGGAGTCTGTGACGTCCCCGGTGATCTGGCCCTGTGGCCCGCTGGAGAAGGCGCCAACGCCGTCGGGAGTACCCAGGCCAGTCGGCCCGTCCCAGCCCGGCCCGGCCTGGCACAGCACGTTGCCGCACGATCCGTTGGCGCCCCGGGTGATGTCGAACAGGTCCGTGGCCGGGGACGGATCGTGGTAGAGGGAATTCACCGGGAAGGTACCCGGCTGCGGGGTGCCGGCCAGCGCGTACACCGAGGCGATCAGCGGCGATGCCAGGCTGGTCCCGCCGACCTGGACCCAGCCGCCATACCCGAGGGTGTCGTAGATGCCGAGCCCGGAAGCGGGGTCAGCGTCAGCCGATATGTCGGCCGTTGCCCGCATCGAGCAGTCGGTGGTGATGTTGGCCTGGTACTGCGGCTGGGGCTCGATGCTCGAGCAGCCCGACCCGCCGCTGGCCCAGGCGCTCTCGTCCCAGCCGCGGGCGGCGGCGGCGTCCTTGGTCAGCGTGGTGCCGCCGACGGCGGTGACGTCCGGGTCTGACGACGGCCATTCAATGGCATTGCCGGCGTCGCCAGAGGAAACCGTGATCGCCACGCCGGGATGCTGGTAGGCGCTGTCCAGGGAGAGCAGCGAGGCATCCTCGCCGGCGCCGTAGGAGTTCGAAATGTACTTGGCGCCCAGCGCGGCCGCCTCGTTCTCGGCAGCGGCCAGGTCAGTGACGGCGCTGCTGCTGGCCTCCACCAGCAGGATGCTGCACTGCGGGCATGCTGACGACACCGCGTCCAGGTCCAGGGTGGTCTCCAGACCCCAGCCGGGATCGTCGGGCGGGTAGCTGGTCCCGCCGGTCTGATCCACCTTGCGGAAGCAGCCGTTGGCGATGGTGCAGGCTGGCAGCCCCCAGTACGAGCGGAACGCCGCCAGGTCCGACTCCGCGTCCGAGTCACCGCTGGCGTCGACGATCGCGACGGTCTGGCCTGCTCCGCCGGAGACCGGAAGGTGATAGGCAGACTGCAGGTCGGCAGGCGTAAGAGCGGTGGACGGAGGCCCGCCGGTGGCGGCGGCCGCCGTGATCGAGTGGCTGGCCGGCGTGCGCACGATCGCGAAGCACCGGACGTGACCCGGCTTCGGCGACGTGTTGCAGGGCGCGTCGGTGTCAGTGGACAGGTGCGGCGCGGCCGCTGCCGTGCCGCCGCCCGCGACTGAGTACTCGCTGGCCTGCGCCGGGCCGACCGCGAGCATGGTCATCATGGCGAGCACTGCCGCGCCCGTCATTGCTGAGATCCATCGGGATGTGCGCGTCCGCCAGCGCATAAGCTGCCGCCTCCTCCGCCGGCCGGTGCGCGAGTGACCCCAGCACCGGCCGGACGATGCCGTCTTTCTATGGCTTGCGAGAAGAATCTGTTTGGCGGCTAATCCGAGTAAAGAGCCGTCTGTGGCAAATACCCGCCGACGACACCTTTCCGCCACCTTCGAGCGGGGTAAGAACCTCGCGTGGCGTTGGGGGTCATCGGCATCAGCCCCGAGGCTGAGCTGGTCTACGACGTACTGCTGAGCGGGCGACCCGCCACTCGCGACGAGCTGGTCTCGGCCACCAGAATGACACCGGATCAGGTGCGTGAGGCGCTGGGCGAGCTGACTCAGAGCCGCCTCGCCGAGCGCCTGCCCGGCTCGCCGCCGTCCTTCCTGGCGCTGGACCCAGCCATCGCCCTGGACATCCTGCTGCTGGTGCGGGAGCGGGAGGTCAAGAACGCGCGTCTGCTCGCCCAGGATCTGGGCGAGCGGTACCGGCTGGCCGCGGGCAAGCGCGACCCGGCCGAGCTCGTCGAGATCGTCAGCGGGACGCAGGCCTCGCTGCGCCGGATCGAGCAGGCGGAGCGGTCTGCCCGGCACCTGCTGCGGGGCTTTGATAAGCCGCCGTATGCAGCGGACACGATCGCGCCCAATCAGATTGAGGCGGACCTGCTGCTGCGCGGCGGGTCCGCACGGATGATCTACGAACGCGCGGCCGTCGACTTGCCAGGACGTCTTGCCGAGATCGTGGATGGCTGCGGCATCGGCGAGCGAGCCCGCGTCCTGCCGCACTTGCCCACCAAGCTCCTGCTGGTCGATGACACGCTAGCCATCCTGCCGCTGCAGGCCGCGCCGGAGGCGATCGAGAGCATCGTCGTGGTGCACAAGTCCGCGCTGCTCGAGGCGATCACCGCGCTGTTCGAGTCGCTCTGGCTGATCGCGAGCCCGGTCCATTACCCCGCCGCCAATGGCACGCCGGGCGACCAGCCCAGTCCTGAGGAGCGGGGCATTCTCGCGCTGCTGACCGCGGGTATCCCGGACGAGGTGATCGCCCGGGAGCTCGGGCTCAGCGAGCGGACCTACCAGCGGCGGGTGCGGTCCATGATGGAGCGGCTACGCGTGCAGACCCGGTTTCAGCTGGCCCGCCAGGCGACCCGGCGCGGCTGGCTCGATGACGAGCCTGACCAGCCCGGCTAAGGTCGCGCCGGGCCGGTCAGCAGGTCGTCGCCCAGCGGGGTCCGGGCATACAGCACGGCCCGGCCGTCCCGGCGCGAGCTGACAATGCCGGCCCGCAGCAGCGCATGCAGGTGCGCGCTGAGGGTCGGCGCGGACAGTGTCAGCGCGGTGGCCAGCTGCGTGGTGGACATCGGCAGGTCG
>DASUBV010000116.1:0-3234 GCA_035763085.1 Streptosporangiaceae bacterium | reverse complement strand
CTGGCGAGCGGCAGCGGGGTGATCCGCGCGGCGGACGGAGAACTGGGCGAGATCCCGGTGACCTGGGCATCGCGGACCGCGGAGCCGGGCGGCAAGACCAGCCCGGAGGAACTGGCCGCGGCAGCGCATTCTTCCTGCTTCGCCATGGCGCTCGCGCTGCGCCTCGGCGAGCACAAGGCGGTCCCGCAGCAGCTGACCGTCAGCGCCACCGTGACCCTGGATGAGGTCGACGGGCTGCCCACCATTGTCTCGTCCAATCTCCGGGTCCGCGCTCAGGTGCCCGGCCTCGACGACAGCGGCTTCAAGGAGATCGTCGAGGAGGCGGCTGCCCTGTGCCCGGTGTCCAGGCTTTTCGCCGGAGCCAAGATCAGCGTGGACGCGGTGCTTGACCGATAACGGCCTGCGTGCGCCCGGCGGCAAGCCGGGCCCGGTAGCGCAGGTCGCGCCGCTCGCCTTCGGTCAGGCCGCCCCAGATACCCGGGCCCTGGCCGGTGGCGAGCGCGTACCGCAGGCAGGCGTCGCGCACCGGGCACCGGGCGCAGACGGCCTTTGCGGCCGCGATCTGCTTGAGCGCCGGGCCGCTTTCGCTGACCGGGAAGAACAACTCGGGGGCCTCCCCAGCGCACGCGGCGTGCCGCCGCCAGTCACCGCCGGGCCCGGGCACCGCGCCAGCGTCACCCTCGGAGACGCGGGTACCGGGATCGGGATGTACCGTGCGGCCTGAGTTCCTGCTCACCACCGTGCGGCCTGAGTTCCTGCTCACCGCGGGAGGTCTTCCGTACGGTCCCCGGTGGGCACGCCGAGGTCCTCAAGAGCGCTGAGCAGATCGGTAGGCGGCGGTGCGGCCGCCGTCCGGCGCGGCGTCTCGCGGGGGCCGCGGGCGGCTTTCCTGGATCTGACCACCAGGGATCCCGCCATGACGATGTACAGCAGGATGGCGGTTTCGTTGAGTGAGCCGCCCCACTGCCATGCGTCGATGTTCGCGGCCCAGTCGCCGCCCGCGAGCCGCAGGATCAGCGAGACGTGCAGCAGCACGAGCGGGATGTAGAGGTAGTTCCTGAACGGCATGGGCCGGCCGAGCACGGACGGAATGATGACCGGGGCGTGCGCGAAGATCATCGACATCACGAAGCCGAGGAAGATGGCATGCAGTTCGGTGTCGTAGACCCGGCCGTCGCTCATCTGCCCCAGGCCCGCCCACAGCCCGCCGGCGACGGCCAGCCACGCGTAGCCGGTGAGCAGCGCCGCGGCCATGAAGCGGGTGACGCCGCGCCCGCGGATGGTGCGGCGTGCGATGTCGTAGCGGGCCAGCCACAGGGCCAGCGCGATCAGCCCGGCACCGGTGACGCGGATCCCGGGCGGCACCGCCTCGCCGGGCACCGCCGCGGCGGGGCCGGCGGCCAGCGATGCGATCAGGCCGATGCCGAAAAGGCCGGCCGCGCCGGCGAACAGCAGCCGGCCAAGGCGCGAGGTTCCCGTCATGCGGGACAGCTCGAGCCGTTCTCCGGTGATCGTGAGTACCAGGAACCCGGCCAGCCAGGGCACGAACTTCGCGATGTCCCAGCCCGCTAGCCACAGCACAGCCGCCACGACCCAGCAGACGGCACCGGATGCCAGCACGGCGTTGTGCAGCGCCGGCTGGATCCGGTAGACCACCGCGAATATGGCGATCAGGGCGAGGCCGCCGACGCAGATGAGCGCCTCGCCGACGTTCCCCGGGGCTCCGGCGATGATCGCCAGCCCGCCCGCGCCGGCGGCGGCCGGCGCCAGGTACCCCCAGGTCTTGCCGAGCGCCACCGCGCGCTCCAGGGAGATCAGCGTCCCGAGGAACCCCAGGACCATGAGCTGGCCGTGGTCCTGGCTCATGGTGCCGCTGCCCGCCGGAAGCGGCAGCCCCATGTACATAAGCCCGTCCCACAGGCCGCCGAGGAGGATGACGACCGCGGTGGCGATGAGCGGAGGCACCCAGGGCGGCCTCCGGCGCTTGGCCCGTGCGGTTCGCCCGGTTCGCAAGCCGTTCACCGGTTCCACCCGAGCTGGTCCTTGGCCCAGTCGCTCATCATCTGGTCCGGGTTCCACGGCGGGTCCCAGATGATCTGCACGTCGACGCCGGTTACCCCCGGGACGTCCTGCAGGGTGTCGGTGATCTCGTCGGTGATGTAGCCGCCCAGCGGGCAGCCGGGCGTGGTCAGCGTCATCCTGATGGCGGCGGTGCCCTCGGACAGCCGGACGTTGTAGACCAGTCCGAGGTCAACGATGTTGATGCCGACCTCCGGGTCGATGACGTCGCGGAGGAGTTCGCGCAGCGTCTCTGGACTGGGCTGGCCGTCGACCAGGCTCATCAGGTCCAGCGCCGTGTTGTCGGTACTGCCGGTGTCGTTCAAGGCCTTTCCCTTCTGTTGGGGAGGCCCGCGAGCAGGCGGGCCGTGCTTGCCGCCGGAGGCCCTGGCGCGGCCCGCCCGCAGATACGCCGCACTGGGCGGGGATCAGGACCCGTGGGCCGCGCCAGGACCAGCCTGGCCAGGGGGAGTCCCGCCGGCCGGGAAGTCTGGGAGGCTGGCAAGAACGCCAGGCATCATTTTAACTATCATTCTCGTTAAAACAAAGTGTGGTGTGGCTCTCGTCTGGGGCCGGTCAGGGCACGGCGGGAGTCCCGCCCGCTCGGCCCCGCGCCGCCTCCTGCCGGGGACAGCCGGCCGGCGGGCGAGCCGGGTGAAGAACGCGATGGCGTCGGCGGCCCGGGCGGCGACCGCGACCCAGGCCGCTCACCGTGGCTTCCCTGTCCGCCCCCGGAGGTCGCCGGGTCGGCCGGGTCCGGCCGCCGGCAGCCGCAGTACGGTCAGGCCGCAGCCGCCCTCGTGCGGGTCCTTCGGCGTGAGCCGTTCCAGCCGCAGCTGACCCAGGCCTTCCGCGAGCCCTTCGGCCAGGCCGAGGTGCAACTGGCAGACCGTGCCGGGATCCGCGGCCGCGACCTCCGCGAACGGGCAGCGCCCGAGCGTGAACTCAAGCCTGCGGCCCCGCTCGGCCCGCACCGGGCGGAAGCCGCGCCGCGACACTTCCTGCTCCATCAGGTCGGCGGGATCGCCAGGGCCTGAGATCTCGGCGGCCCGCCGGTGACCGTCCTGGCGGCCCGCCTGGCGCGGGTCCTGCCCGTGCCGGATGGCGGCGGACAGCAGGCCCGCCAGCCGCGCGTACGAACCCGGGACGTCCCACCGCTCGGCCACCTCGGGGTGC
>DASUBV010000115.1:0-7210 GCA_035763085.1 Streptosporangiaceae bacterium | reverse complement strand
CTCCGGGCTGTCCTCGTACAGCGACATCGGGTCGTCGAACGGCAGCGGCTGCCCCGGCACGGTCACGCCGGCGCGGACCACCGGGATCAGCCGCTCCAGCAGGTCGTCCGTCGCGCCGGCGAGCACCACGCGCGGGGTGCGAACCTGCAGGTTCAGCGGCGGGTAGGACGCAGTCATAAGCGGACCTTAGCGGGCTCGCTCCCCCGGCGGCATCTGGCTTTCAGCCACCCCGGCGCACTGCGGCGGAACGGTCCGCGGCTGGCGGCAGCTGTCTCGCGGGTGTTGTGCGTCGCCCAGCGCTCGTAAGCGGGGCAGGATCAGGGGCGGGCAGGACCCGCTTCGATAAACGATCTTGATGACCGGCGCAGTCCGGTCAGCCGGGCCAGATGTCGCCCACGGTGAACCCGGTCGGGAACGGGTCGGTCGGGTCGACGACGTAGCTGGCGAAGCCGGTGATCCAGCCGTGGCCGGTGATCTCCGGGACGACCGCGGTGACGTCGCCGAGCCGGACGGTGTCAACCAGGCGCCCGATGAAGACGGTGCCGAGGACGCTCTCGTGGCGGAACTCCTCACCGATGCTCAGCTGGCCGCGCGCGTGCATGGTCGCCATCCGCGCCGAGGTCCCCGTGCCGCAGGGCGAGCGGTCGATGCAGCCGGTGAAGCTGGCCGGGTTGTCCCAGCTCGACTTGCCGGTCGACATGGTCACGGCATTACGGCGGTGGTTTTCTGGTGACCTCGGCGGGCCGGACAGCTGGGAGATCGTCACCCCGGCCAGGCTGGGGTCCACCGGATGCCGGACGGGGTACTGCTCGCTGGCCGCGAGCGTGAGCATCTCGCCGAACCGGACGATGTCCCGCCCCTCGCCGGGCGTCAGCTCCAGCCCGAACTGGCTGGCGTCGGCGATCGCGTAGAACATCCCGCCCCAGGCGATGTCCGCGGTCACGGTGCCGAACGCCGGGATCTCGACGGGCACGCCCAGGTGCGTGGCGAAGGCCGGGACGTTGCGGAAGGTGATCGAGGTCGCCTTGCCGTGCTCGACGGTGGCCCGGATCTCGATCAGGCCGGCCGGCGCCTCAAGCGTGAAGGTGGTGACCGGCTCGGTGACGGTAACCATGCCTGTCTCGATCAGGACGGTGGCGACGCAGATCGTGTTGGTGCCCGACATGGCCGGGTACTCGACGTGCTCCATGATCACGTAGCCGTAGTCCGCGGCGGGGTTACTGGACGGGAGCACGAGGTTGCAGCACGACCCCGGGTAGCCGCGGGGCTCGCGGAGCATCAGCTGGCGCAGGTCGTCGTGGTGTTCTTGGAGGTAGCGGGCCTTGTCGAGCATGGTCGGCCCGGGGACGTCGCTGACTCCCCCGGTGATGACGCGGCCGGGCAGCCCGTCGGCGTGGGCGTCCACGGCCTGGATCATCCTGCCGATTCTCATGCATCCTCCGTAGCGGTCCCCCAGCGTAATGGTGGTCCCCGGGCTTACCGTCGCCAGCTGAGCCTGTACGCCAGCAGCGTGCGGGTGAAAGATGGCCAGATGCCATTGTTCGCGCGTCCGGTCACAGATGAGCGTGACAGCCTGCTGACCTTCCTCGCCCAGCAGCGTGATGCGCTGCGGGCCATCGTTCTCGGGCTGACTGATGAGCAGGCACGGGCCGCCCCGTCGGCCAGCGGGCTGTCGCTGGGCTCCCTGATCAAGCACGCGGCCAGGACGGAGCGCCGGTGGGTGATCGCGGGCGTTGCCGGACGTCCGCTGCCCGGGCTATGGCCGATTGAGAACTGGCCGGCTGACTTCGAGATGGGTCAGGACGAGACGCTGGCCGGGCTGCTCAGCTATTACGCGGATACCGCGCGGCAGACGGAGCAGATCATCGCTGAGGTGACGGACCTCGGACAGCCCTCATCGGCGGAGCCGGACAAGTCGGTGCGCTGGGTACTGCTGCACGTCCTCAAGGAGACCGCCCGGCATGCCGGCCACGCCGACATCATCCGCGAGACGCTGGACGGCCAGCGAGCCGGGCCGCTGACCGATGCCTATGACGCTCAGCCAGCGGGCTCGGAAGACTAGCAGCATCCGGATTTGCTCGGGTTCTCCCGACAGGCGCTCTGGCTCGGGCAGCGAGCGAAGGCGTCATGCTCAGCCAGAGGGCCCCTGTCCGGCATGCCGCCGGCCAGGGGCCCTCCATAGTTGTTACGGGTTACTGGCCCGCGGTCTCCGGCGCCGGGATGTAGGCGCCAGGAACCTGGTTCGGTGCGTAGATCCTGGAGTCACCCGGGTAGGGCTTGCTCCAGCCGTGCGTGGCGTACCACGTCCAGCGGTCCATCTGCTCGGGGTTGGCGTAGTCGGGAATGGCCTTCGGCCCGGTCAGGTGCTGGTGCGACAGCCACGTCTTCCACTGCGCCGCCACCTGCTTCTCCGCGGCCGGCACGGCGGTCGACGGCTCGGCCGCCTTGTATTTGGCCGCGATCGTGTCCCAGCCGCAGCTCGGCTCGGTGGCCAGGCCCAGGGTCAGCGAGGTGCGGTTGGGCACCGCGTTGAACGGCGTGTAGTCGGGCGTGCTGGTGAACGCGGTGAACATCGGCGTGGCCGCGCTGTCCATCTGGTTCATCGGGTGGATCCCGAGGATCTGCTCGATGGTCCGGACCATCGTGATCTGCGAGTAGTAGGTGTTGTCCACCACGCCGTGCTGGGCCCAGGGGCTGATGATCTGGAACGGGCCGCGGTGGCCGTCCACGTGGTCCAGGCCGGCCTGCGTGTCGTCCTCCATGATGAAGATCGCGCTGCTCTTCCAGTACTTGCTGTGCGAGATCGTGTCGACCATCTTGCCGACCGCCAGGTCGTTGTCGGCCACCTGAGCGGCCGGGTTGAGCGGGCCGCCGGTGTGGTCGCTGGACATCCAGAACATGTTCAGGCTGGCCGGGCCGTTCTTCTCGAAGTCCTGCTTCCAGATCGCGTACCGGTACATGTCGGGGATGGCGGTGTCGAACTTGGGGTAGGCGTGCACGGTCACGTTGTTCAGGGACGGGATCGGCGAGGAGGTGACCTGGTTGATGGTCGTGGGCTGGCCCGTCGCGTCCATGTTCAGCGCGTCGCAGTAGAAGGTGCCCCAGTTGTTGCCAGCCGGGTAGGACTCGAACTGGTTGAACTCGCCGAAGTCACGGACGGTCTTGCCGGCCGCCTGAGCGCCGCTCCACAGGGTGCTGGAGCGCTGGTGGCCCAGCACGTCGTCCTCGGTGTCGTAGCTGCGCAGGTACTCACCCGCGGACGACTCGGTGTACTCCGGGTCGTCGGCCTGCATTGCCCAGTTGTGGCCCTCGGCGGAGTTCGTTCCGGCGTCGTAGGAGTTGTCATACAGGCCGAACTGCGCGGCCATCGCGTGCTGGTTCGGCGTCACGTCCGCACCGAACTGCGTCAGCGCGGGGTCACCGTCGCCGTTCGCGATGTCGCCGAACACCTGGTCGTAGGTGCGGTTCTCCTTGACGATCAGGAACACGTGCTTGATCACCGACGGGTCGCCGATGCGGGCCGGGACCGCCGCCGGCGCCGCCTTGCCGTGGCCGCTGGCCATCTGCACGGCCTGGCTGGTCCAGCCGTTGTCCTTGAAGACCTGGGCCGTGTAGCGCGCGATGGCCAGGTCGCTGGGCAGGGTGAACCGGGTCAGGCTGCTGGTGGTGTCGTGGGTCTGGTGCCCGGCGCTGTCGGGGCGCAGGGAGTCGATGCCGCGGGTATTGGCGACCACGATCTGGCCGTTCACGCTGGCGATGCCGGAGGGGTAGTAGTCGGTCGGCAGCAGGCCGATGTAGCGGGCCGGCGCACGGGAGTTGACGAACCGGTACACCGCGATCGCGTTGGCCCGGCCGAGGGTGACCAGCAGGTGGCCGTCCGGGGTGAGGGTGATGGCGTCGGGCGCGTAGCCGACCTTGGCCTCCGGCCACGGCTGGGTGGTGATGGTCTGCACGACCTGGTTGCTGGCGGTGTTAATGACCGAGACGGTGTCGCTGAAGGTGTTGGCGACGAACAGCGTTCCGCCGGAGTCGTACATCGCCGTCGGGTGCAGGCCGACGTTGATGGTCTGCACGGCGGCGCCCGGGTCGGCCAGGTTGATGACGCTGACCGTGCCGGTGGTGCTGGCGCCGGTCTGCGGGTTGGCGGGCACCTGCGTGCCGTAGGAGTTGATCGTGGTCTCGCCGGCCTTCGGCATCCGGCCGCCCTCGTCGCTGACATAGAGCTTGCTGCCGATGCGGACGATGCCGCGCGGGGCGATGCCCACCGGCCAGCTCTGGCCGAGCGCGCCGGTCGCGGCGTTGATGGCGACGACCCGATTCTGGCCGTTAACGTCGGCGTACACGGTCGACCCATCCGCCGAGAACACGGCCTGCGCGGGCAGTGCGTGCCGGGCGCCGTCGGCGGGGATGCTGATCGTGGTCGGGGCGCCCACCGAGCCGTCGGCGCTGACCGGGAACCGGGCGTAGCCGTTGGTCTGCGGCACCCACAGCGTCGACCCGTCCGGGGAGTACGTCGGCCCGGCCTGGCCCACCGAGTTGTCGCTGATCTTCAGGTTCGCCGCCGGGGAGTTCCCGGCCAGCTGCTG
Source organism: Streptosporangiaceae bacterium (assembly GCA_035763085.1). Classification (GTDB taxonomy): domain Bacteria; phylum Actinomycetota; class Actinomycetes; order Streptosporangiales; family Streptosporangiaceae; genus DASUBV01. Next base: position 2,624 of record DASUBV010000115.1, on the reverse strand, counting down.
GACCTTCCAGTTCTTGAGGTCCACGATGGTCAGCGCGATGCCGCCGTCGGTGGTCAGGGCGGCCAGGTGGCTGCCGTCGGGGCTGACGGCGGATGTCATGATCTTGCCGTTGGGGATGACCAGCCGGTCACCAAGCGGGTGGATGACCTGGTCGCTGGACAGGACCTCGCCCGCGGCGTAGGTGTGGCCTGCCTGCTCGGTACCCAGGCCAGTGGTGGATGCGTAGACGGCCCCGGTACCGGTGCCGACGACAGCCAGGGCTGCCGCGCCGGCGATCACCAGGCGGGCCCTGCTCCCCAGCCGGCCGCAGGCCCTGGACAGGGCCGTCGGCTTGCGCCGGAGTCGTTGGCGGGTGACTTGCATCAGTTATCCCTTCGTGGCGAGCAGGTCGACGGACCCGTCGAACTGCCAGAGCGGATTGGACGCGACCCCGGCCGGGGTGCGCACCAGGAAATAGCCATTGACCTGCACCGGTCCGTCACCGTCGGCGATGTAGCGGCCGTCTGCAGTGACGTCGAGCTGGTAGATCGCCTGTCCCTCGGCGTTGGTGACACGCGGCACGTGCCAGGTCACCACGCAGCGCCAGCCGTTGCCCGGCCCGCTGGGCTCGGCCAGGCCGCCGTCCTTGCTGCAGCTGGCCCCGGCCCGCAGGCGCGCGCTGGTGACGCCGGGCCGGTGCAGTTCCCGGGTCTGCATCACGTACAGGTGCGCGAAGACCGCCGCCACCGAGCGCTGCAGCTTGCCCTGGCTGATTCCCGACCCCCGCGCGGCCGGGGCCGCCAGCGCGAGGGCGCCGATGGTGACGGCCGCCAGCGCGGCCAGCGGCACCACGCCGGCGGTGAGCGCCCGGCGCAGCATCCGGTCGTCGGTGGCGGCGGTGAAGTCCCGCCGCAGGAACAGCCAGTACGCCAGCCCGGTCGCGGCGGCGGCCCAGGCCAGGCTGACCGCGACGGCCGTCAGCAGCGGGCCCAGCTGCACCGGGCTGGTGAACAGCCCCCGCCAGGCGATGTAGCCGTAGCTGGGCAGGGCCACCCGGACCGCGGCCGGCAGCGGCAGGATCTGCGCGCCCGCCATGGCCAGCCCGGCCAGCGCGGGCAGCAGCAGCCCCAGGGGCGAGCGACCCAGCGTGACCGACCCGAGCAGGCCGATCCCGGCCAGGGCTAGCGTCGGGGCCAGCGCGCAGAGCCAGGCCAGCGCCACCTTGCCCGCCGCGTCGCCGGGGGCGAGCAGCTGCCCGTCCAGGCCGGCCAGCGGCCCGCTGCTGACGGTCAGGACCCCGGCCGCGCTGGAGCAGGCCAGCCCGGCGACCAGCGCCACGATGACCGAGAGGCTGGCCAGCGCCTTGGCGGCGAAGATCCGCCGTGCTGAGCGGATGGCCACCAGCAGATGGCGCCAGGTGCGGAGCCGGTCCTCGATGGCGAACACATCGCCGGCCACCACGGAGGTGAGCAGCGGCAGGACGTAGGTGCCGGCGAAGGTCAGGACGACCAGCGAACCCGCCCAGCCGGTGCTGCTCATCCAGCGGCCGAACACCGTGTCCGACGGCAGCGAGCCCTGGTGGCTCACCACGCTCACCAGCACCGCCGGCACGACCCACACGACGATGATCAGCAGCCGGATCCGCCAGTAGGACAGCAGCTTGACCAGTTCGAAGCGATACCCGCGGGTGACCGGGACGCGCTGGCCGGCAGCGGCGGCGGCCGGCGCGGCAGTGGCGGCGGTCACCGGTCATCCTCCGGCTGCCCGGCCAGAGCCAGGAAGGCCGCCTCCAGCGGCGGCATCACCGGAGCCAGTTCGCGCACCGCGATCCCGGCCCGCACCAGCGCCACCACCAGCTCGTCCAGGACCGGTACCCCGGCGCGCACCACCAGGGCATCGCTGCCCGGCGGCATGGCGGCTGGCCCGGCCAGGTGCAGGCCGGGCGTGGCACGTGCCACCTCGACGGCGCGGCCGGGGTCGCTGGTGATCAGCCGGTAGGCGAGCTCGCCGCTCTCGGCGCGCAGCTTGTCCACCGGGCCGGAGAAGGCGACCCGGCCCCTGCTGACGATGGTGACCTCCGGGCACAGCGCGCCGATGTCGGCCATCCGGTGGCTGGACAGCACCACGGCGGTCCCGTCCGCGGCCAGCCGCGTCAGCACCCGGTGCACCTGGTTCTTGCCGGCCAGGTCCAGGCCGTTGACCGGCTCGTCGAGGACCAGCAGCCGGGGCCCGGTCAGCAGGGCGGCGGCCAGTCCCAGCCGCTGGCGCATGCCCAGGGAGAAGCCCCGGACCCGGTCATCGGCGACATCGGTGAGCCCGACCTCGCCGAGGACCTCCTTGATGCCCGCCGTGCGGGCGTCCCGGCCGCGAAGCGCGGCCAGCACAGCCAGGTTCCGCCGGGCGGTCAGGGCGGGATACAGGCCCGGCCCGTCCACGAATCCGGCGACGCCCTCCGGCGCGGCCAGCGCGCGGCTAACCGGCGTCCCCAGGATCTCGATGCTGCCGCTGTCCGGGACAGTCAGGCCCAGCAGCATGCCGAGCAGGGTGGTCTTCCCGGCGCCGTTCGGGCCGGCCACGCCGTGGATCCGGCCCGGTGCCGCATCCAGGTCGACGCCGTCGAGGGCGATGACCTCGCCGAAGCGCTT
>DASUBV010000114.1:0-4471 GCA_035763085.1 Streptosporangiaceae bacterium | reverse complement strand
CCTAGCAACTAGGTAGGGCGCACAGTGACGGCAGGCCGGGGGCACGGCCGGAGGACCCGGCCGGCCTGCTGAGCACAGGCTGTCCCGTCCTCCGGCCGGCCCGGCCGCGCTGCCGACGGTCCGCGCTGCGCTCGCTGCCCGCCGCTCGCCTGCTCAGTGAGGAGTAACCGAGATGCCCGACCAGCCTGGCCGGCCCGGACAGACTGGCCAGCGCGGCCAGCCCGGCCGGCCTGATCAGCCGGCCGCCGCGCCGGATCGCACCGGCGCGGTCACGCTGACCGACGTCAGCAGGCATTTCGGGATCGGCAAGGACCAGCAGGTGGCCGGCGCCGATCAGGTCAGCCTCCGGATCGACGCCGGCGGGCTGGTCGCGCTGACCGGCGCGTCGGGATCAGGCAAGTCAACGCTGCTGCACCTGATCGGCGCGGTGGAGCGCCCGGACTCGGGCCGTATCGAGGTCGACGGCACCGAGATCACCGCCCTGCGCGGCGGCGCGCTGGCCGCCTACCGGCGCACCGTGGGCTTCGTGTTCCAGCGCTACAACCTGCTGCCCGCGCTCACCGCCCTGGACAACATCATCGCGCCGGTCCTGCCGTACCGGACGCCGTGGCGCAAGGCCGACCGGGCCCGGCAGCTGCTCGCGGCCGTCGGCCTGGCCGGGCGCGAGCAGTCCCTGCCCAGCCGGATGTCGGGCGGCGAGCAGCAGCGGGTCGCCATCGCCCGGGCGCTGATCACCGCGCCCGCACTGCTGCTGGCCGACGAGCCGACCGGGAACCTGGACTCCCGGAGCGCCGCCGAGGTCCTGGACCTGCTGACCGGCCTGCGCCGGGACCGCGGGATCACGATCATCATCGCGACCCACGACCCGCAGATCGCGGCCCGGTGCGAGCGGCTGATCCGGCTGCGCGACGGCGCGGTGGCCGACGATCTCGACCTGGCCGACACCGAGCCGGCCGCCGAGACGATTCGCCGCGTCGGCCAGCTCGGCTAGCCGGGCCCGCGCCGCGTCGCGACCGCGCAGCGTGCGCCGCGGGCGCGGGCAGCCCGGCACTGTCTGTCCCGATTCGCCGGCGCGATCCGCGCTGCTGCGAGAACATGAGGCACGGGAGCCCGTTTTGTATTCCGGGAGGCTGCCGGCGATGCCTGGTGTCACCATCTCAGCCGGATACGGCGCTGGCGGCAGCGTCATCGCGCCGCAGGTTGCCAGGCTGCTGGGATTCCCGCTGCTGGACCGGGCGATCAGCTCCCGGGTTGCCGAGCAGCTGCGCGTGTCGGTCGCCGAGGCCGAGGGCGGCACGATCCGCCGGTCGCTGCCCGACCGGTTCATCGGCGCGCTGGCCCCGCTGGCCGCCGGCCTGCTGGCCATGGGCACCGACACGGCGCCCAACGAGCTCACGCCGGGCGATGACGCCGACCTGTTCCGCGAGCGGGCCGAGGCGGTGATGCGCGCGGCACTGCAGGATGGCGCGGTCATCCTCGGGCGCGCGGGCGGGGCGGCGTTCCGCGCGGAGCCGCGCGTGCTGCGGGTCCGGCTGTTCGGTCCCGCGGCGGCGCGCAGCGCGCAGGCGGCCCGGATCGAGGACGTGGACGAGCCCACTGCCCGGCGCCGGCTGCCGGAAGTCGATAAGGCCCGAGCGCAGTACGTGCGGCGGCTCTACCGGGCCGACATCGACGACCCGGACCTGTACCACCTGCACATCGACAGCACCGCGCTGCCGCTCGGCATCTGTGCCGAGCAGATCGTCGCCGCCTACCGGGCGCTGACGGGCTGACGTTGCCCGCTGAGGTTCCGCTGGCCTGGGCCTAGCGCCTGACTAAGTGACTGCCGGGCACTCAAGATCATTTGCAGAACGGCGTGATTTTCCGTTAAACAGCAAGCCGATCGATCTGTACTGCCAACACCTTGATCAACTTGCTATTTAGAGACCGTGCGGGCCAAGTGGGCAGGCAGCTTAGCCGTCTGATCGACGATCAATTTCGGGACATCAGATCGGCGGGTCCGACGATGTACGCCGGGTTCCTCGATGCACGACCGGGTGACATGGAGCGCCGGCATGCCCAGGGCTCGGTGCACGCTTTCAGCAAGCCCCTGGCTGACCTCGGAGTTCAGCTTGCCTGACCCCTCCGCGCTAGTTGACGCGGCGCTCGTAGCCGTCCCAGTACGGGGCGCGCAGCTTGAACTTCTGCAGCTTGCCGGTGGCTGTCCGGGGCAGCGCCTCGCGCACCTCGACCGAGGTCGGGCACTTGTAGTGGGCCATCCGGTCCCGGCAGTGCCCGATCAGGTCCGCCTCGGTGACGGGCTGGCCGTCGCGCAGCACAACCAGGGCCTTGACGGTCTCCCCCCACCGCTCGTGCGGGACGCCGATGACCGCCACCTCGGCCACCGCCGGGTGCTGGTAGAGGCAGTCCTCCACCTCCACCGAGCTGACGTTCTCGCCGCCGGAGATGATGACGTCCTTCTTGCGGTCGGAGATGACCAGGTACTCGCCGTCCTCGATATGGCCCTTGTCCCCGGTGTGGAACCAGCCGCCCTCCAGCGCCTTGGCTGACTCGTCGGGCTGCTGCCAGTAACCGGCGAACACGTGGTTGGACCGGGCCAGCACCTCGCCATCCTCGTCGGCCTCGATGGTGACGCCGACGGCGGGCACCCCGGCCCGCGACTGCCGCCTGGCGCGGTCGGCGGCCGGCAGGGAGTCCCACTCGGCGGGCGCCCGGTTGATGGTCAGCAGCGGCGCGGTCTCGGTGAGCCCGTAGATCTGGATGAACTCCCAGCCCAGCTCGGCCTCGACGCGCTCGATGGTCTTGGACGGCGGCGGCGCGCCGGCCACCACGATCCGGGTCCGGCCGGCGCCCGGAACGGGCTGGCCCGCCGCCTGCCGCTGGCCAGCCGCGTTCAGGATGGCGGTGACCACGGCCGGGGCCCCGCACATCAGCGTGACGCCATGCTCGTCGATGCGGCGCAGGATCTCCTCGCCGTCGATCTTCCTGACGATCACCTGGGGCGTGCCCATGCCGGTCACCGCATACGGCATGCCCCACCCGTTGCAGTGGAACATTGGCAGCGTGTGCATGAACACGTCCCGGTCGCTGACCCCGGTGTGCCACCCGAAGATCGCCGCGTTCAGCCAGCAGTTGCGGTGGGTGAGCTGGACGCCCTTGGGCCGGGCGGTGGTGCCGCTGGTGTAGTTGATGCTCGCGGTGTCGTCCTCATCGCCGGTCCAGGCGGCCGGCTCGGCGCCGGCGGCAGCCGGGGCGAACAACTCGGCGTCCGCGGCACCGTCCAGGACGATCCGGTGCTTAGCGGTCACCCCGCGCAGGTCCTCGTCGCACTCCGGGTCGATCAGCAGCACGCTGGCCCCCGAGTGGTCGACGATGTAGCGGATCTCCTCGGAGTTCAGCCGGAAGTTCACCGGGACCAGCACCCGGCCGTACCCGCTGACGCCGAAATAGGCGATCTGGAACCGCGCGGCGTTCGGGCTGACCAGCGCCACCCGCTCGCCGTGCGCCACGCCGAGCCCGTCCAGCGCGAGGGCCATGCCGCGGGCCCGGCTGTCCAGCTCGGAGTAGGTCAGCGTGCCCAGCGATCCTGGTGTACCCGGCTCGTCGATCACCGCAGTCCGGCCGCCATAGACGGCAGCCCCGCGGCTGAGGAAGTCTCCGACGGTGAGCGGCACCCTCATGGCATTCCCCTCTGGCGGACGGGCAGGAGCAGCGGCCGGGCGGCCGGCCCGCTGCTGCATTCCTATCAGGACATGGCCCGCCTGCCCACCCGCCGGCCGCGCCGGCACTGCGGGCAGGACGGCAGCGGCCGGAGACAGCCTGCGGCCCTCGGCCCGGCGTAGCCTGCGTCAGCATGGAGTTCAGCCCGGAGCTGCGCGACGAGGTGATCGCGGGCGGCATCACCGTTTCTGTCCGGCTCTGGCAGCGGCCCCGGGTGCGGGCCGGCGGCCGGTACGCGGTGGGCCCGGCGCAGATTGAGGTCGACTCCCTCGAACTGGTGCCGTTCTCGGAGATCAGCGCCGAGGACATCGCGCGCAGCGGGGAGCCGGACCGCGAGACGTTGCGCCGCCGGACCGCGCATGCCGGGCCGGTTGCCGACGACACGCTGGTGTACCGGGTCGAGTTTCACCTGGTGCAGCCGGACGGCGGCTGACGCGGAGCAGGGCATCGATGTTTGTATCGTGCACGACGGTAATGCCCGGGACCCCCTTGACACGGTGCGGGCCTGACTCGACACTACTGCTCATATTTGAAACGTTCCATACCAGGTCCGGCCGCAAATGCCCCCCGGCACCCAGCCACAGCGCGCCGTCCGGCTCCTCAGGGCCCGCTAATCACACCAGAACCATCGACAACAACCGCCCCGCACGGGCCGCCCCGGCCGCCGACGACGAAGGACACGCATGGACACGCAGGCACCCGCTGAGGTCACCGACCTGCTCGCGCGCAGCAACCGGCTGGGCTCCGACCC
>DASUBV010000113.1:0-4461 GCA_035763085.1 Streptosporangiaceae bacterium | reverse complement strand
GGGCCGCCGCTGCGCTCAGGCCGGCGCGACTGCCCCGGCGGCCTGCGGACCGCGCTGGCCCGGCCTACCCGACCGGGCACCCGCCGGTGATGTTGCCGTCAGCCGGGAGCTGCCCGTTGTCCGTCGCCCCGTTAACCCACTGCTCGTGCGTCGTCACCACGCCGCCCGGCACCCGTGTCGTGCAGGCCGGGCCGGTGTAGGTCCACGACCAGGTCGGCAGGATGCCCGTGCCGCCGAAGGTGGTCCCCGGCGGGAACGCCTGCTCATACCACAGCGCGGTCGTGCGCGGCCCGCTGGACGCCCGGCCGAACTCCTGCGTCGGCACCAGGCCGGCCCGCGGCAGGCTCGATGCGGTGAACTCGTAGCTGGCTCCCCCGGCCATCGTGCCCTGCACCGCTGCCACGATCTGCGAGCCGGTGAACGGCTCCCCCTGGTTGGGGGTCAGGGCGTCCTTGATGGTCGTGAACGAGCCCGAGTCGGTGACGGTGGCGGTGAAGGTGTACGCGCCGGCTGATCCGCCGGTCTGGTGAATCACCAGCTTCCGGATGATCTTGTCGATCGCCCAGAAGTTCCCGGCCCCGCCGGTGTCGCCGTGGTCGTCCATCACCGTGAACGCGGTCACGGTGCGGGCCTGCGGAGCGGCCATGGCCGGGGCCGTGACGGCGAGTGCTGCCGCCGCGCCCGCCAGGACGGCTAAGGCTCGTGCTGTCCTCATCACATTCCTTCCTTCGGGTGAATGCGGGGATTAGTGTCTGCGCGCAGCGTTGCGCCGCTGCACGCGGCGGGGCGGGGCCGGCGACCGGGGCGAGACCTCACCAGGGTCGCGACCATGACCATGAACACTATCCGTCATCAATTAAATACGAGCAGTAATTGCACAGGGTGTCACGACACGCTCGTGCGTCACTGTCTTCCCCGGCGTCCGCCTGGCCAGGGACGATGGCAGTGTCCTCGCCCTTTTCCCCTTCGCAATCGCGAGCTCAGCGTGGCATAACACGGCGGGACGGCCGGACTGCCGCGCCCGCGCCGCGCCCCTTCACCCGGCGCGGCTGTCTGCCTCCCGGCCGCGGTCACCACGACCAGGGACCGGCGCCGCCGTCACTCACGCAGCGCAGCTGGCGCCGGGGGCGGGGTGTCATCTGCGTGCCGGCCGATCCACGTCCCGGCCGCCGCGCCGGGCAGTGCGGGCAGCCAGCTCACCGCGGTCAGCGCGCCGGCCTCCACCTCCAGTTCAGCGAGACAGCGCAGGCGGCCGGCCGGTGCGGGCCAGGGTGTCCGCACGGCGCAGCGCATCCGGCAGCCGGTGCGGGCCCGCCATCCGCCGGACAAGCTCGGCTGCATCGGCGCGGGGCAGCCCGGCGGCCGTCACGTACAGCGGGCGAGCCGATGCCCCGCGCAGCACGGGGATGGCGTGCGTGGCGCTGCGGAAGGCCGACTTGGCCACGCCGACCACCGGGACCCCGAGCTCGGCGTGCGCCCGCGCGCCCAGGCCGGGCCGCCCGCCGGGATCCAGGTCGGCGTAGCCGTCGACGACGAGCAGGTCCAGCCCGCTCAGGCCGGCCAGCACCGCGCGCAGCGGCGGCAGCTCGCGCAGGTAGAACTCACCTGGCTGGTAGGGCAGCACCCCGGCAGTGAGCTGGGTGCGGTCGGCCAGCAGGCAGGCAAAACTGGCGTCAGCGGCCAGCACGGCCGCCGCCCGCGCGCCCCCGGACGGCAGGTAGTGCACGTCGGCAGCCGCGAACACGGCCTCGGCGGATCCCATAATCCCAGCATGCCCGGCTCGCGCCGGCCGCTAGCCGGGCAGCTGCGACCGCACCCCGGCGCGTGCCGGCCCGGCACGGCGGCGTTGCCGGCCTTACCGGGCCAGTGCTCCCATGGGGTCCCAGGCGGGCAGCACGATGGGCTCGGTGCTGAGGGCCTCCTGCAGCTCAGCAGGCAGCTCGCTGCGCCGGGCGGCAATCTCGAAGACGTACTGGTCAAACCAGGAGTCGTTCATCGTGTAGAAGCCGTCCTTGCCCCGCTCGGAGCCCCAGCTGTTCTCCACGCGCCAGCGGCGGGTGACCCCGTCCAGCACGTCGACGCCGGTGAACAGCATCGCGTGCGTCATCAGCGTCTCGTGGTAGGTCAGCCGCTCGGCCTTGTCGAGCGTGAACGCGGTGTTGTAGACCGACGGGAGGTCGTACAGGGCCGCGTCCCAGAACCCGTACTCGTTGCTCATCATCTTGCCGACGTCGCAGCCGAACCAGACCGGCTCGCCGCCCTGGATTGTCTTGGCCGCCAGTTCCTTGATCAGCGCCATATCGACATTCAGGTAGGTGACCCGGGGGCCGCCGACCACGTTGCCGAGGTACTCCACCGTGAACGTCCGGCCGACCGGGCTGGCCGGGCGCGGGTCGTTCACCAGGCAGACGTAATCATCCAGCGGCAGTTCCACGTACGTGGCCGCGAACTCCTGCGGCGTCAGCACGCCATCGCGGTGGAACTGCTTGTCCTTGTCGATCCACTGCCACTCGAAGCGCTCCGGCGGGGTGCCCAGGTGAATGCACAGGACCCGGTAGATGGCCTGGAGGATCTCGGCCTTCTGGGTCCGCGCGGCCTCGGTGCCGCCCGCCGCGGCCGCCTCCCGGACCGCCCGCGCGCCCTGGCGCAGCAGGTAGCGCAGCACGGAGTTCATCCGGTCGGTGTTCGACGAGCTCTGCGTCTCCGGCATGACGTGCTTGGGGACCAGCCCGTGCTTGGCCACCAGCGCGGCGAACATGTTCCACTGCCCGCCGTCGCCGGCCACCGACTCCAGCAGGAAGGCCACGGTCCGGTCATCCGCGTCGCGGCCCGCGGTCTCGGTGATGGCCTCGAGGAAGTAGTTGGCCCGCTCGATCTTGTCCCAGAACATCACGTGGTTCTGGGAGAACTCGAACTCCTTGAGCCCGGTCTTGCGCATGACCCCGACTCGCAGCAGGTTCAGGCCCGCGAACAGCCAGCACCGGCCGCTGCGCTCCTGGTTGGTGACCTTCCAGTCATCCAGGTGCGTGGACAGCGAGTGGTTGATGCTGTTGACGATCTCCCGGTTGATGGCCACCTCGTCAACCGAGACCCTGGTGACCGCGTTCTGCGCCAGCCGGTAGGCCGGGTCGGCCAGGAAGTCCTTGCGCAGCAGGTCCAGGTCGGCGGTGGCCAGCGTTTCGTCCATCTCCGGCATACCCTCTCTGTCGGTGTATCTCGGCCCCAAGCCCAACATAACTCCTGGCAGTAGCGACAGCCCACCGGGTATCGGCGATCATGGACGGACCATGACAGGCCCGCGGCCGTCCGGCGGAAGCCTGGCTGGCTTCCGCCGGGCAGCCGGCGGCGGGCGTCAGCCCGAGTCGGAAACGGTGCCGGTCACGGTCTGGGTGAACTCGCTGCCGCTCATTGTCAGGCCGAGCTCCACGTCGATCTCCCAGGTCCCGGCGACCGGGCTGGGCGCGGTGAGCGTGGCCGTTCCCGGTGTCGAGCCGGCGGCGGTGTCCGGGGTGCTCGCGGTCGCGATCACCGTGCCGCTCGGGTCCACCAGGTAGTAGGTGATCTTGTTGTTCGGGCTGACGTCAGCGGCCTGCAGGTTCACGGTGAGCTGCGGAGCCCCTGACGGAACGTTGATCTTGTAGGTGTTGACCTGGCCGATGCTGCGGCCGACGGTGCTGGTGAGCAGGGTCTGGAAGCTGCCTCCCGAGGACGGGATGAGGGTGCGGCGCGAGACCGGCACCGAGACCGCCGCCGGGCCGCCCGGGCCGGTCGCGGTGAACTGCACCGACTCGGGGCTGTCGCCGGGCGCGGCCGGGAAGGCCACCCGCAGCGGCACCGCGGCGCTGGCGTGCGCCGGGATGATGACGCGGTGCGACGCCGCGGAGGTCACCCAGTTCTGGCCGAGGACGCGGAACGACATCGGGCCGGTGTAGGTGCCGGGGGCGATCGGCGGCAGGGCGAGGTCCTGGTCCTTGCCCGACCACAGGATCTTCGCGGTGTACCGGCCGGGCTGCGGCGCGGAGATCTCGATGTGCTGGATGTCGGGGATCGACCCGGCTCGCCGGCTGGTGGGCAGGGACCCGTCATCGTAGGACTCCTGCACCAGGGCACCCTGCGGGTTGAACACCTGGACCTGCAGCGTGTTGCTGTTGGTCGGGTCGGGCCAGATCATGTCGATGTCCAGCCGGCCCAGGTGCGGCGGGACGGTGAAGCTGACCGGGCTGGCTGCCGTCGCGCCCGCCTCGGGAACCGGCAGGCTCGGGTCAGGTGCGCTCACGTTCTCGGTGGTGACCTTGCCGAGCGGGAATTCCGGCCCGATCTTCCGGTAGGTGCCCGTCACGGCGACCGCCGAGCTGCTGGCGTTGTACAGGCTGACGTTCTGGCTGGTGACCGAGCCGCCGTTGCCCTGCAGGTCCAGCTGCGATGGCGTGGCGACTAGCGCGCTGGTGCCGCCGTGCTGCA
>DASUBV010000112.1:0-53205 GCA_035763085.1 Streptosporangiaceae bacterium | reverse complement strand
GTCAGGGTGACGTCGATCATCGTCTGCCACTCGGCTTCGGTGGCCTGCCACGTCGTCTGCGGCCAGCTGGCGATGCCGGCGTTGGCCACCACGACGTCGAGCCGGTCGAAGCTCTCGACCGCGGTAGCAACGGCACGCCGAAGCGCGTCGTAGTCGCGGACGTCTGCGGTGACGGCTACGGCCTGGCCGCCGCTTGCCTCGATCAGGCGCGCCGTCTCCTCGAGGCCGCTGGCCTCGCCGGTCGCATAGTCGAGGTCGGCCATCGGCGTCCTCAGATCGCTCACGACGACTTTCGCTCCTGCCTCGGCAAGCGTGATCGCGGTTGCCCGGCCGATACCACGCGCGGCGCCGGTGACCAGTGCGACGCGGTCGGTTAAGTCGATCATCTAGGCCGTCTCTCCGCCGTCGACGTCGAGCACGGCGCCGTGCACGAAGCTGGCGTCATCGCCGGCGAGGTAGCTGATGGCGGAGGCGATCTCCTTGGGAGCGGCCGGGCGCCCAGCGGGGGCCAGGGACGCGAGCTGGTCCAGCTGGCTGCCCATGGGCTCGGTGCCCTCGGTGCGGGTCGGGCCGGGGCTGACCGCGTTGACCCGGACGCCGCTTGGGCCGAACTCGGCCGCCCAGGCCTTGGTGAGCAGGGTCAGCGCCGCCTTGCTCGACCCGTACAGGGCCATCCCGGCCACCCCGAAGTGGGCGACCATGGTCAGCAGGTTGACGATCGCGCCCTTGCCGCGGGCGGCCATGGCCGGCGCGAGCTCGGCGACCAGGATGAAGGGTGCCTTGACGTTGACCGCGTACACCGTGTCGATGTCCTCGTCGGTGGCCGCCTGGGTGGGACCGAACGGGAAGACCCCGGCGTTGTTGACCAGGATGTCGACGTGACCGCCGCCGAGCTCGACGGCCCGGCGGGCGAGGTGCCGGACGGAGTCCGGGTCTGCCAGGTCGGCTGCGATGAAGTCAGCCTTGCCGCCCGCCGCCCGGATCGCCGCGACGGCCGCGTCGCCGCGGACGGCGTCCCGGCCGCTGACCAGGACGTGCGCGCCGCGCCGGGCGAGCAGCAGGGCGGCCGAGCGGCCGATGCCGCTGGTCGCGCCGGTGATCAGCGCCGTGCTTCCGGTGAGGTCAGTGTTGCTCATGGCAGTTCTCTCCCTGTCGAGTGGGTTGCACAGTCCACCCTGGCGAGAGAAAAGTGGGTTGTCCAATCCAGTTTGCGTTAAGCTGACCGTATGGCCGAGAACGGCACCGCGCGCCCCCTGACCCGACGGGGCCGCGAGACGCGACAGCGGATCGTGGCCGCCGCCGCTGAGCTGATGTTCGAGAACGGGGTGGCGGAGACCACGCTGGAGGACATCAGGGCGACAGCCGGGGTGAGCGGCTCGCAGGTGTACCACTACTTCGCCGACAAGCAGGCGCTGGTGCGCGCGGTCATCGACTACCAGGCCGACGCCGTGCTCGACACCCAGGGAACGCACCTTGACCGCCTGGACACCGTGGCGGGCCTGCGGGCCTGGCGGGACTTCCTCGTCGAGCACCAGCGCCGGCTCGGATGCCGGGGCGGCTGCCCCATCGGCGCCCTGGGCGCCGAGGTCGCCGAGACCGACGCCGCCGCCCGCCTGGCCGCGGCCCGGGGACTGCGCCGCTGGGAGGGCCGGATCCGCGAAGGACTCCAGGCCATGCACGCCCGGGGTGAACTCCCGGCGCAGGCCAGCCCGGACGACCTTGCCCTCGCGACCCTCGCCGCCCTGCAGGGCGGCCTCCTGATGACCCAGCTCCAGCGCGACACCAAGCCGCTCGAAGTGGCCCTCGACGCCATGCTCGACCGCATCCAGTCCCTGACCGAGGCAGCATAGCATCGTGGTGAACACGTACCCAGTCTCGGCCCACCGGTTGGCGGCGGCGGCCCGCTCGGCCTGCTGCCGAAACCGGTGCTCGCGCAGCGCCGCGACCGTGGTCTTGTCCAGCGCGATCACCCGCCGCCCGGCACCGCTTTTCGGCGGCCCAGCAGCACCACCATGCACACACGAGAAGAGAACTCCCGAGGGCCGCTCCAAACCGGCCGTGGACCCGCCCAGCGTTCCCCCCAGAAGCTGAGGCGTCGTCCGCATCGATCTATCGCCGCTGGCTGGCCGTCATCCGGTAAGCCGCCCGCCACGCCGCGAACTGACCCGGCAGCCGCCACCGAGGTCGCGGGCAGCGGCGCGGTCATCCTCGGCGTGCACGGCTGGTACTGACGCGACCCGGCCGCCGCGCTGGCTGGCCATCGCGGTCACCCAGGTTCTTCACGATGACATCCCGGCCGTCGCGGAACTCAGGCTCCCGCGGGCGGCAATCGCCCGGCCGCAGGCCGTGCGGATACCGTCGGCCGGCATCCAGGCCATGGCTCGAGCTTCGTGCAGTTGCAGAGGAATACGCTGATGACGATCGGCGAGCGGGCCCCAGGGCCCGGTACTGGACCGGCTCGGCTACGCGCAAGGCCAGTTCCCGACCCTCGCCTGACCGGGAGGCCGGAGCCATGCAGTACAGGATCGCCGTCCGCACCGTCCCCGCCCGCTGGCCGCGCAGCCGGCGCCGCCGGGTCAGCGTGAGCTTCGGCGGCCTGGCCTCGGTGCGGGCTCCCTGCCCGGCCGCCCTGAAGTCGTCCGGATGACCGGTCCTCACGGCCAGCCCCGGCGACCTGGTCCGCCGCGCTGGCTGAGAACCGCGCGCCGCCCGCGGCAGCCCCGGGCGAGCGAGCGCGCGCGGCGCCCGGAGCCGCTGCTGAAGCGGCGCATGCCGTCCGGCCGCGGGGCGATGGAGCAGCCGAACATCACCAGCGGCGGGGCCGGGGTCCTCACGCCCCGGTTCTGGGTGATGGTGATCGCGTGCGGCATCGCCGCCGGGCTGCTCGGCGCGCTGATGATGCTGATCTTGTTCAACGTGCAGTACGCGGCGTTCGGCTACCACGAAGGAAGCCTGGAGCACGGCGTCGCGCAGGCATCCGCGACGCGGCGGGTCGGCTCCCTGCTGATCGCGGGCGCGTTCGGCGGCGTCGCGTGGTTCCTGCTGCGCCGGTACCTGAAGAGTGAGCCGTCCGAGATCGACGAGGCGATCTGGAACGGCGACGGGCGGCTGTCGTTCCGCCGCAGCTTGGGCTCATCGGTGATCTCCGAGGTGGTCATCGGCATGGGCGCCTCCATCGGCCGGGAGGCCGCGCCCAAGCTGCTTGGCGGCGCGTCGGGCAGCGTCCTTTCCGGCTGGGGCGGCCTGTCGGCCGAGCAGCGCCGGCTGCTCGTGGCGTGCGGCGGCGGCGCCGGGCTCGCCGCCGTCTACAACGTCCCGCTCGCCGGCGCCCTGTTCACCGCCGAGATCCTCCTCGGCAGCATCACCCTGCCCGTCATGCTGCCGGCCATCGTGTGCTCGGCGGTCGCGACGGCCACGGCGTGGGTGTACCTGCCCGACCGGGCCGTCTACCCGGGCATCCCCGACTACACCTTCACCTGGTCGCTGATGACCTGGGCGCTGCTGGCCGGGCCGGTCATCGGGCTGATCTCATCCGGTTACATCCGGCTCATCGGCTGGGTGTCGCATCACCGCGCCCGGGGAACCACGGCGCTGTTCGCGCCGGTGATCGCCTTCGGCATCCTCGGCGTCATCGGCATCTGGTACCCGCAGCTGTTCGGAAACGGGCTGGACATGGCCCGCGACGCGTTCCTCGGCCTCAGCGGCTTCAGCCTGATGCTCACCCTGTTCGCACTCAAGCCGCTGGTCACGGCCCTGTGCCTGGAAAGCGGGGCGTCGGGAGGCCTGTTCACCCCGACGCTGGCCGCCGGCGCGGTCCTCGGCGGCGCACTGGGCATCGCCTGGAACCTGGCCTGGCCCGGCTCGCCGTCCGGCGCGTTCGCTATGGTCAGCGCCGCCGCCATGATCGGCGCGGCCATGCAGGCGCCGCTATCGGGCCTCGCCCTGGTGCTCGAGCTCACCCACAGCGGCTTCGGGCTGATGGTCCCGATGATGGCGGCCACCGCGACCGCCACCCTCGTCGCCTTCCACATCGACGGGTACTCCATCTACTCCGCCCGTCTGCCCGCGTTCACAGAAGACAGTCCGCCCGCCGGGCCAGCAGCGGAAACCCGGGCAGACCGCCAGCAGTGACGAAGCCCGGCCGGACGTGAGGGACGCCCAGGGGGTAGCAGCCCGCACGCAGAGTCCGGGGCTGTACAGGGGGAAAAGAAGGCGAAGCGCGACGGGACCTTGGTCACCTCCTGGCGGCCCGTGGAATAGGAGGTTCCTTCCCGGCGGTTGAATATTATACCCCCCCGGGTATAGAAGCCCGAGATGGCGAGAGGAGCTTGTCATGAGGTTCGTGCAGTTCATGGGCAGCCCGGCGGGCCGGGCGGCCCGGGTCGTGGCTGGCGCGGCGCTGATCACGGGCGCCGTGCTCATCGGCGGGCCTGCCGGGTGGGCGGTCGGCGTCGTGGGTCTTGTCCCGCTGGCCGCCGGGGCCGGGAATGTGTGCCTGCTCGCGCCGCTGTTCCACGGCCCGCTCCGCGGTCGCGGCGGTACCGCCTGATAACAGCGCGGCATCCCGCGACGACCGGCCGCCGGCCAGCTAGGCCCGCATCCCGCCTGCGGGCGCCGAACGCGGCCTGGTGGCCGCCCAGACCGTGCTGGCGGCGCGGCCAGCCGCCGAAGGCGCACAGCGGCCCTGCTAGCGCGGGAAACGGCGGAGGGGCGCCGTCGACCACATCCGGTTCCTGCGCTGACCTGTCTTGGGCCCTTCGTCCCTTGTGGCTATGGCGGCAACGGCGGACGCTGCGGAGATAGCAGCAGGTAACTCTCCGGGCACTGGATCAAGATCCTGCTGCACCACATGTTCCTGTGCAAGGCCAGGCTGCACCCTGGCTGGGCGTGGCAGCTGTGGCGGTTCGCCCGCATCAACATGAAGATGATCCGGATCATCCACAGTTCCGGCACCTAGCCGGACGAGAGTCTCGGCGGAAAGGGGCCATAAGCCCCTGGGGGTATACGCGGCTGGGCCGATTCTAACGGGCGAGAAGGAGGCTCAGCGCGGCGTCGCCGAACTCGACCCGCAGGCGGCCGTCGTCAACGCCGGCATGTGCGGGCTAGTCCAGCCGGCCCTTGAGCATGATGTTCCAGTAGAGGGCGGGGAGCCCGTACCGCTTGAGCAGCCACATGTCGTAGCGGGGCTTGAGGGTGTTGATGAACGGGAAGGTCGGCGTGCGCTTGAGGTCGTAGTCGAACTCGGCGAGCAGCATCCTGCTGCGTGAGGTGACCAGCGGGCAGGACGTGTAGCCGTCGTAGCGCGCGGGCAGCGGGCGGCCGTTCATCGCCGCGAACAGGTTTTTCACCAGGACGACCGCCTGCTTGCGCGCGGCGGCGCCGGTCTTGGAGGTCGGCAGGTTCGAGGCGTCGCCGAGGGCGAACACGTTGGGCCAGTCCGGGCTCTGCAGGGTGTACTTGTCGACCCGGGCGTAGCCGAACGGGGTCGCCGGGTCCGCTAGCGGTGCCGTCTTGAGCCAGTCGGGGGCGCTTTGCGGCGGGACGGCATGCAGGATGTCGTAGTCGATGGTCTCCTTGGTGCCGGCCTTGGCGTCTGCGATGACCGCCCGCTTGCTGTCGCCGTCGACCTCGGTCAGCTGGGATTCCTTGCGGACCTCGATGCCGTAGCCCGCGGCGATGCCCTCGAGCACCTTCGCCCAGTCGGGCTGGCTGAACATGGCCGCGGTGGGCAGCACCAGGATGACCCGGGTGCGGTCGAGGACGCCCTGGGAGCGCCACCAGTCGGCCGCCAGGTAGGCGATCTTCTGCGGGGCGCCGGCGCACTTGATCGGCCCGGCCGGCATGGTGAACAGGGCGGTGCCGCCGCGCAGGTCGCGGATGAACTCCCAGGTGCGCGGCGGGAGGTCGGGCCGGTAGTTGCTGGACACGCCGCGCTGGCCGAGCGTCTCGGTGAGCCCGGGGACCTTGCCGAAGTCAAGCTGGATGCCGGGAGCCACCACCAGGTAGTCGTAGCCCACCGCGCGGCCGGACTCGGTCGTCACGGTCTGCCCGTCCGGGTCGATGCCGATGGCGGCGTCATGAACCCAAGCGACTCCCTTGGGCATGACGCTTGCCTCTGGCCGCACCGTCGCGGACGCCGGGGCCCGGCCACCGCCGACCACCGTGAACAACGGCTGGTAGTAGTGGCTGCTTGACGGCTCGATGACGGCGACGTCCGTTACCCCGGCCCGCCGCAGGCGGGCCGCGACCGTGATGCCGGCCGTACCGCCGCCGATGATAAGGACCTGGTGGCGTGCTTGGTCTGGAGCGCTCATCGTCGCGCCTCCTTTGCCTGGTTCGGAACCACGGGCAGCCCCGCGGTCGCGGCGTTGCCGATTTCGTCGTCGATGCTGACCACGTCCCGGCCGCGGGCCGCCAGCAGCGAGGCGGCCACGGTGGACCGGTAGCCGGTGCGGCAGTGCACCCACACCTCGCCGGGCGGTATCTCGTCCAGTCGCTCGGGCAGGTCGTGCAGCGGGATGTGCACCGCGCCGTCGATGTGCCCCGCTTCCCATTCCAGTCGGCGCCGCACGTCCAGCAGCACGAGCGGGGCAGCGTCACGACGTTGCCCGGCGGTCGCCAGGTCGCTGAACCGGGCCAGGCGCAGGTACGCCAGCGGTTGGCCGGCCGTCCAGTCACCGGGCGTCCCGGTGGCCGCGGCGGCCGGGCGGTCGATCCCGATCCTGACCAGTTCCCGCTGCGCCCGCGCGACCTGCTCTCGCGTCTGACCGAGCAGGACGACCTGTGCTCCGGGCGGGAGCAGCCAGCCCAGGTAGGTGGCGAAGCTGCCGTCCAGCGGGAAGCTGAACGAGCCGGGCAGGAAGCCGGCCGCGAAGGCGACCCGGTCCCGCAGGTCGACGACCCATTCGCCGGCGTCGATCCGGCACCGCAGCTCCGCCGCGCTGGCCCGCCGTGGCGGGGTCAGGTCGGGGGCGCCGGCCCCGGCCAGGTTGGCCGCGCCCATGTGAGCGTAGTAGGCGGGCCAGGCGTCCAGCCCCGCGAGCAGCACCTCGACGTAGGCTTCCTCGTCCAGGCTGAGCGCCTGGTTGGCCAGCTTCTCGTGCCCGATCGTGGACGACCGGGCCGCAGCCTGGGTCGCCGCGCAGAAGCTGCCGAAGCCGTGCGTAGGGAACACCTCGGCGCTGTCGGGCAGTTCGCGGGCGAGGCGCCGCACCGAAGCGTGCTGGGCCCGGGCCAGCGCGGCGGCATGATCCGCGCCGAGCAGGTCGGTGCGGCCGGTGGAACCGAACAGCAGCGACCCGCCGGTGAAGACTCCTGTCACCTCGCCCTTGTCCTCGAGCACGTAGGCGAGGTGGTTGAAGGTGTGCCCGGGGGTAGCGGCCACCCGTATCCGGAACGCGTCGCTGAGCTCGATGCTGTCGCCGTCACCGACCGGGGTGCGGTCGAAGCCGGCCGGCTCGGCCGCGCCGACCAGGTACCTTGCCCCGCAGGTCCTGGAAAGGGCCAGCCCGCCGGAGACGTAGTCATTGTGCATGTGCGTTTCGGCGACGTGGGTGATCCGCACGCCGAGTTCGTCCGCGAGCGCGGTGATCCGGTCGATGTCGCGCTGCGGATCGACGACCAGGGCCGCCTCGCCGTCATGCACGAGGTAACTCCGGTCGCCGAGCGTCGGAGTCTCGATCCGGACCACATCGATCATGGCCTTCGCACCTCCCGGCTAGGAGAGTAATGTACGATCATTCGTACATTACTGGCAAGGCCTCGCGCCCCAGGCGTTCGTCAGGCAGTCGTCAGGCAGGGAGGTTCCATGACAGAACCGGGCACCCGCCCCCGTGCGGTGGCTCCTGCGGCGGCGCCGCAGCCCCTGGACCGCCGGAGCCCGACGCCGCTGTGGGCCCAGATGCACGCCGACCTGCAGCGGCGGCTGCGGGCGGACGCCTTCACCGATGCGTTCCCCGGTGAGCTCGCGCTGGTCGCCGAGTACCAGGTCAGCCGCCAGACCGTGCGGGCCGCCCTGCGCGAGCTGCGCGCGGAGGGAGTGGTGGTCGCCGAGCGGGGCCGACGCCCGCGGCTCGCCGAGCCGACGGTGATCACGCAGCCGCTGGGGGCGCTGTACTCGCTGTTCGCCTCGGTGGAGGCGGCCGGGCTGCGGCAGACCAGCATCGTCCGGGCGCGGGACGTGCAAGCCGACGGAGTTGTCGCGGACCGGCTCGGGCTGGAGGCGTCAACGCCGCTGTTCCGCCTCGAAAGGCTCCGCCTCGCCGGCGGCGAGCCGCTCGCCCTCGACACGGTATGGCTGCCCGCCGACCTGGGCGCACCGCTGCTCGACGCGGACCTTTCCCACACCAGCCTCTACGACGAGCTCGCCGCCCGTACCGGCGTCCGGCTTGAGGGCGGCCGCGAGCACATCAGCGCGGTGGTCCCGACCCGCGCCGAGCAGCGCCATCTCCAGATCACGCCCTCGACGGGCGCGCTGGCGATCCGCCGGCTTGGCTTCGCGGCCGGAAGGCCGGCGGAATGGCGGCATACCCTCATCCGGGGCGACCGGTTCTCCCTGCTCGCGGAGTTCTCTCCCCGCATCGGGTACCGCCTCGCACTCGGCGGCCCGGAGCTGTCCAAGGGCGCGCCGGCGCTCGCCGGGCGCTAAAGGCGCGGTCAAGTCCGGACCCGGGCCATCGGCGCACGTATCTGCTCTGGTACCGAGTGGTAAAACGACCGCGCCGGTGGCACAAGTGAAGTTGGTGCCAAGTTAGGGATGACGGTGATGTCATGGCGGAAACGGACCTGCCCTTCCCGCGCTGGGTGAAGCTGCTCGACCAGTCCCGGTGCATCGGCTGCCACGCGTGCACGACCGCGTGCAAGAGCGAGAACGAGGTCCCGGTCGGGGTGACCAGGACCTACGTCAAGTCGGTGGACGTGGGAACCTTCCCGCAGGCGCGGCGCGCGTTCCAGGTGAACCGGTGCAACCAGTGCGCGGACGCGCCGTGCACGGCGGCGTGCCCGACGCGGGCGATGTACCGGCGCGGCGACGGCATCGTCGACTTCGACAAGGACATCTGCATCGGGTGCAAGGCATGCATCGCCGCCTGCCCGTACGACGCGATCTTCATCAACCCCGAGGACCACTCCGCGGAGAAGTGCAACATGTGCGCGCACCGGCTCGACGCCGGCCTTGAGCCCGCATGCGTCACGGTGTGCCCGACCGGGGCCATCCTGGTCGGCGACCTCAACGACCCGGCCTCGAAGGTGTCCCAGGTCATCAACCGGGAGCCGGTTCAGGTGCGCCGTCCGGAGAAGGACACCAGGCCCGGCGTCTACTACAAGGGCGCGCACGCCGCCACGCTCGACCCGCTCGCGGCGCGACGGCCGCCCGGCGGGCTGTTCGCCTGGGCGACGCAGCGCGCGGGCGCCGGGGCGGTGACGTCCGGCCATCCGGGCGGCGGCACGTCGCAGGCCGCCGCGCTGTTGTCCTACGACGTGCCGCACCAGGTGCCGTGGGGCTGGCGGGTGAGCCTGTACACGTGGACCAAGTCGGTCGCGGCGGGCGGGTTCGCGGTGCCGGTCCTGCTGTCCGGAACCGGCTACCTGAGCTGGGGAAACGACGTCACCCGGTGGGCGGCGCCGCTGCTCGCGCTCGCCTTCCTCGCGGTTACCGGCGGGCTGCTCGTCGCCGACCTGAAGCACCCGGAGCGGTTCTACCTGATCTTCACACGGCACCACTGGCGGAGCTGGCTGGTGCGCGGCGCGATGATCATCGGCGGCTTCGGCGCCGTAGTGGCGGTCTACCTGCTGGCATCGCTGACCGGGGCGAGCGCAGGGACGGCACGACAGGTGCTCGGCTGGATCGGCGTACCGCTGGCGGTGGCCGCCGCCGTCTACACCGCGTACCTGTTTGCTCAGGCGAAGGGCCGTGACCTGTGGCAAAGCCCGCTGCTCGCCCCGCACTTGGCGGTGCAGGCCGCGCTGGCCGGGGCCGCGGCGGTGCTGCCCCTGCTCGCCTGGCTGGCGCCGGGCCGGGCGGTGACGGCGGACGAGGTGATCCTGGCCGTCGCCGCCGCCGTCCACGTGGCGCTCGTCGCGGGCGAGGTGTCGCAACCGCACGTGACCGCGCACGCCCGCCTGGCGGTGCACGAGTTGAGCCTGGGGAGTCAGCGGCTTCCGTTCTGGATAAGCCTGGTTCTTGTCCTGGGGGCGGTCGCCGCACCGTGGATCGGGACCCCGGCCACCGCCTTGGCGCTGGCCGGGCTGCTCGGCTACGAGCACGCCTACGTGCAGGCCGGGCAGCGCGTTCCGCTGGCCTGACAAGCAGTGAGGTCGAAAGGGACTGACGGACAATGACTGACGAGCCGGAGGAGCCGGGCTGCGGGGTGTCGGCCGCGCGGGAGGCGGCGCAGGCCCGGGGCGAGACGTTCTACCAGGGCGCGAGCGGGGGGCAGTTGGCCGCGTTCCCGCCGAAGGAGCGCTGGGACGACTGGGCTGAGCTGTCCTCCCGTGCCTGGCCGAGGCGGGAGGAGAAGCACTACACGCTGGTGCCGACCACGTGCTTCAACTGCGAGTCGGCCTGCGGGCTGCTCGCCTACGTGGACCGCGACACCGGGCAGGTCCGCAAGTTCGAGGGCAACCCCGAGCACCCCGGCTCCCGCGGCCGCAACTGCGCCAAGGGGCCGGCCACGCTCAACCAGGTCACCGACCCGGACCGCATCCTGTACCCGCTGCGCCGGTCCGGGCCGCGCGGCAGCGGCGGCTGGGAGCGGATCAGCTGGGACGAGGCCCTGGACGCGCTGGCCACCCGGATCAGGACCGCGCTGCTCGAATCGCGGCAGAACGAGATCATGGTGCACATCGGCCGGCCGGGCGAGGACGGGTTCACCGAGCGGGTCCTGGCCAGCTGGGGAGTGGACGGGCACAACTCGCACACCAACGTGTGCTCGAGCGGCGGCCGGACCGGGTTCCAGTTCTGGATGGGCATCGACCGGCCCAGCCCGGACCACGCAAACGCCGCGGTGATCTACCTGATCAGCGCCCACCTGGAGTCCGGGCACTACTTCAACCCGCACGCGCAGCGCATCACCGAGGCGCGAGCCAACGGCGCCAAGGTCATCGTGCTCGACACCCGGCTGTCCAACACCGCCACCCACGCGGACTACTGGCTGCCGACCCAGCCGGGCAGCGAGGCCGCGGTCAACCTGGCGATCGCCAGCCACCTCATCCGGTCGAGGGCCTACGACCGCGAGTTCGTGCGGCGCTGGTGGAACTGGGCCGAGTACCTCACTTCGTGCCACCCGGGCCTGCCGGTCACGTTCGAGGCGTTCGAGGAGGTGCTTTCCGGGCTGTACGCGGAGTTCACGTTCGAGTTCGCCGCAGCCGAGTCCGGCATCCCGGCGGGCACGCTGGCCGAGGTCGCGGACATCGTGGCGGGCGCGGGCCACCGGTTCTCGTGCCACTCGTGGCGCTCGGCGGCGGCGGGGAACCTCGGCGGCTGGCAGGTGTCGCGCACCCTGTTCCTGATCTCGGCGCTGCTTGGCGCCGTCGCGACCCGCGGCGGCACGTTCCCGAACGCGTGGAACAAGTTCGTGCCGCGACCCGTCCACGTGCCGCCGCACCCGGGCGTGTGGCAGGAACTGTCCTGGCCGCTTGAGTACCCGCTGGCCCAGAACGAGATGTCGTTCCTGCTGCCGCACTTCCTCAAGGACGGGCGCGGGCGGCTGGACACCTACTTCACCCGGGTCTACAACCCGCTGTGGACCAACCCGGACGGGCTGAGCTGGATGGAGGTGCTGCGCGATGAGTCGCTGGTCGGCTGCTTCGTCGCGCTGACCCCGACCTGGAACGAGTCCGCTTACTTCGCCGACTACGTGCTGCCGATGGGGGTCGGCTCGGAGCGGCACGACACGCACTCCTACGAGCAGTACGACGGCCAGTGGGTCGGGTTCCGGCAGCCGGTACTGCGGGCCGCGCGGGAGCGTTCCGGTTCGCCGGTCAGCGACACGCGCGAGGTCAACCCGGGCGAGGTGTGGGAGGAGAACGAGTTCTGGATCGAGCTGTCCTGGCGCATCGACCCGGACGGGTCGCTCGGCATCCGGCGGTACTACGAGTCGGTCGCGCGGCCGGGCGAGAAGCTCACCGTGGATGAGTACTACGGCTGGATGTTCGAGCACTCGGTGCCGGGGCTGCCGGAGCGGGCGGCCGCGGAGGGGCTGACGCCGCTTGCGTGGATGCGCCGGTACGGTGCGTTCGAGGTGAGCCGCGGGCAGGGCGCGCTGCACGAGCAGGAGGTGCCCCCGGCCGAGCTGGCCGGCGCGCACGCCGACCCGTTCGGGCGGGTCTACACCCCGATGCCGGCCCCGGCGGACCCGAACATCGCGCCGCAGGGCGCGCCGTCCCCCGACTCACAGGGCCGGCGAGCGGCCGGGGTCATGATCGACGGGGTCACCCGGCGCGGGTTCCCGACCCCGTCCGGTCGGCTGGAGTTCTGGTCCTCCACGCTAGCCGACTGGGGGTGGCCGGAGCACGCCCTGCCCGGCTACATCCGCAGCCACGTCCACCCGTCGGAGCTAGCCGACGACCAGGTCGTGCTGCTGTCCACGTTCCGGCTGCCGACGCAGATCCACACGCGCTCGGCGAACGCCAAGTGGCTGGACGAGCTCGCGCACACCAACCCGGTGTGGATCCACCCGCGCGACGCCGCCCGGTTCGGTATCGCCCGCACCGGCGACCTGGTGCGGGTGACGACGGAGATCGGGCACTTCGTCGCCAAGGCATGGGTCACCGAGGGAATCAGGCCTGGCACCGTCGCCTGCAGCCACCACATGGGCCGGTGGCGGCTAGAGGGCGGACCGCGCGGCGCCGGCGCGATGATGGCCACCGTCGGCCTTGACCACTCCGCCGACGGCTGGGCGGTTTCCCGGCGCGCCCCGGCCGGGCCCTACGAGTCGGCCGACCCGGACAGCCAGCGGATCTGGTGGAGCGACACCGGAGTGCACCAGAACCTGACCTTCCCCGTCCACCCTGACCCGATCTCCGGGATGCACTGCTGGCACCAGGCGGTCCGCGTCGGCCCGGCGGAGGCCGGCGACAAGCACGGCGACATCGCCGTGGACACCGCCCAGGCGCACGAGGTCTACCAGCGGTGGCTGGCGCGGACCCGGCCGGCCGGGTCCGTCTCGCCGGACGGCACCCGTCGCCCGCGCTGGCTCATGCGGCCGGTCAAGCCAACTGCCGCGGCGTTTACCCTCCCGGCGGCCGACGTCAAGCCGCCAGCCGGATGACATAGGCGGCGCTTGTCACTGGCCTAATGCGGTGCGGGACCTCTCCTCTTGCCTCGCCGGCGCGGGCGGTCTTCAATCCGGATAGCGGCCAGGCAGTCGCTGACCCTGGCGCGCTCGGCGCACCGCAGCGCGTACGCCGCCGGGCTGGTGCCCGCCGGAACCGGGTAGCAGCGGACAGCGCCACCGGGCCAGGTGACTTCCACCGTGGTGTCGGTAATCCTCGTCTGGTACTTCATTACGGCAACCTTCCCACGCTGCTGTCCAGTTCAGGGACCAACGCCCCTGGCGAGACGGAGAGACAGGAGGTAAACGAGAACGCACGAGCAGGAGGCGATGTGCTAGCTCGCCGGTTCGGGCATCCAGCGGGGCTGGCACCGACGCGGCGGTACAGGGCAGCAGCCGTGTCCCGCTGGCGGCCGGCTTCGGCAGGCAGCGCCTTCGCCCGCAGGCACCAGGCCTCGGCCTCGTCCCATTGGCACCTGCGGCTCACGAACCGGTCTGGGGCTGGCGCTGCCATGGCGCAGGCACGTGTGCCGTATAGGCTTGGAGCGGCGTGCCGGGAAGTCTGGTCGGCGTTTGTGGCGGATCGAGCAGGCAGGGGCCGGCGGCGTGCGCGGTATCGAGGTCATCTTGTTCCTGGTGGTGCTGGGCACGGTGGTCGCGGCCTTCGCCGGCCGGCTGCGGGTGCCCGCCCCGTCTCTGCTGGTGATCGCGGGGCTGGTCGTCGGCCTGCTGCCGGGCGTCCCGGCAGTCCATGTTGCACCTGATGTGGTCAGCCTGGTGGTGCTGCCGCCGCTGCTGTACGCGGCCAGCGAGGAACTGCCCTGGCGCGACTTGCGGGCGGTGTGGCGGCCGGTGGCCGTGCTGGCGGTGGGCCTGGTGCTGGCGTCGGCGGCCGCGGTCGCCGCCGTGTCGTGGGCGGTGGCGGCTGTCCCGGCGGGCATGGCGTTCGTGCTGGGCGCGGTGCTGGCCAGCACGGACCCGGTGGCGGTCAGCGCACTGGGCAGGCGGCTGTCGCTGCCGCCGAGGGTGCAGGCGCTGGTGCAGGCCGAGAGCCTGTTCAACGACGCGACCAGCCTGGTGCTGTTCCAGATCGCGGTCGCCTTCGCGGTCGCCGGGACAGCCGCCAGGACCGGTTTCGGCGGCGCGCTGGTGCACGGCGCCGGGCAGTTCGCGGTCCTGGCGGCCGGCGGCGCGATCACCGGGGCCGTGGTCGCCGCCGGCGTCATCCGGCTGCGGCGCCGCGTCGCTGACTCGGTGCTGGAAACCGTCATCGCGCTCATCACCCCGTACGCGGCGTACGTGCTCGGCCAGGCGCTGCACGTCTCGCCGGTGATGGCGGTCATCGTCGCCGGGCTAGTGGTCGGCGCGCGGCGGGCGCGGATCACCACCGCCCAGACCCGGCTGCAGCTGCACTCGGTCTACCAGACCGTCATCTTCCTGCTGGAAAGCGTGGTGTTCAGCCTCATCGGCCTGGAGCTGCCGACCCTGATCCGTGACCTGTCGCATGCAGAGGCGTGGCCGGCCGAGGCGCTGGCCGTGACCGGGGTGCTGATCGTGACGCGGATCGCGTGGGTGTTCCCGCAATCGGCGGTCACCCAGCGGGGCAGCGGCACCCGGCGCCTGTCCTGGCCGGTGCCCGCCGTGGTGTCCTGGGCCGGCACCCGCGGGGTCGTGCCGCTGACCGCGGCGCTGTCCATCCCGCTGACCTCGGCCAGCGGGGCCCCGCTGCCGCGGCGCGACCTGATCCTGGTGATCGCCACCGCGGTCATCGTGGTCTCGCTGATCGTGCAGGGCCTCACCCTGGAGCCGCTCGTGCGGCTGGCCGGGATCGCCCGGCCGGACAGCGCGCGCCATGAGGAGACCGTGGCCCGGCTGCGGCTGGCCGAGGCGGCCCTGGCCCGGCTGGACGAGCTCGCCGCCAGCCAGTCCGCCGACGACGACGTGATCGACCAGGCCCGTGCGGGATTGCAGGCCAGGATCGGGCACGCCCGCGCCCGCATCGACGGGCACCGGCCCCCGGAGCCGGACGGGATGACCGACCGGGAGCTGCATCGCGACCTGAACGCCGCCGAGAACGCCGAGCTGGCACGCCTGTACGACGACGGCACCATCGGGCAGGCGACCCGTCAGCAGCTGCAGCACAGCCTGGACCTGGACGCCGCCCGGCTCAGCGACGACCAGCACTGACCAGCGCCAGCGCACGGTGTTCAGGGCCTGCCGGCGCGGGCACGCCGGGCGCTGCGCCCCGAGGCCGGCTGGTCTCACGCAGCCCGGTCTCCGGAGCGTTCAGGGTTGGAGCGAGCCGGGAATGGCAAGGAACAGGCAGTGGCCGGACCGGGAAGGCAAGGAGGACCGCAGATGCTTGTGATGAGCGAGCGGGCCTGGCGGGCTGGGCGTAGTCCGTGGCAGCGGCCGGGAGGCCTGCACCGCGCGGCCCGGACCGGTGCATGACAGGCGAGGGCCGGCGGGAGGGCTGGGATGGCTGACCTGCTGAGGCCGGAAGACGTAAGGGAGCTGGCCGGGCACGAGGGCGGCCCGTGCGTGTCGGTGTTCATGCCCGCCCACCGGGTGACCCCGGACAGCGGCCAGGACCCGATCCGGCTGCGGAACCTGCTGGATGAGGCGGAGAAGCAGCTGGCGGCGGCCGGCCTGCGCGCGCCGGCGGCGCGGGAGGTCCTCGCGCCGGGCCGTGACCTGCTCATTCCTGACCCGTTCTGGAGCTACCAGAGCGACGGGCTGGCCGTGTTCCTGGCGCCGGGCTGGTCCCGGACCTTCCGGCTCCCGCAGGAGTTCCCGGAGCTGGTGGTGGTGGCGGGCCGGTTCCACGTCAAGCCGCTGCTCACGCTGCTGGCGGCCGGCCACCGCTTCTACGTGCTGGCGCTGAGCCAGAACCGGGTGCGGCTCCTGGAGGGGACCCCGCGCGACGTCCAGGACGTGGAGCTGGCCGATGTGCCGCCGAGCCTGCGCGACGCGCTGAAGTATGACGACCTGGAGAAGGAACTCGGGCTGCACGTCGCCGGGCGCGGCGGGCCGGGGGCGCGGGTGGTGTTCCATGGGCACGGGGCCGGCGGGGAGGTGGACAAGTCGCTGCTGGAGCGGTTCCTGCGCCAGGTGGACGACGGGCTGCGGGAGGTCCTGAAGACCGAGACCGCGCCGCTGGTGCTGGCCGGGGTGGACTACGTGCAGGCGATGTTCCGTCGCCTCACCCGCTACCCCCACGTGCTGAGAGAGGGCATCGCCGGCAGCCCCGACCAGCTGCGGCCCGCCGAACTGCACGAGCGCGCACGGGCGATCGTGCAGCCGGTCTTCGCCCAGGCCCGGCAGCAGGCCGCGCAGCGGTACCAGGAGGCAGCCGGGCGGGGGCAGGGCGCCGCCTGGGCCGTCGCGGAAGTCGTGCGCGCCGCCCTGCAGGGCCGGGTGGACACGTTGTTCGTCGCGGCCGGGGAGCAGCGGTGGGGCACCGCCGACCCGCAGACCCTCCAGGTGAGCGTCCATGACCAGCCGCAGCCGGGCGATGAGGACCTGCTGGACCGCGCCGCAGTGCACACGCTGCTCACATCGGGATCGGTCTTCGCAGTGCCCGCACAGCAGGTACCCGGGCCTGAGCCGGTGGCCGCGCTGCTGCGCTACTGACCAGCGCGGCACGGCGACACCAGGGCCGCGCATCCACATCGCCTCCACCGCAAGCGCATGCCCTCCGCACAGCGGCCGGCTACCAAGAAACCAGGGCAGAGTGAGTCCGTCTGGTGAGGTGATGACGATGGCAGCCGCACTGCCGGGCGCCCGCCGGCCTGGCCGGGTGACGGGAAGCCATGTGCCGGGCGCCGCGCGCGTTCCGCGATGTCGATGCGAATGTCGCGCTTGCGGATGATGCCCTGATGCGGACCGGCCACGCGACGCGGGCCCGCCCGCCCACCCGGGCCGCGCACGCCGACGGGTGCCGCGCCGCGGCAGGGCCGCTACCACCCGAGGTGGCGGCAGCCGGGCGCGCTGAGGACGCTGCCTGACCATCTGCCCCGCACGCGCCTCCGGGAACCCGGCGGGCACCGTGGTGACGTGAGGTCCCAGATTGTGCGCCGGGATGCCTGCCCGGCAGCGGCTGGCCCAACCAGGAAAGCGAGGACCGATGAGCAACGCCCCGCAGTCCAAGACGGCCTTGTTCCGGCGGGGCTCGTGGCGGGAGACCCGCCGGATCGGCGAGGTGCTGCGCGAGGAGACGATCGGCGGAGCCCTGCTGCTCGCCGCCGCAGTGGTGGCGCTGGCCTGGGCGAACTCGCCCTGGTCGGCGGCGTATGAGTCGCTGCGGACGCTGACCGTCGGGCCGCCCGCCTGGCATCTGCAGCTGGACCTGGCAACGTGGGCGGCCGACGGGCTGCTGGCGGTCTTCTTCTTCGTGGCAGGGCTGGAGCTCAAGCGGGAGTTCACCGCCGGGGACCTGCGCGACCCGCGCCGGGCGGCGGTGCCGGTCGCCGCCGCCGTCGGCGGGGTCATCGTCCCGGCGCTGGCCTACACGGCGTTCACCGCCGGCGCCGGCGGCGGGGCGCTCAAGGGCTGGGCCATCCCGGGCGCCACCGACATCGCGTTCGCCCTCGCAGTGCTGGCGGTGGCGGGACGGCATCTGCCGACGGCGCTGCGCGCGTTCCTGCTCACCCTGGCCGTGGTCGATGACCTGCTGGCCATCGTGATCATCGCTGTGTTCTACACCTCCGCCGTGTCGGTGCTGCCGCTGGTCACGGCGCTGGTTCCCCTTGCCGCGTTCGCCGTGCTGGTGCGGCGCCGTCCTGGGTCCTGGTGGCTGCTGCTGCCGATGGCCGTCGTGACCTGGGCACTGGTGCACGCCTCCGGCGTGCACGCCACCGTCGCCGGGGTACTGCTGGCATTCACCGTGCCGGTGCTGCGCCGCGCGGGGCGTGACGGCCCTGGCACGGGACCGGGACCAGCCGGGGACTTCGAGCACCGCCTGCGGCCCGTCTCAGCCGGCCTGGCGGTGCCTGTCTTCGCGCTGCTGTCCGCCGGGGTGACCCTCGGCGGGCTCAGCGGCATGCGCACAGCCCTGTCCGACCCGGTCGCGCTCGGCGTCGTCGCGGGACTCGTCGCCGGCAAGGCCGCCGGCATCTTCGCGGCCACCTGGCTGGTGGCCCGGTTCACCCGCGCCACCCTCGGCGAGGGACTGAGCTGGACCGACGTGGCAGGCGTGGCCCTGCTCGGCGGCGTCGGGTTCACCGTCTCCCTGCTCATCAGCGAGCTGGCCTTCGGTACCGGCGGCGGCCGTGAGGACCACGCTAAGGTCGCGGTGCTGACCGGCTCGCTGATCGCGGCGCTGCTGGCCACCATCGTGCTGCGGCTGCGGAACCGGGCCTACCGGCGTATCGAGGCCGCCGAGTCCCCCGGCACCGACCGTGACGGCATCCCCCCCGGTGCCCGCAAGGCCGACCTCGGCCACCGAGAGCCCGCCGGCAGCCGGGCAACCCGGTCCCCGGGCACCGCGCAAGAAGAGAGACTGACGGTGCCAGCGGCGGTGAGGCCGGCATCCCGCCGCGGGCACAGGGCAGCCCGGGGCAGTTCGCCGGCCGCCGCGCGCTTCAGGGGCCCCGGGAAGGCCGAAGGTCCCCCGCTCCCGGGGCTGGTTGCCCTTCAGGGAATTCACTGGCAGCGGGATGATTTCGGCGTTACTTCATGCGCTGCGCTGCGGGTGGCGTGACGGCGGGAGGTGAGGGGCGGATGCGGGCCAGCGACCTGGCGGTGCCGTTCCCGGTGGTGACCATGGACACGCCGGCGGCGGACGCGGCCCGGCTGCTGGCCGGCCGCGATCTGCCCGGCCTGATCGTGGTCGACCAGGACCAGCGGCCGCTGACGGTGCTGGCGGGCACGCAGGTGCTGCAGATGGCGGTCCCGGAGTACTGCCAGGACGACCCGGCGCTGGCGCGGGTGGTGGACGAGCCGACCGCGGGCCTGCTGCTCGGCGAGCTCGCCGGGCGGACCGTGGCCGAGTGCCTGCCTGAACGGCACCGGGAACTGGCCGTGGTGGACCCGGACGCGACCCCGCTGGAGATCGCCGCGCTGATGGCCCGCACCGGGTGCCCGCTGGTGGCGGTGACCGGAGCCGACGGCCGGATGACCGGCGCGGTCACGCTGGACACGCTGCTGGACCGGGTGCTCGGGCCGTGACCGGTACCGCGTGGGCGACGGTTGCGGTCTTCGCCGCCGCCTACGTGCTGATCGCGACCGAGAAGGTGCACCGGGTCGCCGCGGCGCTGGCCGGGGCGGTGGCAATGCTGCTCATCGGCGCCACGGACGCGCACCACGCGTTCTTCTCCCACGAGGCAGGCATCGACTGGAACGTCATCTTCCTGCTGCTGGGCATGATGCTCATCGTGGCGGTGCTGGCCCGCACCGGGGTGTTCGAGTACGCGGCGATCTGGGCGGCCAAGCGCGGGAGGGGCCGACCGTTCACGGTGCTGGTCATCCTGGTGCTGGTGACCGCGGTCGCCTCGGCGGTCCTGGACAACGTCACGACCGTGCTGCTGATCGCCCCCGTCACCCTCCTGGTCTGCGAGCGGCTGGAGGTGCCGGCCGTCCCGTTCCTGATCGCCGAGGCGCTGGCCGCCAATGTCGGCGGGACCGCGACGCTGGTGGGGGACCCGCCGAACATCGTGATCGCCAGCCGCGCCGGCCTGACCTACAACGACTTCCTGGTTAACCTGGCGCCGTTCACCGCCGTGCTGCTGGCGGTGTTCATTCTGCTGTGCCGGGTCCTGTTCCGCCGGTCCTTCCGCTACGACCCCGGACGGGCCGCCGCGGTGATGGCGCTGCGGGAACGGGAGGCGATCCGGGACGGGCGGCTGCTGATCACCGGGCTGGCCGTGCTCGCCGCCGTCACGACCGGCTTCGTGCTGCAGTCCATCACCGGGCTGGAGCCGGCCGTGGTGGCCCTGGCCGGCGGACTGGTCCTGCTCGGCGCCTCCCGGCTGGACGCCGAAGAGGTCGCCAGGGACGTCGAATGGCCCACCCTGATCTTCTTCGCCGGCCTGTTCGTGATGGCCGGCGCCCTAGTGCACAGCGGCGTGATCAAGACGGTCTCCGACGCGATCACCCGCGCCACCGAGGGAAACCTGCTGGCGGCCACGATGCTGCTGCTGATCATCTCCGCAGCACTGTCGGCAGTTGTCGACAACATCCCCTACGTGGCCACGATCAGCCCCGTCGTGGCCCAGCTCGTGCAGGCTCACGGCGGCGACCACCGCACGACCGTGCTGTGGTGGGCGCTGGCCCTCGGCGCCGGCCTGGGCGGCAACGCGACCGCGGTCGGCGCCTCGGCCAACGTGGTCATCCTCGGCCTGGCCGGGCGCGCCGGCCACCAGATCAGCTTCTGGCAGTTCACCAAGTACGGGCTGATCGTCACCGCCGTCACCATCGCCCTGGCCGTCCCCTACCTGTGGCTGCGCTACCTCGCGTTCACTTGACCCGTTCCCGGCGGCCGGCGGTCTGGTCGGCGCCCGGCTGCGGGACCAACTGCCCTAGGTGGCCGGGCCGTCGGCGGGATGGAATGGGGACATGGAGGTGATGACGTCCGGTCGGCAGGGGAACGCGCATCACGGGCTGGCGGCTCATGAGATGGTGCTGCTGCTGGAATCCGACCCGCACCGTGGCCTGACCGGGGCTGAGGCCCGCAGCCGCCGGGGGCGGTACGGGACCAACGCGCTGCCCCGGGCGCGCCGGGCGGGCCCGCTGGCCCGGGTGCTGCACCAGGTGACGGATCCGCTGATCTACGTGCTTGTCGCGGCCGGGGCGGTGACCGAGCTGGGGGAGATCCACCGGCTGGTGGGGACCGCGCAGCTGCCCGTCACGCCGCTGACCCGCAAGCTGGCCCGGTTCAGCAAGGTGCTGACGGTGGTGATCCTGGCCCTGGCGGCCGTCGCCTTCGCCGCCGGCCTGGCCCGGGGCGAGAAGGCGAGCGAGATGTTCACCGCCGCGGTCGCCCTTGCCGTCGGCGCGATCCCGGAGGGCCTGCCGGCCGCGGTGACGATCACGCTGGCGATCGGGGTGGGCCGGATGGCCAGGCGGCGGGCGGTGATCCGCCGCCTGCCGGCGGTGGAGACCCTGGGCAGCACGACGGTGATCTGCTCGGACAAGACCGGCACGCTGACCCAGAACCAGATGACGGTCCGGGCGGTGCGAATCCCGGACGGGCGCTATGACGTCACCGGCGCCGGCTACCTGCCAGACGGTGCCATCACGGGTGCCGCAGGCCGGGCCGCAGACCTGGCTGCCGACGAGACACTGCGCTGGTGCCTGCTCGCCGGGGCCGGCTGCAACGACGCCGTGCTGGACCTCAGGGACGGGCGGCCGGCGCTGACCGGGGACCCGACCGAGGCGGCACTGCTGGTGTCGGCGGGGAAAGCCGGGCTGGACCAGTCCGCCGTCACCGCCGCGTTTCCCCGGGTGGACGTGGTTACGTTCAGCTCCGAGCGCCGGTACATGGCGACCCTGCACGAGCACCATGCAGACGGCCGCCCCCGCTACGTGGTGTTCGCCAAGGGCGCCGCCGCCCTGGTCTGGCGCGTCCTGCTGGTCTCCGCCCTGCTGGTGGCCGGCGCCTGGTGGTTGTTCGAATGGGAGAAGGTCGGCGGCGCCGGCGAGGCAGAAGCGCGCACCGCCGCGGTCAACCTGTTCGTGATGGTGGAGCTGTTCTACCTGTTCAGCTGCCGGTCGCTGACCGGTTCGGCGTGGCGGGCCGGCCTGTTCACCAACAGGTGGATCGCCGTCGGCGTCACCGCCCAGGTGGCCGGGCAGCTCGCCCTGACCTACCTCCCGGCCTTGAACCGGCTGTTCCAGACCGCGCCGATCACCGGCGGCGCCTGGCTGCGGATCCTCATCCTCGCCCTGGCCGCCTCGCTGATCGTCGCGGCCGACAAGCGGCTGACCCGCGGCGCCCGTGACGCCCTGGCAAGGCGCCAGCGTGGCGGTGCCGCACCCGGGGGGCCGGTATGACCGGGAAGCCGGGCCGCGCCCGCCGCCCCCGCGTGATCGCCGGCGTCGACGGGTCCCCTCACTCGGCCGCCGCACTGGCCTGGGCTGCGGCCGATGCCCGGCTGCGAGGCTGGGAGCTCGTGGTCGTGACCGCCTGCGCCCAGGGCGCGCGGCCGGCCGGCCCCGGCACGGACCCGGCCGCGGCCTGCGAGCAGGACTGCGACGAGATGCAGGCCCGGATGCTGCGCGGCCTCCCGGCCGGCGCGGCACCGCCCGTCAGCACGCGGGTGCTGCACGGGGACCCCGTGGCCGCGCTCGTCGCCGCCGTCACCGCCGCCGACGTCCTGGTAGTCGGCACCCGCGGCCAAGGCCGGGTGCGCGCCCTGCTGCTCGGCTCGGTCGCCCAGGGATGCGCCGGACGCGCCCCCTGCCCCGTCGTGGTAGTCCCGTCCCCGCCGCGCGATGCCGCACGCCCGGCTGCCGACGACGGCCCTGTCGTCGCCGGAGTGGACTCCTCCCCCGGGGCCCGCGCGGCCCTGCGGTTCGCCGCCGGGGAAGCCGCGCTGCGCGGCGCCGCGCTGCTGCCCGTGCATGCCGTCTATCCCGACTACACCACGGCCCAGGATGACGCCGGCCGCGGCATGGCCGGGGATGACGACCTGCTGCCGCCCCTCGACAGTGCCTGGGCCCAGCTGGACATGCTCGTCCGCACCGAACTCGCCGGCCTCGACGTCACCGCACAGCCCGTCGCCTTGTGCGGCGACCCCGCAACGGTGCTTCTCCGGCTGACCGAGTCGGCCGCCCTTGTGGCCGTCGGCGCCCGCGGCGCCGGCAGGCTCTACGCCGCGCTGCCCGGCTCTGTCAGCACCCGCCTCCTCCGCCAGGGCCACTGCCCTGTCGCCGTCATCCCGGCCTCCGCCGGCTACTCGTGAGGCCGGCGGCAGGCAGCCTCGCGGACGCTGGACCGGTAACGCCGCCTGCCGGTCCCGCTCTTGACATCGCTCATGCTTTAACCATACTAGAACCATATTAATCATACTTATGTCTATCCAATATGGGGTCGCCATGACACAGGCCGCACCCGTCCGCCCCTACCTGCGCCGCCAGGACGAGGGGGAAGCCCTCTGGTTCCTGGGCAACCTGGTCACCCTATGGTGCGCAGGGCAGCCGGGGCTGGTGCCGTTCACCGGCCAGTGCGCGGTGCACCGAGGCCGATCATGCGGGCACAGGGCGCCTTCGGCGAGGCCCTTATCGAGTTCGACCTGGCGGTGCGGCGCTACCTCGCGGCACAGACCCCGCACGCAGCCGGGCTGGCGATGGCCGAGCGCGGCGACCTGCTGTGCGTCCGCGGCGACCTGACCGCAGCGCAGGCAGCGTATGACCAGGCGGCCGGGTTCGGCCACGAACCCCAGCCGGGCCTGGCGCTGCTGTGGCTCGCCCAGGGCCGAGCCGACGCGGCCTGCGCGGCGATCGGGCGGCTGCTCGGCGAGACCGCCGACCCGGTCCACCGCTCGCAGCTGCTGCCCGCCGCCGTGGAAATACTGCTGGCCGCAGGACGCCACGACGAGGCCGCCGGAATCGCCGCCGAGCTCGGATCCATCGCCGCCTCGTTCAGCTGCACGCCGGTGCAGGCACGCGCCGACTACGCCACCGCGCTCGCCGCGCTGGAGTCCGGCGACCCGGCAGCCCGCCCCGTCCTTCCGGCGGGCCTGGGCCGTGTGGGAGCGGCTCGGCTGGCGCTACGAAATCGCCCGGAGCCGCATGCAGCTCGGCCGGGCACTGCGTGCCCTCGGCGACGAGGAGTCCGCTGCCGCCGAGATCGCGGCAGCGCGGCGCGGCTTCGCCGAACTAGGTGCCGGGACAGGCGAGCGCGAAGCCGCCGCGCTGATCAGCGCACCCGCATACCCCGCCGGGCTCACCGCACGCGAGGCCGAGGTACTGCGCCACGTCGCAGCCGGCAAGACCAACCCCGAAATTGCCCGTGAACTGTACCTCAGCGACAAGACCATCGCCCGGCACCTGAGCAACATCTTCACCAAGCTCGGCGGCACCTCGCGGACCGCGGCGGCCGCATTCGCCTACGAACACCACATCAGCCCGGGCAGCGCAGTCCGCAGGCGGCGGCCGTGCTAACGGCCGTCCACGGCCGATCAGCAGAATAGCCGCGTCGTCCAGCAGCGCGTGCCCGACGTGGCGCAGGACGTCTTCGCTGAGCCGGTCGAGGGCCAGGCCCAGGTCCGGTGAGCCGAGAAAGGCCCCGGTCTGTTCCAGCGGGTAGAAGGTCCCTTGCCTGTCTCGCGCCTCGCTGATCCCGTCCGTGTAGAAGAGCAGCCGGTCTCCGTACTTGAACGGGATCGAGCAGGCCACCCGGGCCGCCGGGTTGAGGGACCCGAGGCCGAGCGGCAGGCTCGCTTCGGGTGACTCGGCCGCGGTGACCTCGCCGTCACGCACCAGCAAGGGCGGCGGATGACCGCAGTTGAGGATCTCCACCCGGGACCCGTCCGCGTCGACCTGCGCCAGCACCACGGTCACGAACTCCTCTTCGGCCTCCTGGTGCTCCAGGCTGGCCTCTATCCGCGCGGCGATATGCACCAGGTCCAGCGCGTCGTACGCCGCCTCACGAAAGGCACCGAGGACCACCGCCGCCGTCCGCGCCGCCGGAAGCCCCTTGCCCAGGACATCGCCGACGATCAGCCGCACGCCGCCCTTGACCGAGACGGCCTCGTACAGGTCACCGCCGATCCGGGCCGAGGCGGCGGCGGAGACATACCGGACAGCAACATCCACCGGCGGGATCCGGGCAGGCACCGGACGGAGCAGGATCTGCTGGGCCGCTTCCGCGATCGCCTTGAAATTCGCCAGCTCCCGTTCGCGCCGCCGGCGCCCCGCGCTGGCGATGACCCCGGCGACGGTCACCCCGGCAATCGCGATCAGGGCGATCACGCCCCGCCGGCTCCCGGCAAGGTTGTCGTAGAACGCCAGCAGCACGCCAAGCCCCAGGGTGAATGTCCCGGTCAGCGCCGTCGGCAGCGGCCGCCAGGAGATCGCGGCGAGCGCCGGGCCGAGCGAGAGCACGGGAAGGAAACCCACGTCGGGACCGGCCAGGACGTCGATGACGGCTACAGTGACAACGACGGCGAATGGCAGGGTCGCAAGGAAAACGTTGTGCGCATCCGGCGGCGTGGCCGGCACGCCACCCGCCGCTGTCTGCCCCGCACCGGGGACGGCGCTTATTCGTTTCATCTGACACACCTCAGCGGCCCAGGACGGACGGCACCAGAGGCTGCCCTTCGCGTCTTCGTCACAACCAGTCGCCAGCCTTCGCCTCCCGTCGCGAACCTCGCCGAACGCTCCTGTACGGCCGGAGCAGCGTGCGCTGGCCGAGCAGATCCTCCGGCAAGTCCGGGAAGCAACCGGCACGGAATACGATAAACGTAATGCGTACCGGGACGCACTCTACCTCGCGGGAAATCTCATATTATGCGCGATGGCACGGACGAGGCGGCCCACATCACCGGGAGACCTGACCCGCGCATGAAGTCACCGCGTGGCGGTTGCACAGGAAAACCCATCGGTCGCACGCCCAGTCCTTCCACGCCGGCGGACTGGCAGCTGCCACGGCCGTCCAGACCGGTACAGGCTTCGGGCGATGGCCATCAGCAGCGCCTCGGCTGGGCCGCGCACCTCCGCGTCCGCCCCGGGGCGAAGCGGAGGTCGGTGGCGACCGGCCGCAGGCCGCGGATACGCCACATCCCGCCGATGTCGGGCGCGATCAGGGCGAGGCGCAGCGCGGGCGGCAGCCGTTCTGGCGGCACGCGGCGCGGCTTTCGGCGTCGCGGCCGGGACTGGTGCAGCGACCGGGGTTGCGGACGTCGCGATGAACCTCGGTCATGGTCTTCTCCTGCCTGATCGCGCCTGATCGCGCCGCGCGCCAGGCTGGTCTCCCTGGGCGGGAGACCAGCCCGGCCCGGTGTGGCGTTCGTCTAGGCGCTGGCCTGGTAGACGGTGTTCACCGGGGTCTGCGCGACCCGGCGGAAGGTGTTGAAGCCGGCCTTGGCGAACAGCTCGCGGGTGCGTGCCTCGCCGGCCTGCGCGCCGAGTCCGGGGCCGCCGTCGCTGACCGAGCACGGGACGCAGGCGAGGGCTGAGGCGCCGTAGAACATCCGGCCGACGAGATGCAGGTTGTCCTCGATCCGGTCGCCTGCGGCCGGCTCGACCAGCAGCACCGACCCGTCATCGGCCAGCGCTTGCCTGGCCGCCGCGGCCGAGCCCAGCGGGTCGGCGGTGTCGTGCCAGCAGTCGAAGAACGCGATCAGGTCATAGGACCCGGTGATGTCGGTGGCGTTGGCCACCTGGAAGCTCACCCGGTCGCCGACCCCGGCCCGGCTGGCCCGCTCGCGCGCCGCCCGCACCGACGGCTCGTGGTAGTCGTAGCCGGTGAACACGGAACGCGGGTAGGCGCTGGCCAGCACCACGGTCGATGCCCCGTAGCCGCAGCCGACGTCGGCGACGCGCGCGCCGGCGGTCAGCTTCTCATGCACCCCGTCCATCGCCGGGACCCACTCCTGCACCAGGTGCGCCCGGTACCCCGGACGGAAGAAACGATCGGTGGCCTCGAACAAGGTGTGGTGGTGGTCGCCCCAGGCCAGGCCGGTCCCGGTGCGGAACGCGCTGAGCTCCTTGCCGATGCTCTGGTACGCCGCGGCGACGAAGTCGAAGCCGCCCTGCATCAGGGCCGGGCTGGACTCGTCGGCGAGGACGAACGCCTGCTCCGGCGGCAGCCGGAACCGCCCGGTTTCCGGTTCGTAGCTGACGTAACCGCTGGCAGCTTGGTTGCACAACCACTCGTGTACTATCCGCTCGTTGGTGCCGGTCCGCCCGGCCAGTTCGGCGGCGGTGACGGGCTCGCCGTCGGCCATCGCCGCATACAGGCCGAGCTTGTCCCCGAGGTGGGTCAGCAGCACGCTGAGCGCCGCACCGCCGTCGCCGATCACCTGTCCCAGGAATGCCTCAAGCTTGCACTCGTTGATCGCCCTGGTGGTCATGCCGGTCTCCCTTCTGAAGCCGACCCGGTCCGCCGGCTCCCCAGATGCCGTTGCTGACCACAGACTGGCTGACCAGCCGTAAGACGGGCATCGGGCAAAACCCCCAATCGGTGGCGCAATCCAGCTGCCGGCGCTACCGCCCGCCCGCCTGGCGGCGCACCGCGTAAGCGGCCGCCCCGGCGCGGTTGGGTACGCCGAGCTTGGCAAGCAGGCTGCGGACATGGTGCTCGACGGTCTTGCGGGTGAGGAACAGCCGTTCGGCGATGTCGCGGTTGGACAGGCCATCGCCGAGCAGCGCGAGCACCTCCTGCTCACGCCTGCTCAGCGCGGGCGCCTGCGCCGCCGCGCTAGGCGACGCCGCCTGACGGCGCGCCGCCCGCACGCCCAGGTCGCGCAGGAACGCCGCCGCCTCGTCGGCATCGGCCGCGGCACCGAGGTCCTCGAAGGCGGCGAACGCGGCCCGCGCCTCGGCCACCGCGGCGGACCTCCCGTGCCCGCGCAGCGCTAGTCGGCAACCCGCTCAGCGTCCTGTGTGAGCGTGTGCTGACGCGCAGCGCCGAGGCGCGGCATGCCGCAGAATCCCGTGACGCCCAGGACGGTGACCTCGGCGGCCCGCAGGATCACCGAGAAGTTGATGCTGGAGTCAGCGAACGCGCTGTACCTGATGAACGGCTCATGAGTGGGCATGGCACCCTCGACGTCCCGCATCACCTCACTGGCGACCTCGCAGGTGACCCGCTCTACGTGGTCCAGGTCGCTGTCGTAGCTGGCCCCGACGGGGACGCTGACCGATGTCTCCTGCTCGGGCTGGTGGTAGCTGGTGACGACGGAGAAGGCGAGCGTGGCGTTCGGCACGATGACGATGTTGTTCGGAAGCTGGCGGACGGTGGTGTTGCGCCAGCTCGTGTCGACGACGTAGCCCTCCATCCCCGTTGTCGAGCTGGATGAAGTCCCCCGGGCACCATCTTGCGGGAGCCAGGATGTGCACGCCCAGGAACAGGTTGCTGAGCGTGTCCTGCAAGGCGAGGGCGACCGCCAGGCCGCCGACGCCCAGCGCCGTCAGCAGCGCCGCGACGGCGATCCCCAGGCTGTCCAGCAAGACCAGCGCCCCGATCATGATCACCACGATCCGGCGATGTTGACGAAGATGGTGGCCGACCCCGACATGCCCGAGCGCGACAGCGCCCCGCCCCGCACCAGCTCCGCGACCGTCCCCGCAGCGCCGCGACCCACACGCCGCTTTGTCCCAGCACCGAGGCTAGCGCCCCGCCACGCCGGCCGTGCCGGAACACGCATAGCGCGTCCCTGACGGCGCGGCCGCGCCGGCAGTCCTGAAGCCGGGGCCGATCAGAGTTCTCCAGCCAGATTGCGCAGGCCCCGGCGGTCAGCCATCTGACCATGGTCGGGCAATGCGGTGAGACGATGTGTGGCTTGTGATCGAGGCCGCCCCTTGGCCAGATCGTGGGGCGTGCCCAGGCTGGCTGACGTATGGCCCAGGCTCACGGCCCGGGACCGGCCGCGGCATGGGCGGGCATCACCCGGGTGTGGCGAGCCGGCTTGTTCATGGCCCGCCTATCCTGGCCCGCGCCGCCGCGGGCCAGGACGGGACCCCCGCGGCCGCGGATGCGGGGGCTGGTCACCGGGCTGCGTGCCCGCGCCACCGGGCCCCGGCGCCCGCTCACGTGATCGCCGGCTGCGGCCACCTGTGCGCTCGGCCGATGCCGGTGCGGCCCGGCTCGCCGCGCCGGGGATGTGCTGGGGCGGCCCGGGGTCCTCGCGGCTTGGGGCGGGGTGCGCCTCGGCGCGCAGCCGCGGGTATTCGGAGGCGACCTCGGCGCCGAAGAGGAAAACCATGCTGGCGAGGTAGATGAAGAACAGGAACGCGATGACCGCGCCGAGTGACCCGTACACCTTGTTGTAGTGGGCGAAATGGGCGAGGTAGACGGAGAACCCGTACTGCAGCGCCTCGAACCCGGCCGTGGCGGCCAGCGCGCCCGGCCAGATGCCGCGCACCCGGGTCGGCGCCGCGGGCACGATCCGGTACAGAAAGGCGAACGTGGCGAACAGCAGCGCGGCGGAGGCGGCAAACACGCCCACCGACGCGGCCGCGCCGGCCAGCGGCGCCAGGCTCTGCAGCGGGCCAGGCAGGTGCGCGGCGCCCTGGCGGGCGATGTCGGCGGCAACCGTCAGGCCGAGGGCGGCGCCGGTGACCGCGAAGACCCCGGCGACCAGCGCCAGGTCGACGGCCTTCCCACGGACGAAGGGCCGCTTCCTGCTGGTGTCCCAGGCCACGTTGAGCGCGGTGCGGATAGCGGCCATCACACCGCCGGCCGACCAGATCACCCCCAGCAGGCCGAGCAGCCCGAGCGCGCCGGCGCCGCCGCTGACCGAGCCGAGCAGGCCGTGCAACTGCTGCTTGCCCTGGGCAGACAACGGCACCACCTTAAGCATGGCGGCCAGCACGGTATCGCGGGCGTGCGGATCCTGGGTCATCAGGCCGATGATCCCCACCGCGGTGATGGCCAGCGGGAACACCGAAAACAGCAGGTGGAAGGAGATCGCCGCGGCGAACTGCGGGCAATGGTCGGCGCGGAACTCGGCAAACGCCCGGCGCAGCAGAACCAGCGCCTGCCGCAGCCAGACAACCCGTGTTAGCAACCCGGCGGCAGGCCAGCGACTCCACCGCCATCGCATACCCAGCCCTCGCACCCTTTCCACCGTACGGCGGCCCTGCCCGTGCCGCGCACGCGCTGCCAGCGGCCCGCCTGAGCGGCCGCCTCCGCTCCAGAGCCGGCTCTCTTAGTTGCAGCACGGGCGATCGCCCTCGACCACCACGCAGACGGGGCAGGCCGCCCGGGATCCGGGCGCGTGCCTATTCCGGGACCCGGTGAACGCACGCCATGTCGCTGGCCTGCGCCGGGAGCCTTCTGTCACGCGCCGGGGTGGAGGTGTTCTTGGAGCCTGCGCAGGAACCGCTGGCGAGTGGGCCCGCCGTGGCTGAGGTGCCCGGCCACGGCCAGCTTCAGGAAGATCAGGCTCTGGATCTGGGCGATGTCCAGGTGCAGCCACAGTTTCGCCAGCGCCAGGATCCCGAACGTCTCGACCACCCCGACGCCGCCCAGCACGGTGGCGGTGGTCAGCACCCGGCGCATGTCCCAGCGGGCCGGCTGCGGGTCGACGGGGGTGTTGTCGACGGCGATGGTCATGATGGGCAGGTCGTTGAACAGCGCCAGCAAGATGATCAGGATCGCGGTGATCGGGTAGAAGTTGAACGTCACCATGGCCGCCACCACGAACAGCACGATCCGGATCGTCTCGGTGACCCGGTAGATGGCGTAGGAGTTCATCCGCTCGAAGATCTTCCGGGCCTGCTCGACCGCGGCCACGATCACCGACAGTCCCGGCGCGGTCAGCACCAGGTCGGCGGCCGCGCGGGCGGCGTCGGTGGCGCCCTGCACCGCGACCACGGTGTCGGCCTGCTTCAGCGCCGGGGCGTCGTTGACCCCGTCCCCGGTCATCCCGACGATGTGCCCCCGTTCCTGCAGCGCCTTGACGATCGCGAACTTGTGCTCGGGGAACACCTCGGCGTACCCGTCGGTCACCTCGATCCGCTCCGCCGCCTTGCTCACGTGCCCGCCCTCGCCGCCGGCCAGCAGGCCGGCGGCCGGCTCGATCCGGGTACCCAGCCCGACCTGGCCGGCGATCTCGGCGGCGATCGCGATGTTGTCGCCGGTGAGCATCTTCACCGTGACGCCGTGCCGGGCGGCCTCGGCGATGGTCTGGGCCGAGTCCGGCTGGGGCGGGTCGGCCAGCGGCAGCA
Organism: Streptosporangiaceae bacterium; assembly: GCA_035763085.1. Classification (GTDB taxonomy): domain Bacteria; phylum Actinomycetota; class Actinomycetes; order Streptosporangiales; family Streptosporangiaceae; genus DASUBV01. The sequence continues at coordinate 22,099 of DASUBV010000112.1, read as the reverse complement.
GGCCGAGGAACCGCCACGGGCCCCCGCCGTCGCGGCGGGCCACGCCCAGCGTCCGGTATCCCCGGCCGGCCAGCTCGGTCACCGCGGCGGCGGCGCGGTCCAGCCCCGCCGAGGCGCCGTCATCGCCGCACAGCCCGAGCACTACCTGCGGCGCGCCCTTGGTGACGCTGAACGAGCCGCTCGCGCCGGTGATGTCCGCCTCGGTCCGCTTGCTCACCGGGTCGAACGGCGTGAACCGTGCCTGGGCGTACCCGGCCAGCGCATCCTGCCCGCCGGCGCCGGCGATCACGGCCTTGTCGATCGCGTCTGTGGTCCCGGGCCTGGAGGCCAGCGCCGCGGCCAGGATCACCTCAGCTGGCCCGGTGCCGGCGGCGGGTACCGGGGCGGCCAGGGTGAGCTTGTTCTGGGTCAGCGTGCCGGTCTTGTCCGAGCACAGCACGTCCATCCCGGCCATCTCCTCGATCGACTCCAGCCGGGTCACGATCGCCTTCATCTTCGACAGCGCCACCGCGCCGACCGCCATCGTGACCGACAGCACCGCCGGCATCGCCACCGGGATCGCCGCCACGGTCAGGATCAGCGCGAACTGCAGCAGCGTCAGCACCTTAGCGCCGCGGAACAGCTCCACCAGCACCAGCACCGCGACCAGCGCCAGCGACAGCCAGATCAGGTAGTCCCCGATGCTGGTCATCCCGATCCGGCGGGCGTCCCGGCAGCCGGGTGCCCCGGGTCGCTGACCCGCGCCCGCGCGGGTGCGCAGCGTGAGCATGACAGTCAGCGTCTCGCGCTCAGTAGCGGAGCAGGGCGGCGGCCGGGCCGGGGCCCGGGTACCTGCCGGGCTGGCACCGCGAAGACGGTTCCTGATGTGAGCAGGGTGTGCACCGCGGCGCGGTCGAGCAGGTCCCCGCCTTCCCGCAGCCGCAGCCCGCTGCTGAACAGCAGACTTGTGGTTCTGCCAGCAGGAGGACCGGATGGCCCTGCGCCCCGGGCGGCCCGCACCGAATGCGACCGGCCGGGCACCAGCGCGGAAGGCGCCCAGTTCCGCGTCCAGATGGTTTCCGGGGACCGGGAGCTGACGGCCCTCACGGACGCCGCATTCGCCACCGCCGGCGCGATCAGCGGCGTCACCGGCGAGCTTGCCGCCCTGCTCCCGGCGGCAACGGTGACCGAGCTTGCGGGCAGCGGGCACGGGGCCCTGCATCAGGCACCAGGCGTGCTGGCAGCGGGGCTGCTCGGTTTCCTGAGCGCGTCTGGCGCAGCGGGCTGAGCCGCCGGCCCGGGGCGTGCCGGTTTCCCGGGCGTGGTCAGGCAGCGGGGCGGCGCTTGCGCCCGAGCATGACGAGGTACCCGGCCGCTGTTAGGCCTTCGTGTAGCGCCAGCAGTTCGGCTCGCAGGGCCGGCCAGCGGCCGTCGGCCTCGGTCAGCGCGCGCGCCTGCATGAGCGGGCCGAACCGCGCCAGTCTGTATTCGAGGTCAGCCTCGGCGGACTCGAACGGCGGGAACTCGGCTGTGCCATGCTCGAACTCGATGTCGATCGGGGTGCCGGCGAACAGGGAGCGGACGTGATCCTCCGAACCCCACAGCACGGGAGGGGCGGCGGACGGGGGCGGGGGCGGCAGGTAGCGGGCGATTGTCCCGAAGACGCGGCTGATGGCGCTGCCGGGCGTCCAGCAGCAGATCAGGGCCAGCCGTCCGCCGGGGCGCAGCACCCGGACCAGTTCGTCCGCGGCGGCCTGGTGCCGGGGCGCGAACATCACCCCGAGCACGGACACGACCACGTCGAAGGTGCCGTCGGCGAACGGCAGCGCCTCGGCGTCTCCCTCGATCCACTCGACCTCGACGCCGGCGCCTGCCGCGAGCCGCCGCCCGGCCCCGAACAGCTCGGGGGTGGGGTCGACGCCCACGGCGCGGGCGCCGGCCTGGGCGGCGCGAATCGCCGCGTTGCCGGTGCCGCAGCCCACGTCGAGGACCTCCTCGCCGGGGCGGACGGCGGCGCGGGCGACGATGCGCTGGCAGAGGGGCCAGAGTTCGCGCTCGGCGATGCTCGCGTAGTCGCCTGCGGCCCAGCCTGCCCGGGCACGGCGCTTGAATTCGGCAAGATCGCCCGGCTGCCGCGCCTGCCGGCGCGTCTCCCGGACGGCCGGCGTTCCGCTCGCCGGCTTGCCTGCTTGTCCAGTGTGATCATTCATGCGCCAAGCATGTGCCCCGGCCGCTGCCGGAGGTATCGGGCAGAACCCTTAACCCGTGGCGGATTCCCCGCCGGAGTGGCGGACCGCGTAGGCGGCGGCCTCGGCGCGGCTGCGCAGCCCGAGCTTGGCCAGCACGCTGCGGACGTGGTGCTCGACGGTCTTGCGGGTGAGGAACAGCCGCTCGGCCAGCTCGCGGTTGGACAGCCCTTCGCCGAGCAGCCGCAGCACCTCCCGCTCACGGTTGGTCAGGGTGCCGGCGCCGCCGTGCCCTCCGCGGGCTGCGCGGACGCCAAGAGACCGCAGCAGCCCGGCGGCGGCGTCAGCGTCCCGGGCTGCTCCCAGCGCATCGAATCCGGCCAGCGCTGCCCGTGCTTCCGCGATGGCGTACGGATCGTCCTTCCCCGCTGAGATCCCGGCCAGCAGCAGGCGGGTCCGGGCCGTCTCGAACGGCATCTCCAGCCGGGCGAAGCAGGCTAGCGCCCGCTCCAGGTGCTCCAGCGCGGCGGGGTGGTCGCCGGCCGCGGCCAGCGCGCGGCCGAGTGCCCGCCCGCCGCGGGCGGCGACCAGCTCGCAGCCGGACATCTCCGCCAGCGCGGCCAGCCGCTGCGCAGCGGCGGCGGCCTCCTCCGGCCTGCCCTGCCCGGTCTCTGCCTCGCTGAGCAGCTCCAGCAGTGCCGCCTGTTCGAGGCAGGCCGCCGCGCCAGCCCGGTACGGCCCGGTGCGTTCGGTGTCCTGCTCGCCGATCTCGCGGAGCCGGCGGGCCAGCATCCGCGCGGCTGCCGCCGACTCACCGCCCGCCAGCCGCACCGCGGCGAGCACCCCGGTGCTGGTGACATGCCCTTCAAAGCCGTCGAGGAGCCGCTCGGCCTCCTCGGCCCTGCCCTGGGCGAGCCGCAATTCCGCCAGCCGGGCCAGGGCCTCGCCGTACAGCGCGCGCTCAGCAGACTGTCCGGTGCGCAGCGCGGCCTTGAGCTCGGTTTCCGCTCCGGTCCAGTCGCCGGCAGCGAACAGCACGCTGCCGTGATAGGTGCGGCAATGGGTGTAGAGATGGGGTGATCCGTAACGGCGGCTGAACTCGTCGGCGGCGCGGATCCACTGGGTTGCACGCCCGACCTCGGCGACCTGGCTGCAGGAGCTGATCATGTTGCAGGCGGTGTAGACCACCGTGTTCAGCCGCTGGCATTCTCCGGCCAGCGAGGCAGCCATCGCCTCGTCGAGCAGGTCACCGCCCTCAGCTGCCTGGCCGCGCTGGACCAGTGACGCGCCGAGCTGGCTCAGCGCGCACAATTCCAAGTCGGTGTCGGCGTAGCGACGGGCCAGCTCGCACGCCTGCCGCGCCCAGTCTCCGGCGGCATCCGGGTCGTCGCTGTCGTGTGCCCGGATCAGCAGGACCCACCCGGTCAGCGGCGCAAGCCCGGAGTCGTCCACCAGCCGCGCCAGGCGGCCAAGCCAGCCCCGCGCGGCAGCGGTGTTGCCGAGGCTGATCCGGTACAGGAAGTACAGGTGAATGGCAGCCAGCGCCGCCTGAACATGATCCGGGCGCCGGCGGAAGGCCGCGTAGGCACGCTCGCCGTGCCGGATCGCCGCCTCGGTCTCCCCGAGCCACCACAGCGCCTCGCTCAGGCCGGCCAGCGCCCCAGCGGTCTCCTGCTGCCCGAGCGCGGCCTCGAACGAGGCCCGGGCATCCGCCCACCGGCCGGCCGCCAGCGCATCCCGCCCCACCGCGAGCAGCTCATCAGCCTCCGCCGCCATGAACGAGACTATACGCAGCCCGAAGGCGCCCCTCCAGGCCGTCCGCACCGGCGGTTCCTGGCGACGGCGACGGCGCCGTGGCAGAATCTAGGTCACCGTACCGGAGTGACCCGGGATCGCAGCGTCCGGCAAGAACCTGTCGGCAGGCCGTGGCGGCCCGGGGTGCACTGGTGAGGGCGATGCCGGTAAGGACGGAGCGGATGGATCCACGCCCGGACATCCAGCGGGCTCAGGCTGCCATCAGCCGGGGCTGCTGGGCGGAGGCGTTCGAGGCGCTGTCGCTGGCCGACCGCGGTGACGGGCTCGGCGCCGACGGTCTGCAGTTGCTCGGGACCGCGGCGTACCTGACGGGACAGCCGGACGAGACGGTGGCGGCGCTGCGGCGGGCGGCCGAGGCGTTCGCGGCCAGCGGGGACGCGCGACGTGCGGCGCGGGCCATGTTCTGGCTCTCCTTCGCCCTTATCAACGAGGGCGGGGTCGCCCAGGGCGGCGGCTGGCTGGCCCGGGCCGGTCACGTCCTGGCGACCGCGCCGGACGACTGCCCCGAACGGGGCCTGCTGCTGGCAGCAGCGGCGTTCCGGTGCAACCAGGCGGGTGACTATGCCGAGGCGCAGCGGCAGGCCGCGCACGCGGCGCAGATCGGCCGCCGCAGCGGCGACCCGGATGTGCTGGGCCTGGCCCTCACCCAGCAGGGCGCGGCGCTGCTGATGACTGCTGACGTCGCCGGGGCGATGCGCCTGCTGGACGAGGCGATGGTGGCGGTCGTGTCTGCCGAGGTCTCGCCGATCGCCGCGGGGACTGTCTACTGCGCGGTGATCGCGTTCTGCCACCTTGCGACCGATCTTGACCGGGCCCGCGAGTGGACTGAGGCCCTGGACGCCTGGTGCGGGAAGCAGCCGGAGATGCTGGCCTTCACAGGTCAGTGCCGGGTACACCGGGCACAGCTACTGCGCCGGCATGGCCGCTGGCAGGAGGCGGTCGAGGAGGCCGAACTCGCCTGCGAGCGGACAGCGCGGCCGGAGGAGGTGGCCGCCGCCGGCGCTGCACGCTATGAGCAGGCCGAGGTGTGCCGGCTGCGCGGGGATCTGGCGACCGCCGAGAGCGCCTACCGGCAGGCGGGACGGTACGGCCATCCGCCGGATCCGGGCCTGGCGCTGCTTCGGTTGGCCCAGGGCGACACCGCCGCGGCGTACGAGGCGGTCCGGCGGGCGGCCGCTGAGACGGCTGGCACACCGCGCCGGGTCCAGCTGCTGCCGGCCCTGGCCGAGGTCGCGGTCGCGGCCGGTGACCTGGCCGCCGCCCGGCAGGCCGCCGACGAGCTCACCGCCGCGGCCGAGCGCGCTGGCGTCGCGGCGCTGCTGGCGTTCGCCGACTCGGCGCAGGCCACCGTCGCACTGGCCGAGGGGCATGCCGCCAGGGCGCTGCCGGCCGGGCGTTCGGCCATCGAGCGGTGGCGCGGACTGCGCATGCCCTATGAGACCGCGCGTGCGCATATCACGGTCGGGCTTGCCTGCCGCGCGGCAGGTGACGAAGACGGCTGCGCGCTGGAACTCGACGCGGCGCGGCACCTGCTCGCCGGGCTCGGCGCCGGACCGGACCTGGCCCGGATCAGTGCCCTCGACCGGCCAGCGGCCACACCGGGGGTGCTAACCGAGCGCGAGCTGCAGGTGCTGCGGCTAATCGCGGCGGGACGCACCAACCACGCCATCGGCAGCGAGCTCGGTCTCGCCGAGAAGACCGTGGAGCGCCACGTGAGCAATGTTCTCACCAAGCTCGGGGTACCCTCCCGCGCAGCCGCGACCGCCTATGGGTACGAGCACAAGCTCCTGTGACGACCCGTTGCGGGTAATCCCGCGCCCGGCATCGCGGGAGTGCGGGATTCTCCCGAAGCGCCGCAGCTGCCTTGCTGCCTAGCGTGCTGACCGAGACCTGATCATCACGCGGAGGGTAGCGCCACATGGGCGGCAACAGCAGTACTCCCCAGATCGATACGATCGTCGTCGGAGGCGGGCAGGCCGGCCTGTCAGTCGGTTACCACCTGGCCCGGCGGGGCCGGGAGTTCCTCATCCTGGACGCCGGGAAGCGGATCGGCGACTCATGGCGGCAGCGGTGGGATTCGCTGCGGCTGTTCACCCCGGCTCGTTTCGACGGCCTGGACGGCATCCCCTTCCCGGGCCCGCCGCACCGGTTCCCGGCCAAGGACGAGATGGCCAGCTACCTGGAGGCGTACGCCGAGCGGTTCGGGCTGCCGGTGCGCAGCGGAACCCGGGTCAGCCGGCTGTCACATGACGGCTCGGTCTTCACCGTCGTCACGGGCGAGCAGGACTACCGCGCGGCCAACGTGGTCGTCGCCATGTCCAACTACCAGCAGCCCCGCGTGCCCGCCTTCGCCGCCGTGCTGTCGGCCGGGATCGCGCAGGTGCACTCGGGGGACTACCGCAACCCCGGCCAGCTCGGCACCGGCGCGGTGCTCGTGGCGGGCGCCGGCAACTCGGGCGCGGAGATCGCCCTCGAGCTCGCCCGCACCCATCAGGTTTACCTGGCAGGCCGCGACACCGGCCACATCCCCTTCCGCATCGACGGCGCCGCCAGCCGGCTCGTTCTGAGCCGGCTGGCGCTGCGGGTCGTCTTCCACCGGGTGCTGACCACCAGCACGCCGATCGGCCGGAAGGTCCGCGCCAGGGCGCTCACCGTCGGCGGCCCGCTGATCCGGGTCCGGCCGCAGGACCTGGCCCGTGCCGGGGTGCAACGCACCGGCCGGGTCACCGGCGCCCGCGACGGCCTGCCCCAGCTCGCCGACGGGCGCGTTCTCGATGTCTCCGGTGTCGTGTGGTGCACCGGCTTCCGACCCGGATTCGACTGGATCACGATGCCCGTGCTCGACGGCGACGAACCCCGCCACGAACGTGGCATCAGCTCCGACGTGCCCGGCTTGTACTTCGTCGGGCTGCACTTCCTGCACGCCATGTCATCAGTCATGGTGCACGGCGTCGGCCGGGACGCGGCCCGCATCGCCGACGCCATCTGCGCGCGCCGTCAGTTAGCCGCGCCGGGCCGCTGCTGCCCGGACAGGTAAGTCCCGGCCGCGGCGCGGCCGGGACTTACCGGTAACCCTCAGCTTGGCATAGACGTTCGGCCTGGCCCCGGCATCCGCGCCGACGTCGGGGCATGGCTGCGGACCATACGCGACGGCGGCCCTGCAGCAGGCGCGGGGACATCGCATCGGCCTGGAATCTGTCCGAGGCGCACATGCACCGGCGTGAGGTGCCGCAGGGGCGCCATATCCATGGGTTGCTGGCGCGCGGGCGGCAAGGCCTGGAGGACTGTTTCCCTGGCTCACCGCCGAGCTGATCGCGCACGGAGTCCCGGCTGGGGACGCGCTGGCCAACGTGCGCCTCTACCTGAGCGGTCACCGGCTTCGGCAGGCGCACACCGGACTGGTCATGCTGTCTGACAGCCGGCCTGTTCTTGAGGGCCACGTCCGGGCCAGGGTCAGGGCGCTGCCCAACCTGAGGTTCCTGGACCGCTGCGACGCCCGACGGCCGCCGCGTCACCGGGGCGCGCGTACTTCACCGGGCCGACGGCAGCGCCGAGGAGATGCTCGGCGCCGAGCTCGTCGTGGACGCCACCGGCCGTGGCTCGCGCACCCCGGTATGGCTGGACACGCTCGGCTATGAGCGGCCGAAGCGGGAGCAGGTGAAGATCGAGCTGGCCTATGTGAGCCGGACGTACCGGATGCGGCCCGACGCCCTTGGCGGCGATCTGGCGGTCGCGCAAGCCGCAACCCCCAACCATCCACGGACGGGGGCGGGCGCTGCAGGTACTCGAAGGCGACCGGGGCCTGGTGACGCTGGCCGGCATCTTGGGTGACCACCCCCCGACCGAGAGCCTTGGAATGGGCCCATTTTGGCGGCCATCGGGAACTGCCCGGAGACGGTCAGCCTGATCACGCAGTGTCACTGCGTCCCGGAGCTACGGTCGTTCCTGATCCGCCCATCGCGCCCGCGGTGCTGTGCACTTATGCGAGCAGGTGAACAGGGGTCAGCGCACGGCGGTTACGACGCGGTGTGATGCGGGCTCGCGGCGGTGCGCCACGTGACCGGTGCGGCGAGTTCGGGGGTGTAGCTGCAGTACGTGCCGGTGTTGATCGTGCGGTCCAGGTGTGAGGCAAGTTCGGGGTGGATGTCACGCAGCCGGGCCACGGCGTAGCGGATCGACCGGGTGATGGTTGTGCGTGCCCGCTCCTGCGGGGTGCCGCTGCCGCGGCCGCGGCCACCCAGGCCAACCGCGCGGGTGAGCTCGGAGATCAGGTAGTCGCGGTCGCGCTGGGCGAGCTCGGCTCGGGCGGTGTCGTGGTTGATCTCGGCCTCGGCCAGGTCGTCCTGGACCTCCTGCAGCCGCCTGCGGTACGCCTCCCGCGCCTCAGCGTCAAGATGGGGCAGAGCGCCCGCGTCGCGCAGGCCCGCGCCGAGCAGGTCGAGAACATGGAACTCACGCCCCGGCTCGGCGAGCAGCCGCGCCACGTGCCGCAGACCGGTCAGGTCGGGCAGCACCGCCTCACGGCCGGCGAATGCGACGCGGCGCAGCGTTCCTTCGGCCAGGAATAGAGCCTCGTGCTTGCCGGCCTGGGTTGGGTGTGCCGGTGTCGCGTCCGGCGGTATCGCCGCGCCGTAGCCGCGCAGGGCGCGCTCGGCGACTTCTTGCGTGACGCGCGCCAGTTCCCGCTGGCCGCGGGCCTGCTGGACGCGGGCGAGGACGAGCCGCGCCGCCGCTGCTTCGTAGGGCGCGCAGAGATCGGTCCACCGGGTGATCGCGTCCGAGCACGCCGTGGCGGCCTTGCCGAGTTCGCCGCGAAGCAGCAGGCTGCGCGCCTGCGCGAGCGCCGACCGTGCCGACAGCACCGAGCCGCCCGCCGTCGCTGCGATCCGTTCCAGGGCAGTGGCGGCCGCCGTGGCGGTCGGCTCGTCGCCGCGCGCGAATGCGATCTCGGCCTGGGCGTCGTAGAGCGGGGCGAGACGCAGTTCGCCGACCGGGGGCCACTCCTTCGACGGCACTGCCACCGGGTGCGCCAATGCGTCGTCTACCATCGCAGCAGCAGTGCCGGCTTCGCCCTGCGCCAGGCGTAGCAGCGCAAACCCGGGCTGCACCACCCAGCCGTGTTCGACCGCGCCGAGGAAGGCCTCTTCGGCACCGGCGAGATCCCCGCGGCGCAGCCTGATCTGGGCGAGCTCGGCCAGCGGCCAGCCGAACTCGCGGCGCAGCCACGGGCGCAGCTCGTCGCAGGCCTGGACGGCGGCGTCTTCGGCGGCGTCGGCCGGGCCGGACATGCGCAGCAGCTCGACCCGGTGCACACGGCATCGTCCGCCGACCGAGCCAATGGCGTCCAATGTCGCCCAGCGCTGCATCGCCTCGTGCCACTCGACCGCGCGCGCGTGGTCACCGAGGTTCTGCGCCGCGCACACCAGCTCGCAATACATCAACCCCGTGGTGAGCGAGTCGGCCTCGCCGCCCATGAGCCGGGCACCGATCTCGTCCAGCTGGGCGATGCCTTCGGCGACCGCGCCGCCGGCGACCGCAATCCGGGCCGACGCGACGCGGCCAAGCAACGCGGCCAGCGGTTGACGGTGCGCCTCGCCCAGCTCCACAGCCTGATGTGCCGCGGCCCGCGCCGCCGGAAGGTCACCGCACAGGTAGCGCTCGTAGCCGCGCACTGCCGCCAGGACGGCGTGCACCGAGCCGGGCTCGGTGCCGGTGACCAGGGCGTCCGCGCGGGCAAGCCAGCCGCGCACAGGGGCCATCAGCGCGGTGTCGACGAGCAGCTGCAACGCGACCGTCGCTGCCGCCTCGGCTGCGGCGACACTCTGTCCGGCGTCAAGATGCAGGCGGTAAAGCCGCTCACGGCAGCTGATCGACAGCTCCAGGCGCCCGGCGCCGTACGCGGCACGCCCCAGCAGGTCCAGCGCCTCCGCGCCGGCCGGGGCGCCGGGTGCGCTGAGCAGTCCGAGGCCGTCGTGCCACCGGCCCGCGCCGACCGCGGCGCGGGCCTGCTGCAGCACGGCCTCCGACTCCGTCATAGTCACAGTGTGACAGCGATTGTCACGCCCACAGGGGTGAGGACTCGCTTTCGAGGAAGGACAATGGTCATGCACATCGCCAAGGCAGACATCCCCACACGGCTGAAAGTGCCCGGCGCCGTCGCACGTCAGCTCACGGACTTCGGCACACCCGAGGGGCCACTCGGCGCGGAGTACTTCAGCCTCGCCGCGGGCACCGACATGGCGCCGCTGCTGCAAGGCCTCGCCCACGACGCGTGCCACGCGCCGCACTGGGGTTACCTGATCTCGGGCCAGGTCGCGGTCGACTACACCGACGGCAGCCGCGAGCGCTGCGTCGCCGGCGACCTCTTCTACTGGCCGGCTGGCCACAGCGTGCGGGTCGACTCCGACGCCGAGCTCATCATGTTCAGCCCGCAGGCCGAGCACAGCGAGGTCATCGAGCACATCCGCAGCAAGCTCGGCCATCGGTAAGACCACGTCGTGGCAGGCCGCCGCGGAGCGCGCCGCTACACCACCCTGGCCTGCCGCGCCGCCAAGAGCGAGGCCAGGCTCTCGCTGACGGCGCTCGCCGACCTGCCTGATGACTTCAGGTGACGGGGGCGGCGTTGCTGAACGTGGCAGGGTTCATGCCGGTTCGCGGGCCGTCAGTAGTGCGCGACGGTACGGGCACGGTCCTCTGCGCTGAGTGGTAAGTACTGAGCTGAGGCTCGAGTATGGCTCAGCCGTTTTGGGCGCCGGCCTGGTCATGTCACGGGGCCGTCACGTGCCTGGTCTCGTCGGCGCGTGGTTGCCGTCCCCGGCCGCTCGGCGGGCGCGTCCGACGGTTTCCGCGATTGCCTGGGGGTCGTGGGTGGCCTGGCGCGGGTCGTCCGGCCAGGTTCCGACGATGACGCGCAGATCCATCCCTTCGCCGCCGGGTCGTTCGACGCGGCGATCTCGCGCACCGGAACCATGTTCTTCGGTGACCCGGCCGCTGCGTTCGCCAACATCGGCCGGGCGCTGCGCCCCGGCGGGCGGCTGGTGATGCTGGCGTGGCAAGGCCCCGGGCCGAACGAGTGGGTGCGCGAGCTCAGCGGCGCACTGGCCGCCGGGCGGGACCTCCCCGCCCCGCCGGCGGGCGCCCCCGGCCCGTTCTCCCTCGCCGATCCCGGCCGGACCAGGACCCTGCTGGCATCCGCGGGGTTCTCCGATGTCAGTCTCAACGCGCTGCACGGGCCGATGTGGTTCGGGTCCGATCCCGGCGACGCGCGCCGCTTCGTGCTCGGCCTGATGGGATGGATGCTCGACGGCCTCGACGACACCGGCCGCGAGCGCGCGCTCGACGCGCTCAGCGCCACAGTCACCGCCCATGCCAGCAGCGGCGGAATCACCTTCGCCTCCGGCGCCTGGCTGATCCGCGCCGAGCGACCCGCAGGAGGGGCCCGATGAGCTGCTTACGGTGATCCGCGAGGCAGGCCCGGCGAGGGAGGACGGCAAGGGCGCGTTCGGGCAGCCCGCAGTAAGCGAGCTTGCGGCGTACACGGACGCGCTCGACGGTGCGGGCCTCGTTGTCTTCGCCGGGCCGCTGGCAGGAAGCGAGGACGGACGCATCCGCGTCTTGCTCATCGCCGGCGCAGACAACGAACCCGCGATCCGCGCCCGCCTCGCCGGCGACGCCCGGCAGCGCGCAAGCCCAGGTCGTGATGACCAGCATCGAGCCATGGAACTCTTCGTCGGCGCACAACGGCTGGCCGCCCACATGAGATCCAACGGTGAACCTGCGCGTCACGCCCTTGAACGGCTCTCGGGTCCACCCGGGCACTGTTACTGGCCGGTGACTCCATCAGGTGCTTTACCGCTCGAATGCACGTTCAGCAGCTCCCGCTGCAGCGTCTGGTGCAGCCGCTCGATCTTCCCCGTAGTAGCCGGCGACCGCGGTTTGGTCAGCCGCTGGGTGATGCCGTTCTCCCGGCAGATCCGTTCGAACAGCACCTCCGCCGGACGAGGCCCTGCCGAACCGGCCGGTGAACTGCTTGAATGTCACTGAGCACTTCGCCGGGAATCCCGTACTCGGCCATCGCGGTTACGAACGCGTTACACACTGCTAGGACGGTGGCCCGCACCACAACGGTGGTGATGACGCAGAACCGGGAGTGGTCGTCAATCCCGGTGATGACCTTGCACTTGCGGCCATCGGCCAGGAACAGGCTGCCGTGACGTCCAACTGCCACAGCTCCATCGCCGCAGAGCGCTCCCACCGGCGGTACTGGTCCCGGCGCCTGCGCCGCGGCACCGGTTCAAGCAGCTGATGACGGACCAGCACCCGGTCGACCGTGGACCGGGAGACATCCGGGTGCCCGCGCTTGGCGAGCTCGAAGACCAGGCGGCGCGGACCCCACCCGCGATGAGAGCTGCGCAGGTCGCAGATCACCGCCTCTACCTCGGCGCTGATCCGCCACGGGTGCGCCTTCGGCGCATGTGACCTGTCGGCCAGGCCGTCAAGACCGCCGACCTCGCCACAACGAACCTCCAGACAGGCAACCGTTGCAACGACCGAAAGAATCCGCCGAGGGTCTGGCCTCTCAAATCGTCCTGGTGGGGCAGTCTCTCGCGACCGCCGTCATCCGTGTCCAACTATCCGCGGAGAATACAACTCCCCGTCCTGGATGTGCAGTCCAGGCTCAGCGGGCCAGCAGATGATCGTGCACGACGACACCGGCACCGCGGGCAGCTGCCAATGGGATTATCCCGCGGACTTATGAATTGCCGGGTAATTCGCCCGCGCGGCCGCGGTTACGGACATCGCGCATTACCGGCTTCGAGCGCGCGGCCAGCGATCGCAGATGCTCCATAATTGGAAGTATGAGCCCGAACAGTCCAGCGGTTGAGGCGCTCGGCGTGGCGGTGGCGGCCCGCGTGCCGGTCCTGCTCTGGGGCGCGCCCGGCACCGGCAAGACGTCCGCGATCCGCGCCATGGCAGAGGTCATGGGGTTGCCGTGCGAGACGGTGATCGCCTCGATCAGGGAGCCATCGGATTTCGCCGGGCTGCCCATCGTGGTCGGCGCCGAGGTGCGGTTCGCTCCCCCGGCTTGGGCCCGGCGGCTGGCTGAGGCCGGGCACGGCCTGCTGTTCCTGGACGAGCTGTCCACCGCCCCGCCCGCCGTGCAGGCGGCCCTGCTCCGAGTGGTCCTCGAACGAGCGGTGGGCGACCTCACGCTGCCCGACGCGGTGGCTGTGGTCGCCGCCGCCAACCCGCCTGAGCAGGCCGCCGACGGCTGGGACCTGTCTGCGCCGCTGGCCAACCGGCTCTGCCACCTGGCCTGGCAAACCGACCCACAGTCGGTGGCGGACGGGCTGGCCGCCGGCTGGACGGCCCCGGTCGTCCCGGTGCTGCCCGACGGGTGGCAGGCCGAGGAGATCTTGTCCCGGGGCCTGGTCTCCGCCTTCTTGCGGGTCCGGCCCGCGCTGGCCTGCGCCCCGCCGTCCGACGCGGCGTCCGCGGGCCGCAGCTGGCCGTCGCCGCGAACCTGGGAGATGGCGGCCCGCCTGATGGCCGCCGCGGGCGCTAGCGGCGCCAGCGACCAGGCCCGCTCGGCGCTGGTGCGCGGGGCCGTCGGTGACGGGCCGGGGGTGGAGTTCCTGGCCTGGATGACCGAGATGGACCTGCCAGATCCGGAGCAGGTGCTGGCCGACCCGGCCTCCTTCCGGCTGCCCGGGCGGGGCGACCGGGCCTACGCCGCCCTGGCTGCGGTCGCGGCCGCGGTGGTGGCGGACCCGACGCCGGAACGGTGGACGGCCGGCTGGCAGGTCCTCGGCCTTGCCGCCGACGTGGCGCCCGACGTGGCCGCCGTCGCCGCCCGCATCCTGGCCAAGTGCCGCCCCCAGAGCGCGCCGCTACCCGCCGAAATCCGCCGGTTCGCTCCCCTGCTGCGCGACGTGGGCTTGCTCCAGTGAGCGACTCGGGCCTGGACGGCCTGACGGCGGCCCGGTTGTGGGCCGCCGTCAAGTTCCCGTACCTGGCCACCGGGGTGTTCGGCGTTCAGGTGATCGCGGAGCACGGCGGCGGCGCCGTGTCCGTCGACCAGAACTGGCGGATGCACGCGGACCCGGAGGTGACCGCGGCCTGGACCCCGGCGCAGCTGGGTAGCGTCCTGGTGCATCACGTCTGTCATCTGCTTCAGGCCCACGGCGAGCGGGCGCAGGCAGCGGGCGTCCGGCCGGATGAGGCCAGCACCTGGTTGCGCGCGGCCGACGCCGAGATCAACGACGACCTGGTGCCGGCCGGGCTCGAGTTGCCCGGCCGGCCGGTGCTCCCCTACGACCTGCGCGCCGCGGACGGCATGCTGGCGGAACAGTACTTCGAGGGGATCCGCGCCCTGGCCCACGAGGGGAAGGGCGGCCGGCAGGCGGGGCCCGGGGGACGGGCGGGGCAATCGGACGGGGACACGGCGGGCTACACGGCGGACTGCGGAAGCGGCGCGGACGGGATGCCCCGGCCCGGGGAGCAGCCGGGCGGTCTGCCCGGCTGGCAGGCCGACCTGCTCCGCCGGCAGGTCGCGCTCGAGGTCGTGGCGCAAGGCAAGCTGGCCGGGACCGTGCCGGCCGGGCTGCTGCGCTGGGCCCACGAGGCCCTGTCCCCGAAGGTCAGCTGGCGCGTCCTGCTCGCGGCCGAGTTGCGCCGGGCGGTGGCCCAGGTCACCGGGGCGGTCGACTACTCCTACCGGCGGCCGTCGCGCCGGTCGGCCGTGGTCGGCCAGGTCGTGCTGCCGGCCCTGCGGCGGCCGATGCCCGAAGTGGCCGTGGTGTGCGATACCTCCGACAGCATGACCGCGGACCTGCTCGCCCTGGCGCTGAGCGAAGTGGACGGCCTGCTGCGCGCGCTCGGGCTGGCCCGCCAGATCCGGGTGCTGGCCTGCGCCGCCGCGGCCGGCCCGGCCCAGCGGGTCAACTCGGCCCGCCAGGTGCAGCTGATCGGCGGCGGCGGGACCGACATGGGCGCGGGCATCGCCGCCGCGGCCGCGCTGCGGCCCAGGCCCACCGTCACGGTCGTGCTCACCGACGGCTATACGCCGTGGCCAGCCGGGCCGCCGAAAGGGATGCGGATCGTCGTCGGGCTGCTCGGGCCGCGCGTCCGGGACGCGCCGGCCTGGGCTCGCGCCGTGCGGGTGGAACCGGACTAGCCGCGCCGGTCCGCCTCTTCCGAGCACGTCCGGTGCAGGCACTCGACGCCGAGCAGCAGGGTCACGATGGCACGGTGTCGCTGGAATCAACGACACGGAAATGGTCCGGGTCTTCCCGGTTCCAGGTCAGCCGCCCCTTGAAGCAATGCGCGAAACCGCTCAGCGAGAAGGCAGGCTCGCCCAGGTCAGATCGGATCCCAGGCTCCGAGCACACCACGCGGGTCGATGAGCAAAAGTCGTCCCTCCCCGGTCCACAGCATGTTCAGAATCGTCATGTCGCCGTGCGCGCACGGCCCTTCGGTCCGGGGCAGGAAAGCGTCCGGCGGCCGCTCCGCGAGCGCATGGAGCAGGGAAAACGGATTGGCGCAGAGCTGCCCGTTGACCGGAACCGGGGCGTTGTCCCCGAGCATCCGCACCATAGCCGGCGCGTCCCGGCCGAGCCGCTCCCGCCGGACCAGCTCCAGCATGGACCGCAGCCGCCGATCGCCCGGTCGGTGTGGTAAGAGCGAAACAGCGCTCACGCTGTCGTCGGTCCCCGATGACGCGCAGCCCGTCCAGGTAACCGCGGGCAAAGGCCTGGGACACGCTCGTTAACTAAGTCGACGGGCGCGCAGGCCGCCGCGCCGGATAGCGCGCCCGTGGCTAGGCCGTGATGCCGTGGTATCCAGGCCGGGTCGCCCGCTCCGCCGGCCTGGCCGGGCGGCAGAGGCTGAAAGAGGTTATGGTCATTGACGATCACGATCCGGGCGAGCCCCGGCACAGCGTGCGCTTCATGTCTCCCAGCGCGGAGTGCCGTCGGCGCTCGCCGAGCCCTGCACGGCGAGCTCAACCGGTTCCGCGCCGGGTGCCCGCAGCGCCAGTACCCGGGCTCGCGGCCAGCCCGGCACGGTGACCGCGACCACCAGACTCTGACCGACCAGCGCGAGGCCGCAGGCCCAGACCTCGGCGAGCCACGTGACCGGCAGGCGGGCCCGCAAGTCGCCGGGCTGCCCCGCGCCGGCCAGCTCGACGCTCCCCCAGCCGGCACCGTCGTGCAGGCTGGCGCGTACCCGGTCCGGATCCGCGCCGACCCACTTCACCGCTACCGCCGCGAGCCGTGCCTCGACGGCCACGGTCAGCAGGGGACGGCTCTCGGCGGTGACCCGGCACCCGTGAGCCGCGGCCACGTGCCCGGTCAGCCTGGCTCCGAACTGCGGTCCGAGCGCAAGCAGGGACATGATCTCGGTTTCGCGGTCTGGCGTCTGCCGGGACGAGGCCAGGCGGGGACCCAGCCCGGGGGCGAGGGCCTCGCCCCCGCCGTCCAGGGTGGCCGTGATCTGGTCGTCCGGGCCCCTGGCCCCGATCACCAGCATCGACAGGTCGGCGGCGTGCCGCTGCCACGCCCGGGCGAGCTCGACGCAGCCGACCTTCTGCCCGCCGAGCGCGGACAGCACCAGTTCCGCCTCGCTGTCCTGATGTGACGGCAGGGTGATCGAGCCGGCCTGCCACCTCAGCGTGTGCGCCTGGCCCTCACACGGTACCGGGGCCGAGCACGGCGGCGCCGAGGCGAACCACGGCTCGTCCCGGCCGCTCATTCGCCGGACCACCGGACCGGGACGGTGACGCGCACGTCGGCCGACCGGCCGCAGGCGAGAACCTCAAGCCAGTCGCCCGGGGTCGGCGGCGGCACGACCTGGCATTCCACCCAGGCCTCGTCCGCCCCGCCGCCGCGGGGCCACTGGCTCACCGCGTGCCAGCCGCAAGCGTCGCGCACCCAGAGCAGCCAGGGCAGGGGCTCGTCCGCCGAGACACCAGTGGCGTAGAGGTTAAGGGCGCTGTCGCCGTCTTCGCTCGCGCGTATCCCAAGCAGCGTGATCGTGGCACCGTCCAAGTCGGGCAACCGGGTGCCCAGCCCGGCGTATCCGTCGTGCGGTGCGGTTGCCGCCGTCGCGATCCGCCACTGCTCGGGGAGACCAGGCTCAGCCGGCCCGCCGTCGAGCGCGCGCGCGAGCGCGGCGAGCTGTCCGGGGACGGGGCTGTCGCCGGGAAGCGCGCCCGCGGTTCGCAGCGCGTCGAGGACCTCGCCGACGTCCTCAGCGAAGCCGTTGACAAGCCAGCCCGAGGCGAGCCGGTGCAGGTAGTGCTCGCCGGGGGCAAGCGAGCTTGGGCCCACCGTGACCCGCGGTGCGGGGTCGGGCGGAGTGAGGTCGACGCGGACGGCGGGGTCGCCGATCTCAAGCCACCGGATCCCGGCCGGCGGGTCAGGGTCGAGGTAGAACTCGCCTAGCCATACGTCGTTGCTGCTGCCCATCCGGCCCACGTGCAGGAGGTACGCGCCGCCCTCGTCATCGGTGGCGCGCAGCGTGTCCAGCCGCGCGATGGCGTGACCGCGCCGTCCCGCGCGCCCGATCTGGTCCCGCACGGCAACGCGACCCGCGGACCAGATGCGGGCGCCGGCGCCGTCCTGGAGGTACGCGAGCAGATGCAAGGTGCCGCGCAGGTTGCCGGAACCGAGCGGCAGCGCGGCCGCGACCGGAAACACGCGATCCGCCGCCCGCGGCGAGCTGGCCGCGGGCGATGCCCGGCGGAGCTCCGCGGAGCCCGGGAGGGCGACGCCGGACGAGGTGGCCGTGAACTGCTGCCGGCGCGAGGGGAACCGCAGGACCGCGCCGAGCCCGGGCGGGGCGCTGGGGCGACGCGGCTCCCTCGCCTTGACCGCGATCCGCAGGTCTGCCTTGATCGCCTCGGCCCGGTGCGCGTCGATCGCCCCGGTGACGGTGAGCGCACGCTCGACCGACGCGACGCGGGCCAGCACGTCCGGCTCGGCCGCGACCTCGCGAAGGGCCCTTTCAGCGAGCCGCCGAAAATGGATTTCCGCGCCTTCGGTATCCATGCCCCTATTATCTATCTTCGCTCCAGCGGGCGAAAGGCCGCCGCTCCGGCGCGGCGGGCCGTCACAGTCTCCGGTATTGAATACCGGAAAACTTGATATCGGGGGCGTCATCGTTGCCCATGAAGCCCTTCGCCTGCAGCTCATAGAGCTCGGCGTAGCGGCCGCCCGCGCTCATCAGCTCTCCGTGCGTGCCAAGCTCGGTGATCCGGCCTTCCTGCATGACCGCGATGCGGTCCGCGATCTTAACCGTCGACATGCGGTGCGAGATGATGATGCCGGTCCGGCCGTCGAGATCTTCGCGCAACTGGGTGAAGATGTGCGCCTCGGAGTCCGCGTCCAGCGCGGAGGTGGGCTCATCGAGGATCCAGATGTCGGCGTCGCGGAACATTAGCCGGGCCAGCGCGAGCCGCTGGGACTCGCCGCCGGACAGCTCGGTGCCGCCGCTGAACATCATCCCGAGCTGCGCGTCGAGCCCGTCCGGGCGCTGGCGGACGACCCCGTCCGCCCGGGCGCGCGTGAGGGTCTCCCAGATCTCGGCGTCGGTCGCCTCCCGGTCCACCCGCCCGAATTGGATGTTGTCCCGCGCGCTCAGCATGTAGACGTTGAAGTCCTGGAACAGCACCCCGATACGGGCGCGGACGGCGTTCAGGTCGGCGTCGCGCAGGTCCACGCCGCCGATGCGCACACTTCCAGAATCCGGGTCGTACAAACGCAGCAGCAGCTTCACGAGCGTGGTCTTGCCCGCACCGTTGTCACCCACCAGGGCGATCAGCTCCCCCTGCCGGATGTGGAGCGACAGGTCCCGCAGGGCGGGCTGCTCCGCGCCCCGGTAAGCGAAGCTCACCCGGTCCAGTTCGATGCCGACCGGGCCGGCCGGGAGGGGCGACGGCCGTTCCGTGACCGGCAGCAAAGGCTGGGTACGCAGGAACGAGAAATAGTCGTCGAGAAACGTGGAATGCTGCTCGATTCGCAGCATGAACTGGGACAACGCCGCCAAGCCGACCGACACGCTGGTAAGCGCGCCGAGGGCGGCGGTCAGGTCGCCTGGTGACAGGGTGCCGCGGCCGGCCAGCACGGCCAGGAGGATGTAGGCACCGCCGAGGATGAGGCCGCCGAGCACGCCGGCCAGGCCGTTCACGGTCATGTCGGTGCGATACATCCGCATCTTCGCGGCGAGGTGCTCGTCCACCATCTCCCGACGGCGCCGCAGCAGTTCCTCTTCCAGACCGAACGCCCGGACCTCTTTGCCGGGGAAGCGGTCGGACACCAGCCAGCGCAGGTACCACGACTGCCGCTCGTACTCGGCGCAGCTCTGATTGAAGCGGTACCAGCGCCGGGTGATCGTGCGGTGCATCGGCGCCGCGGCGAAGGCGGCTACTGCGGCTATCGCGACCAAAATCGGATCGATCGACCATAGTACGGCGGTGACGCCGACCAGGCTGACCGTCTGGGAGACGATGTTCATCAGGTTGCCGGTCAGCTGGTGCAGCCGGAAGCTCACTTCCTCGGAGGCGCGCTGCATGCGGTCGTGCCACCCGGGGTCGTCGAAATGGCCCCAGTCGGCGTAGGCGACCGTGTGCAGGAAGCGCTGTTCCGCGACCGCGGTGACCCGTTCCGCGAACGCCTGGTCCTGCCGCTGGCTGACGTCGCCGAAAGCCATCCGGGCGACCGTAACCAGCCCGAGCAGCACCGCCGTGGGGAGGTACGTGCCGATGCCCGCTCCACGGCTGCCGTGCGCCGCCACCGCGTTCACGAACTCCCTGGTGATTATCAGCAGGACCGGCACGGCCAGCGCCTGGGGCAGCGCCAGCAGGACCGATGCGATCAGCCCGCCCGGCGTCGCGGACCAGACGAGCCGCAAGGTGGCCAGCATGATCCGCAAGAGCAGCCGGAGGCTCTTGCGGGAGCGGTCCCCGGGCTCGCCCGCGCGCTGTTCCTCACTCGAGTCGTGCGGGCTCATGCGGGCCTGCTTCCACCGATGGCGGTTCCGGCCCCGTCTAGCATCGGCTCGATCCACAGGCGGCGCGCTGGCGCGCGCATCGGAGACGGGTCAACCGCCGCGGGCGCCGCCCTGACCCGGTAATGCGGCACCGCGGCGTGCAGCTCTTCGAGCATAACCCTGAGCAGCATGCGGGCTAGGGAGGCGCCCGGGCAGTAGTGCCGACCCGCTCCGAAACTGAGATGCCGCCGGGAGGCGCGGTAGAGCACGAGCCGGCCGGGGTCGCGGAAGACCTCAGGGTCACGGTTCGCCGCGGGAACCGACCCCAGCACGGCATCGCCGACCCGCAGCCGCGCACCGCCGAGGTGGGTGTCCCGCATCACGATCCTCGCCGGGGACTGCGGCGGGTACAGGCGCAACAGCTCCTCGACCGCGGCCGCGGCGCCGTCGGGCCGGTCAAGCACGGCCTGGCGGTCGGCCGGGTGCTCGCCCAGGTGCTCGACGGCCACGACCGCCGTGGTCACCGTGTTGGCCAGCGCCGTGGCGACCAGCCCGACGGCCAGGATGTGCATCTCCATAGTCTGATCGGCATAGTAGCTCTGCCAGGTCATCCGCCGCAGTGCCGCCAGTAGGCCGTGGGCGTCCTCCAGGCCGCGATCGATGACCGCCAGCACCAGTTCCTCGAGTGTGTCGGCTGAGCCGAAGGCCTCGCCGGCCGTGACCGGGGCGTTGCCGTCCTCGGCCCATAGCGCCCGCGTCATCGCCCTCGACCGGTCGGTGAAACGCGCCTCATCGGGCCAGCGCATGCCAAGCAGGCGCCACAGCCCGGCGGCGACCACCGGGACGGCGAAGTCGTCCGCCAGCTCGAACTCGTCCCCGGCGCGAAAGCCGACGAGCTGCCGGCGGGCGGCGGCCCGGAGCGGGGCCTCAAGCTGGCTGGTGACCGTTTCAGCCAGGACCGCATCGACAATGCGTCGTATCGGGCGATGGTGAGGGCGCTCGAGCTGAAACGGAATCGGCCGGGCGTGGAAAGCTTCTGGCCGCGGGATTTCGGCATCCTGGGCGGAGAAGCTGGCCGCGTCGGCGAGGACCCGGGTGACCTGGGGGTAGTTGCTGACCGCCCAGTAGCCGCCGTGCTCCGGCATCCAGCGCGCTGATGACATGCGTCTCTCCCCTCAGCCTGGCGCGAGCAGCACGCTCAGCGGCCGGTCCGGGTCGGCGGCGACGCTGTCGAGCAGCGCCAGGTAACGGCCGACCAGGCGGGCGGCCTCTGGTGTGGTGAAAAGATCGGTGCGGTAGTGCAGCCAGCCCCGCAGCTCGTCGTCGTTCTCCTTCAGTTCGAGGCGCAGGTCACCGCTTACCGTCGTCGGCGCCAGCGGGATCTCCGTCGCCGTGAGCCGGTCAAGGCCGGCCGGCGTGGTGCTTCCGACCAGGGTGAACATCACTCCGAGCAAGGGCTCGGGCGACGGGCGGCCGGAACTGGCCAGTGCCCGTGACATCACGTGGAACGGCAGTTCCGCGTGCGACAGCGCCCCGGCGGCGGCCTCCCTGACCCGGCCGACCAGGGTCAGGAAACCGGGGTCGCCCGACACGTCGGCCCGCAGCACGACCGGGTTCTCGAACACCCCGATCACCTGCTCAAGCTCGGGCCAGCCGCGCCCTGGGGCCATGGTGCCCACCGCCACGTCGGGCTGACCGGTATGCCAGGCCAGCAGCGCCTGCCACGCCGCAAGCAACACCGAGAACACGGTAGCCCGCTCGCGGTAGGCCAGCTCCCGCAGCCGCACGTGCACTGGTTCCGGCACCGCCAGCGGCCGCACTCCGCGGACCTCCCCCGGGTCCGTCGCCCGCGCCGCGCCCCGGATCAGGTCAAGCGGCGCGCACCCGGCGAGCCGGTCCCGCCAGTAACCGGCCTGATCGTTGAACCGGCCCGACGCCAGCACGCCGCGCTGCCAGCGAGCGTAATCGCCGAACCCCGCCCGTGCTTCAACTGGCCCTGGCGTGAGGCCAGATGCCGGCTCCTGGTAAGCGAGCCCCAGCTCGCTCACCCACACCCGCAGCGACCAGTCATCACAGATAAGCGAGTCAGCCGCGAGCACCAGCACCTGCTCCGCCCCAGGCAACCTGACCAG
>DASUBV010000111.1:0-26337 GCA_035763085.1 Streptosporangiaceae bacterium | reverse complement strand
GCACGGGGCTCACGCGTCCTGTTACCACTGGATGGTCGTCGGTGAGCCGGTCAACCGGGCCCGCGGCGAATGGCAGGTCTCGCGGGTGTACACCGTCCTGGGCCAGCCCGAGGCGGCATACCTGCATGCGCAGAAGGTGCTGGACATCTGCCAGCGGGAGGGCATCGGCGACTTCGACCTGGCCTTCGCTTACGAGGCGCTGGCCCGGGCGAGCGCGCTGGGCGGTGACACCCAGGCGGCCCAGGGCTGGGCCGCGCAGGCCCGTGAGGCCAGCGCCGCCATCGCCGACGAGGAAGACCGCAACCTCCTGCTGGCCGACCTGGCCACCGTTCCGGCGGTTAACTGACCGCCAGCGCCGCGTTCCGGCGGTTAACCGGCGGATAGCTGAGCCAAGGACGCCGGCCGGCGATCCACTGCGGCTAGCACTGCGGACGTGGCGGCGAGCTGACGTCAGTGCTGCGGCTGGTGGTGAGGTGACGGCTAGAACCGCGGGCAGCGGCGAGGTGAGGGCCAGCGCCGGCCCTGGCCGCTGGGCCGCGCACGCTGCGGGCTGGCGCCAGGGGCGTGACGCGCTATGTTCGCAAGCGTGTCCTCCCACTCCGCCGGTCCGGCCTCGGGTCAGCCGGCCCGCGCGGGTCAGCCCGCCGGTCCGGACCCGAGCCAGGCGGCCCGCCCGGATCAGCCTGCCCGCCCGGCCCGGCCGGACGGGCCGGCCGCCACGGCGGCTAGCCCGGCCCGGCCCGCCCAGCCGCGGGCGCTGATCGTGACGGTCTACGGGTTGTATGCGCGCGAGGCAGCCGGCTGGCTGAGCGTGGCGGCGCTGATCCGGCTCATGGCCGGGCTGGGCGTGGACGAGCCGGCCGTCCGGTCGGCAATCTCCCGGCTCAAGCAGCGCGGCCTGCTGGAGGCGCGGCGCGAGAACGGCGCGGCGGGGTACGGGCTGTCCCGGCACGGGCGGGCCGTCCTGGCCGAGGGTGACCGGCGGATCTTCGACCGGCCAAGGGCCAGCGCATCCGACGGCTGGCTGCTGGCGGTGTTCAGCGTCCCCGAGAACGAGCGCAGCCGGCGGCACACGCTGCGCTCGCGGCTTGTCTGGCTGGGTTTCGGAACGGTCTCGGCCGGGGTGTGGATCGCGCCCGGCCATCTGGAGGGCGAGACCAGGGACATGCTCGGCAGCTATGGGCTGTCGGACTACGTGACGCTGTTCCGCGCCGACTACGTCGCCTTCGGCAATGTGCGCGAGCAAGTCGGCCGGTGGTGGGACCTGGCTCGGCTAGAGCAGCTCTACCAGGCCTTCATCGACATCGCCGCCCCGGTACTCGACCGCTGGCGGACAGCGGCCGCCGGTGCCGGCAGCGCCGCGGGCGCGGTGAGTGGCGCGAGGGTTGGGCATGGTGCGAGCACGGGCAGTGGCGCAGCTGCGGGAGGCGACGCAGCAGGCGGGAGTGACGAGGGCGCGTTTGCGGACTATGTGCGGGTGCTGACCGACTGGCGGCGGCTGCCGTTCCTGGACCCCGGCCTGCCTGCCGGGCTGCTGCCCGCCGACTGGCACGGCGCACGGGCCGCCGAGCTCTTCGACGCGCTGCGGACCAGGCTGGCCGAGCCGGCGCACCAGCACGTGCTCGCTATCACCGGCCGCACAGGTCAGGGGATCACGGCGAAGCCCTGAACCTCCACCAGCGCGTCGGGATCCCACAGTCGGCGGACGCCGAGTGCGGCCATCGCCGGGTACTCCCGCCCGGCCAGCCGGCGCCAGATGGCACCCATCTCCGGGCCGCTGGCCCGGTATCCAGCGAGATCTACCGCGTAGACCGTGAGGCTGGCCAGGTGCTCAGGCCCGCCACCGGCCGCGCGCAGCGCGGTCAGCAGGTTGCGCAAAGCCTGTTCGAACTGCTCGGCTACGGTGCGGCCGGTGATCGCGCCCGACTCATCGAGGGCGGTCTGCCCGGCGAGGAAGATCAGCCGCCCGCCGGTCGCCACCACGGCGTGTGAGAAACCGGATGGAGCGGGCAGCCCGGGCGGGTTGATGCGTTCCAGAGTCATCGAGTCAGCCTCCCACGGCGCCATCCCTGCCAGTCACGTCAGTCCCGTCAGGCACTGTGGCGCCATCAGTCCTGTCAGCACGTACAGTCCGCCTGGCCTCGTCAGGCACGCCGCCGGCTCCGCCGGGCGTGTCAGTCTCGCCAATTCCGGGCCCAGGTCCGGGTCGAGGGCTGGGTCCGGGTTCAGGTCCGGGCCCGGGTCCGGGTTCAGGTCCGGGTCCGGGTTCAGGTCCGGGTCCGGGTTCAGGTCCGGGTCCGGGTTCAGGCCCGGGCCCAGGTCCGGGCCCGGGTCCGGGTTCAGGTCCGGGTCCGGGTTCAGGCCCGGGTCCGGGCTCAGGTCCGGGTCCGGGCTCAGGCCCGGGCCCAGGTCCGGGCCCAGGTCCAGGCCGGGGTTCAGGTCCGGGTCCGGGCCCAGGTCCAGGTCCGGGTCCGGGCCCAGGTCCAGGTCCGGGTCTGGGCTTAGGTCCGGGTCCGGGTTCAAGGCCGGGCCCGGCGCCAGGCCCGGTCGTAACGCCAGGCCACCGCGAATCGTCGGGCAGCCAGCGCGCGTGCCGGGTGTCCGGCGGCCCGCCGGACCGGATCAGCTCCAGGCGCGGCCGCGGCCCGTCCGTCCGGCCCGTTCGCGGCGCCGCCGAACCAGCTCGCCACTGCACGGGCCACACCGCGCCAGGCCCCGCGTAGCCCTGGTCCGCCGCCGCGTGCAGCGTCCAGTTCGGGTCGTGCAGGTGCGCCCGGCCCAGCGCGCACAGGTCGGCCCGGCCGGCCAGGATGATCGAGTTCACGTCGTCGTAGGACGAGATCACGCCGACCGCGATGGTGGCGATGCCGGCCTGGTTGCGGATCGCGTCGGCGAACGGCGTCTGGTAGGACCGGCCGAACGCCGGCTGCTCGTCGGGCGTGACCTGCCCGGTGGACACGTCGACCGCGTCCGCGCCGGCGGCGGCGAAGGCCCGGGCGATCTGCACCGCGTCCGGCCCGGTGATGCCGCCCCGCACCCAGTCGGTGGCCGAGATCCGCACGGTCATCGGTTTGCCCGCCGGCCACTCCGCGCGCATCGCCGCGAACACCTCCAGCGGGTAGCGCAGCCGCGCCTGCAGCGAGCCGCCGTATTCGTCGGTCCGCTGGTTGGTGACCGGCGAGATGAACGACGACAGCAGGTAGCCGTGCGCGCAGTGCAGCTCTACCAGGTCGAACCCGCACCGCTGCGCCGCCTGGGTGGCGCTGACGAACTGCGCCTTGATCTCCGCCAGCTCGGCCCGGTCCAGCTCGCGGGGCACCTGGCTGACGCCGGGCAGGTAGGGCAGCGGCGAGGGCCCGCATACCGGCCAGTTGCCGTCTGGCAGCGGCTCGTCGATGCCCTCCCACATCAGCTTCGTCGAGCCCTTGCGGCCCGAGTGGCCCAGCTGCAGCCCGATCTTCGCCGCGGACTGCCCGTGCACGAACTCGGTAACCCGCCGCCAGGCCGTCTCGTGTTCGGGCGCGTACATCCCGGCGCAGCCCGGCGTGATCCGTCCCTCCGGCGACACGCACACCATCTCGGTCATGACCAGGCCGGCCCCGCCCAGCGCCTTGCCACCCAGGTGGACCAGGTGGAAGTCCGGCGGCGTGCCGTCGCGCGCTGAGTACATGTCCATGGCCGACACCACGACGCGGTTCACCAGTTCCAGGTCGCGCAGCCGGAACGGCTGGAACATCGGCGGGACGATGTCGCCGGAGCCCATGCCGTGTCGTTTGGTATATCCGGCGAACCAGGCGTCCACCCGGTCGGTGAACTCCGGGTCGCGCAGCCGCAGGTTGGCGTGGGTGACGCGGCGGCTGCGGGTGATGATGTTGAAGGCGAACTGCTCGGGCTCCTGCCCGGTGTACTGGCCCAGGTTCTCGAACCACTCCAGGCTGGCCTGCGCCGCGCGCTGGGTGGAGGCCACCACCGGTCGCCGCTCGGCCTCGTAGGCCGCCAGCGCCGCGTCCAGTTCCGGCGGGCCGGCCGCGGCGCCGTGCTCGTGCAGGCAGGCGGCCAGCGCGAGGGCGTCTTCCATGGCCAGCTTCGTGCCCGAGCCGATGGAGAAGTGCGCCGTGTGCGCGGCGTCGCCGAGCAGCACCACGTTGCCATCCCGCCAGCGGTCGCAGCGCAGCGTGCCGAAGCTGATCCACCGCGAGTTGTTGGCGTGCACCTGGTGCCCGTCCAGCAGCCCGCCGAGCAGCTCGCGGATCCGCGCGATCGAGGCGTGGTCGGAGGTGCCCGGCGCGGTCCCGGCCGCCCCGGCCAGCTCGGCGAACCCGGCCGCCCGCCACACGTCCTCGTGCATCTCGACGATGAACGTGCTGCCCGTGGCGTCGTAGGGGTAGCCGTGGACCTGCATCACCCCGTACGGCGTCTGCTCGATGTAGAACTTGAAAGCGTCAAAGACGCGGTCGGTCCCCAGCCACATGTACTTGCAGGCCCGCACGTCCAGACTCGGGCGAAACGAGGAAGCCAGCTCACTGCGCACCCCCGAGTTGGCCCCGTCCGCGGCGACGACCAGGTCGTAGCTCGCGGCGAGCTCGCCGGCCGGCGGAGCCGGCGTGCGGTAGCGCACCGTGACGCCCAGCCCGGCGCAGCGTTCCTGGAGCAGGCCCAGCAGCCGCCGCCGCCCCATCGCCGCGAAACCGTGCCCGCCGCTGGTGATGACCTGCCCGCCGGCGTGCACGTCGATGTCGTCCCAGCAGGCGAACTCGCGCTCCATCTGCCGGTAGATGACGGGGTCGGCATTCTCGATCCCGCCCAGGGTCTCGTCGGAGAACACGACCCCGAAGCCGAAGGTGTCGTCGGGCGCGTTGCGCTCCCAGACGGTGATCTCGGCGTCCGGGGAGAGCTGGCGGGCCAGGGCGGCGAAGTACAGTCCGCCGGGCCCGCCGCCGGCAACGGCGATGCGCATCACTCCAGTATGCCGTCCCGGTATGTCGTTTGCCAGACGACCGTCACCAGGACGCTAGACCAGCCGCGCGGGCGGGATGTTGGCGACACGCTGGGAATGATCACGTGATTTGCGCCCTGGGCTCGCTACCGTGGCCAGTATGGCGACTCGTGCGCCGAAGAGCGCAGCACGCCCGCGCACCGGCACGAGCCGTCCGCGGTCGGCCAGCAGCAAGAGCGGTACCAGCCGGACCAAGACGACGAGCGGCAGCCGGTCCGGGCGCAAGACTGCCTCGCCCTATACGCGCAGTTCGGGGCGGCCGCGCAGCGGCAGCAGGAGCGGGCGGGGCACCGGGCGGCGGCCGCCGCCGTCGCCGAACCCGCTGATGATCCTGCTGGGCTGGCTGGTGGCGGGCCTGGCGGGCCTGTGGATGGCGCTGGCGGCCACCGTCGGCACCATGGCCCGCGCGTTCGGCGGCAGCGCCCGCGACCTCGACCCGGCGCACCGCCGCGACGGCGCGGGACTGGCGGCGCTGTGCGGTGCGTTCATCACCGCCGCGGCCATCTGGTGGCATCTGGGCCTCATCGGCAAGCCGCTGACCGCCGTCGTGCGGGGCACGTTCGGCTCGGCCGCCTGGACGATCCCGATCCTGCTCGTCCTGCTGGCCATCCGCTTCCTGCGGCACCCGGACGGCAACGCCGACACCGGCCGGATGGTGGTCGGCTGGACCACGCTGATGGTCGGCGCGCTGGGCCTGATCCACATCGCCAGCGGCACGCCGGGCCCGTCGGACGGCGGCGAGGCGATGCGCTCGGCCGGCGGCCTGATCGGTTACCTGGCCTCGGCGCCGCTGGTGCACCTGGTGACCAAGTGGGCCGCGGTGCCCGTGCTGGCCGCGGTGACGGGCTTCGGCCTGCTGGTCATCACCGGCACGCCGCTGCACCAGGTGCCCGGCCGGCTGGCCGAGCTGCACGGGTACGTGCGCAACCGCGACTTTGACGATGCGGCCGGGGCCGATCCGGAGGCCGGGGACGACCCGGACGGCGGTCCGGCGACCCGGCGCGGCCAGCTGACCCGCGGCAAGGGCCGCCGGCCCGCGGCCATCGAGGCCGGCGACCACGACCTGCCCTACGACACGCCGCTGCTGGGCGGGTCGGTGCCGCGCGGCCGGGGCAAGGCCCGGACGGCGGCGGAGGGAGCGGCCCGGGACAGCCTGGCCGCCGAGCGGTCGGCGCGGGCCGTCAGCCCGGAGCCAGTGCCGGACGGGCTGGCGTTCTCGGTGCCGGGCGCCGCGGCGGAGGCCCCCGCCGCTGCCGACGGCGGCGCCGGAGCCGGGGCGGCCGCCGCGGGGGCGGCCCAGGCCGCCGCCAGGGACGCCAGGCCGGCCAAGCCCGAGCAGCTCACCCTCGCCGGCGCCAGCGATGTCAGCTACACCCTGCCGCCCGCGGCGCTGCTGAAGCCGGGCACCGCCCCGAAGGCGCGCACCCGGGCCAACGACGCGATGGTCGAGGCGCTGACCGTCGTCCTGGACCAGTTCGAGGTGGACGCCCAGGTCACCGGGTTCACCCGGGGCCCGACGGTGACCCGCTACGAGATCGAGCTGGGCCCGGCGGTGAAGGTCGAGCGGGTCACCGCGCTGACTAAGAACATCGCCTACGCGGTGAAGAGCGCCGACGTGCGGATCCTGTCGCCGATCCCCGGCAAGTCGGCCATCGGCGTGGAGATCCCCAACTCCGACCGGGAGATCGTCAGCCTCGGTGACGTGCTGCGCTCGCCGGTGGCGCTGGCTGACCATCACCCGATGGTGGTGGGCCTGGGCAAGGACGTCGAGGGCCGGACCGTGGTCGCCAACCTCGCCAAGATGCCGCACATGCTCATTGCCGGCGCGACCGGCGCGGGCAAGGCGCTGGCTCTCGATACGCCTATCCCGGGGCCGCATGGCTGGACCACCATGGGCGAGATACAGCCCGGCGATGAGGTTTTTGATGAGCGCGGCCGCCGTTGCTCGGTGATCGCGGCGACTCCCGTGATGCACGGCAGGCCGTGCTTTGAGGTGGAGTTCTCCGACGGCACTGTCATCGTTGCCGACGCTCAGCACCTGTGGCAGACCGACACCGCGGCGCGGCGCGGTCGGCGCTGCAAGGTGCTGCGCGGCACGCCGTACTGGCCCCGCAGCGACGTTGAGCGGCTGAACGCACGCGCCGCCGAGGTGCTGCGCGAGCCAGATCGCCTGGTGACAACCGCGGAAATGCTCGATGACGTGGGTCACAAGTTCAGGAACGTGCTGTACGGCCAGGTCCGCAGCCTGCCGCGCGAGGGCCGTCCGCTGCGGTCCAGTTACGTCCGCCACGGGCGGACTGTCACCTTCTGGGCGCCGGCGTACTCCCGGCACCTCGCGTATAAGGCGCTGGCCGAGCGCATTTCCGCCCCGGCCGGCCAGGCTCGCCGCCGCGAGCTCGGCAGCGAGCCGGTGACCACGGCTGAGATCGCCGCCTCGCTCCGCTCGGGCGGGCGGGTGAACCACTCCATCGCCGTATGCGGCCCGCTGCACTATCCCGAGCGCGACCTGCTGGTGGCGCCGTACACGCTGGGGGCGTGGCTCGGCGACGGGCATGCCGACGGTGCCCGGATCACCAGTGCTGACAAGGAGATCATCGACGCGATACGTGGCGAAGGTTACGCAGTCACGAAGAACAGCGCCCGGCTGCTGTACGGAATCGCGGAGCACGCCGCCGGATCGGCCTGGCATGCGGCTCGCGCCGGGCTGAAGGCACACCTGCGCGAGCTCGGCGTACTGGGAAATAAGCACATCCCGGAGCCGTACCTGCGGTCCTCGGTCACCCAGCGGCAGGCGCTGCTGGCGGGACTGCTGGACACCGATGGCTACTGCAGCACAACTGGCGCGGTGGAACTCGCGCTCACGAACGAGCGGCTGGCCCGCGATGCCCTGGACCTCGTCCTGGGGCTGGGCTACAAGGCCACGCTCCGCACGAAGCCGTGCCAGGGCCGGACTCAGAGCACGTCGGTCGTCTACCGCGTGAGCTTCCGGCCGCATGAGCCGGTGTTCCGGCTGGCGCGCAAGCTGGCCCGCCAGGCCATTGTCAGGACCGCGAGCCCGGCGCGATCGCGGTACATCGTCGACGTGCGCCCCGTCGAGTCGGTGCCAGTCCGCTGCATCCAGGTCGACAGCCCGAGCCGGCTGTACCTGGCCAGCCGCTCCTGCATCCCCACGCACAACTCGACGTGCATCAACGGCGTGATCACCTCGGTCCTGCTGCGGTCCACCCCGGACGAGGTCCGGATGGTGCTGATCGACCCCAAGCGGGTCGAGCTGGCCGCCTACTCCGGGATCCCGCACCTGATCACCCAGATCATCACCAACCCCAAGAAGGCGGCCGACGCGCTGCAGTGGGTCGTCGGCGAGATGGACCGCCGCTATGACGACCTGGCCGCCTCGGGGTTCCGGCACATGGATGACTTCAACAAGGCGGTCCGGGCGGGCCGGCTGACCTCCCCGGCGGGCAGCGAGCGGGTCTATGTCCCCTATCCCTACCTGCTGGTGATCGTGGACGAGCTGGCCGACCTGATGATGGTCGCGCCGCGCGACGTCGAGGATGCCATCGTGCGGATCACCCAGCTGGCCCGGGCGGCGGGCATTCACCTGGTGCTGGCCACCCAGCGGCCCAGCGTGGACGTGGTGACCGGGCTGATCAAGGCCAACGTCCCGTCACGGCTGGCGTTCGCGACCTCCAGCCTGACCGACAGCCGGGTCATCCTGGACCAGCCCGGCGCGGAGAAATTGGTCGGCCAGGGCGACTCGCTATTCCTCCCGATGGGCGCGAGCAAGCCGATCCGGCTGCAGAACGCCTACGTGAACGAGAAGGAAATCCGCGAGGTCGTTGCGCACTGCAAGAAGCAGATGGAGCCGGTCTATCGCGAGGACGTGGTTCCGGCCGAGGGCAAGCAGAAGGAAATCGACGCCGACATCGGCGACGACCTGGACCTGCTGGTGCAGGCCGCCGAGCTGGTGGTCGGCACCCAGTTCGGGTCCACCTCGATGCTGCAGCGCAAGCTGCGGGTCGGGTTCGCCAAGGCCGGCCGGCTGATGGACCTGATGGAAAGCCGCGGCATCGTCGGCCCCAGCGAGGGATCCAAGGCCCGCGACGTCCTGATCCGGCCGGACGACCTGCCCGGGCTGCTCGCCTCGCTGCGCGGCGACGGTGACTAGGCCGGCCCGTCTTCGGCCAGGTTGAGCCAGCTGATTCCGGTGATGCTGATTAGCACGGAACCATCCGGGGCAGGCTGACCGTTCCGGGGTTGACTGGCCTCGTCCGGTGCCTGCTGACCGTTTCGGGACCAGATAACCCTTCCGGGGGAATTGGCAGTTTCTCGCGGCCGCGAGAGACTTGATGAAGAAGCGAATCAGCCACTCTGGTCCTCGCCGGATGGTAATTGCGTGTCTACACTTAGTGACCGTTCCCGCGAAGGGAAGCAGAGGAGACGGCACCGCGCCCAGCACCCCCGGCCGGCGCAGTGCGAGGAGAGCAGCGGAGGCGCCGAGTGAGTATCGGTGACGCCCTGGCCGAGGCACGTCGCCAGGCCGGGCTCACAGTCACGCAGGTCAGCCAGCGGACCTGTATTCGTGAAACCATCATCCGGGGGATCGAGCGCAACGACTTCTCCGCATGCGGTGGCGACTTCTATGCGCGCGGGCACATCCGCAGCATCGCCAGGGCCGTCAATGTGGAGCCCGAGCCCCTGATCCGGGAGTACGACGCGACGCAGGGCGCGCCGGAGGCCATTACCGCCGCCGACGTGTTCGAGCCGTCCACCCCGATCAAGATCAAGGAACGGCGCCGTCCGAACTGGAGCCTGGCCATGCTGGTCGCCCTGGCGGCGATCGTGGGCATTGCCACCTACCACTTCCTGTCGGCACCGTCCCCGGCCAAGCCGGTGGCCGCCGGCCCGGCTGCTGCCTCGCATCCGCGTGACGCCGGCAGCACCGGCCAGAACGGGCAGAAGAAGACGGCCTCGGACTCCACGCCGGTTCAGCATCACAAGCCGAGCCTCGTG
This sequence comes from Streptosporangiaceae bacterium, assembly GCA_035763085.1. Lineage (GTDB taxonomy): Bacteria > Actinomycetota > Actinomycetes > Streptosporangiales > Streptosporangiaceae > DASUBV01. Next base: position 16,328 of record DASUBV010000111.1, on the reverse strand, counting down.
ATCCGGGTCAAGGCGGTCAGCGAGGACTGCTGGGTGCAGCTGACCACGGCCTCCGGCCAGCTGATTGACCAGCGGACTGTCCTGGCCGGCTCGGCGTGGACGTGGACCGAGCACCACAGTGTCAAACTGCTGCTGGCTAACCCGGGGGCAGTGAAGCTGAAGGTCAACGGCAAGTACCGCCAGCCCGGCCCGGCCGGGCTGCCGATCACGCTGAGCCTGCACTCGGGCCAGGCGGGCCGGACGAGCTAGCGCGCCGCCGCGGCGCCCGCCGGTGCCGGAGCCGCCGGCAGCGGGACGCAGGTCATTACTGGTGCGCTGGCACCGGCGGCCTTACCGTAGTCTGCCGGTGTGTCGTCGAGCCAGGAAACACCGAATGCGGGCGGGCGCAGCGTGGCCATGGTCACCCTCGGCTGCGCCCGGAACGAGGTCGACTCCGAGGAGCTGGCCGCCCGGCTGGAGCAGGCGGGCTGGACGCTCGCCGAGGGCTCTGACACCGCTGACGTGGTGCTGGTCAATACCTGCGGCTTCATCCAGGCGGCCAAGCAGGACTCGATCAACGAGCTGCTGGGCGCCGCGGCCGGCGGGGCGGCGGTGGTGGCGGCCGGCTGCCTGGCCGAGCGGTACGGCTCGGGGCTGGCCGAGGCGCTGCCGGAGGCCCAGGTCATCAGCTTCGATGACTACGGCAGCATTGCCGAGCGGCTGGACGACGTGGTGGCGGGCCGGCGGTGGCAGGCCCATGAGCCGCGGGACCGGCGCCGCCTGCTGCCGCTCACCCCGGCCGCCCGGCCCGGTGCCTCCGCGGTCCCGCTGCCCGGCCACGGGACGGTGGCCGGCAGCACGGTGACCGCCGGCCCGGGTGCCTCCGCCCCGGCTGCCGGCGCCGGGGTTCCCGGAGGCGGGATTCCTGACCTGCCGCCGGGCGTCGCGCCCGCGTCGGGCCCGCGGGTCATCCGGCGCCGGCTGGGCGGCGGCCCGACGGCCCCGCTCAAGATCGCCTCTGGCTGCGACCGGCGGTGCAGCTTCTGCGCGATCCCCGCGTTCCGCGGCGCGTTCGTCTCCCGGCCGGTACCGGACCTGGTCGCCGAGGCCGAGTGGCTGGCCGGGCACGGGGTCCGCGAGCTCCTGCTGGTCAGCGAGAACTCCACCTCGTACGGGAAGGACCTGGGTGACCTGCGGCTGCTGGAGACGCTGCTGCCGCAGCTGGCCGCCGTGCCGCAGATCGCCCGGGTCCGGGTCAGCTACCTGCAGCCGGCCGAGGTCCGGCCGGGGCTGGTGGCGGTCATGGCCGGCACCCCCGGCGTGGCGCCGTACTTTGACCTGTCGTTCCAGCACGCCAGCGCGCGGGTGCTGCGCGCGATGCGCCGGTTCGGTGATGGCGAGCGGTTCTGCGGTCTCATCGGCCAGATCCGGCAGCTGGCCCCGGCCGCGGGCATCCGGTCCAACTTCATCGTCGGCTTCCCCGGCGAGACCGGGGACGACGTCGAGCAGCTGCAGCAGTTCCTCTCCGAGGCCCGCCTCGACGCGATCGGCATCTTCGGCTACTCCAGCGAGGAAGGCACCGAGGGGGCGACACTGGACGGCCAGCTCTCCGAGGACGAGATCGCCAGCCGGGTCGCCGACCTGGCCGACCTGGCCGACGAGCTGATGGCCCAGCGGGCCGCCGACCGGATCGGCGAGACCGCCGACGTGCTGATCGAGGAGGACCTGGGCGACGGGCGCTTCCTGGGCCGCGCCGCGCACCAGGCGCCGGAGGTCGACGGCACGACCGAGGTCAGCCTCCCGGACGCGGGCACCGGCGCTGGTGGCGCCGCGCTGGCCGCCGGCGACCTGGTCCGGGTGACGGTGACCGGCTCGGAGGGCGTGGACCTGGTGGCCGAAGCCATCGGCCGCCCGGAACTCGCCGGGCAGGTCCTCACCGCGGGATCGCATTGAGCCAGCCGGCTGCTCGGGGGACGGGGGACGGGGCGGCTGGCGGCGGGGGAGTCGCCGCGCCCCGGCTGATGAACGTGGCCAACGCGCTGACCGTCCTGCGCCTGCTCCTGGTGCCGGTCTTCGTGGCCTTGCTGGTGGCCGGCGGGCCCGGGTACCGGCTCGCGGCGTTCGCGGCTTTCGCCATCGCCTCGGTGACCGACCTGCTGGACGGCGAGCTGGCCCGGCGGCGCAACCTCATCACCGATTTCGGCAAGATCGCCGACCCGATCGCTGACAAGGCGCTGACCGGCTCGGCGCTGGTCACGCTGTCCGCGCTGGGCCAGCTGGCCTGGTGGGTCACGGTGGTGATCCTGGCTCGCGAGCTGGCCGTCACGGCGCTGCGGTTCTGGGTGATCCGGCACGGCGTGATCGCGGCCAGCCGGGGCGGGAAGATCAAGACGATGCTGCAGGTGATCGCCATCAGCCTGTACATCCTGCCGGGCGGCTTCTGGCTGGAGCGGCGCCTGGTGATGGGCGCGGCCGTGATCGTGACGGTGGTGACCGGCGTGGACTACACGGTCCGGGCCGTGCGGCTGCACCGGGCCGTGCCGGGCCAGCCGGCCGGGCGCGCGGCCGGGCCCGGCCCGGCCGCCGCGCGCCGCGCTGACCCCGGGCAGGCCGGGAGCCGGCCAGCCGGGCCAGGGCCGGCCGCGGGTCCGGGCCAGCATGCCGAAAAGCCCGTTTCCGCTGGTTCTGACCGTGGTAGCCGGGTCCAGGGGGATTCAGCTGTCGGCGATTCAGCGACAAGCGAACCGGCGTTTACCGAGCCATCGAGCGGGCCGGACGTACCGGGCAGGCCACGCAATCGGGGCGGTCCGGCGGCCCGGGAGACCGGAGGAGGGCAGTCATGACAGGCGCCAGGACCCGGTCGGCCGCGCTGGCGGCGGAGGCGGTCGGCCTGCTGATCGCCCGCGGCGAGACGATCAGCACGGCCGAGTCGCTGACCGGCGGGCTGGTCGCCGCGGCGATCACCAGCGTGCCGGGTGCCTCGGCCGCGTTCCGCGGCGGCGTGGTGGCCTACGCCACCGACCTGAAGGCTGCTGTCCTCGGTGTGCCCGATGACCTGCTAGAACAGCATGGAGCTGTGCACCCGGCGGTGGCCGAGGCGATGGCTGAGGGCGCGCGGGCCCGGATGTGGACCACGGTCGGGGTGGCCACGACGGGCGTGGCGGGGCCCGATCCGGCGGACGGGAAGCCGGTGGGGACCGTCTTCATCGCGGTCGCCGGGCCGGGCGGGACGGTCTGCCGCGAGCTCGCGCTGGCCGGCGACCGGGCCGCGATCCGCCGGGACACCGTCGAGAGCGCGCTTAATTTGCTGGCCGGATCGCTCCGGGAAGACATAGCCTGATTACAGCGTTACACAGGCGAACACGCAGTTATACCCTCTCCCGAACTGTCCGTAAGGGCAGGTACGGTGGAGGTGTCAGCGATCGGCTCAGGAGGGAGTGCGACGATGGTCTTGCTTCGTCACATGCTTGGCGATGCACTTCGGCGGCTGCGTCTCCGTCAGGGCCGCACCCTCCGCGAGGTGTCCGCCGCGGCGCGCGTGTCACTGGGGTACCTGTCCGAGGTAGAGCGCGGCCAGAAGGAAGCGTCCTCGGAGCTGCTGGCGTCGATCTGCGGTGCCCTGGGGGCTCCGCTGTCGCAGGTGCTCCGCGAGGTTTCGGACAGTTTCGCCCTCGCCGAGCTGCAGAGCGAGCCCGTCTACGCCGGCCCGGTCAGCCACGACGGCCCCATCGAGCCCGCGCTGGACGGCGCGCCCGCGCCGCGGCCCGCCGGCCACGACGGGTCCGCGGTCCCGACGGCCACGGCCGCGCGCCGGATGCCGGTGCCCGCGGGCGCCCGGCTCCCGATGGCCGCGCCGTCCAGGATCACCGTCCGCCCCGACCGCAGCCTGATCTCCGAGCCGGGCAAGGTGCTCGACCGGTCCCAGCTGCCGGTATCGGCGCCCCGGTTTGACCGGATCAGCGACATCACCAACATGGTGCCGGTCTAGCCAGAAATAACCCAGGGGGCCACCCCCTGGAACCCCCAGCACCAGGGGCTCGCCCCCTGGACCCCCGGTGTAGACAGAGCCCGCTTCGCAGCCCAGCTTCGGCTGGGCTGTGTGCTGTCCGGAGAAGCTACTCCCAGGCGCCGGGCATCTCCGACAGCTTGCGCACCTCGTCAGGGAGCTGCCCGCTGACGATGTGGTCCAGGCTCACGTCCTCCAGGATGGCGCGCTCGTTCGCGCGCAGCGCGATCCACACCGTCTGCAGCGGCTCCGCTGCCCCGATGTAGCCCAGGTTCTCCGGGCGCTCGCCCCGGACGCCCACCAGCGGGCCGTCGATGGCCCGGATGATGTCGGCCAGCGAGATCTCCCTCGCGGGCCGGGCCAGCCAGAACCCGCCGTCCGGGCCGCGCTGGCTGCGCACCAGGCCCGCCCGGCGCAGCTGCGTCAGGATGGCCTCCAGGAACTTCCCCGGAATGGCCTGGCTGCGGGCGAGCTGATCGGCCGTCACGTGCCCGCCACCGGAGGCGGCGAGCTCGATCGCGGCACGGAGGGCGTAATCGGCACGGGCGGACAAACGCATGCCAAGCATTATGCAGGTAAACCGCGTCCGACTGGTGGTGCGGCACGGCTCAAAGCGGCCTGGAGCGGCACCTGGCGCGCGATCACCCCGAAAGCGCGGTCACCCGCGGCGGGTGACGAGGGGCCCGCGCGAGCCTGGCAGGCTGCCCTCACCAGACGATGGGAGCGCCGCGATGGCTGATCAGCCTGCCCGGACACCGCCGGGCCGGGTGGCGGGCGGCGTCCTGGACCCCAGCCTGGGGCGGCTGACGCTGGCGGACCGGGTGGCCCGCGGCAAGGCGGCCCGGGAGGCGGCGCCGCGGGACACTCACGCGGTGTTCGACCCGCCGCCGGGCCGGCCGGATCCGGTGGACCAGTTGCAGCGCCAGGCGGAGTCCCGGCTGCCGGAGCTGATCCCGATCCGGTACGGCCGGATGCTGGCGTCCCCGTTCGCCTACTTCCGCGGCGCGGCCCTGCCGATGGCCAGCGACCTGGCCGCGACGCCGTGCACCGGGCTGGTCGTGCAGGCCTGCGGCGACGCGCACCTGTCCAACTTCGGCATCTTCGCCTCGCCCGAGCGGAAGTTCCTGTTCGACGTCAACGACTTTGATGAGACACTGCCCGGGCCCTGGGAGTGGGACGTCAAGCGGCTGGCCGCCAGCCTGGAAGTGGCCGCCCGCGGGAACGGCTTCGCCCGCAAGCAGCGCCGCCAGATCGTGACCGCCAGCGTCCGGCGCTACCGGAGGCGATGCGCACCTTCGCCGGCATGCCCAACATCGATGTCTGGTACGCGCGCGTGGACCTGGCCCAGGTGGAGCGCATGTTTGAGTCCCGCTCGACCGCGCGGGAACGCAAGACGGTGGCCCGCAGCCTGGCCAGGGCCCGGGCCAGGGACAGCATGCAGGCGTTCGGGAAGCTGTGCGCCGAGGTGGACGGCAAGACCCGGATCGTGGCCGACCCGCCGCTGATCATGCCCGTGTCGCATCTCCTGCCGCAGGAGCGGGACCGGCTCGGCTTCGAGACCCGGCTGGACGCCATGCTGGCCAGGTACCGCCGCACGATCAACGGGGCGCACCGGATCCTGTTCCAGCGCTACCGGCTGGCGGACGCGGCCCGCAAGGTGGTGGGGGTGGGCAGCGTCGGTACCCGCTGCTGGATCTTCCTGTTCACCGCCAGGGACGGCACCGAGCCGCTCATCCTGCAGCTCAAGGAGGCCCAGCCGTCGGTCCTGGCCGAGTTCACCGGCCCGGGCCGGTACGCCAACCAGGGCCAGCGCGTGGTCGAGGGCCAGTGGCTCATCCAGCCGGTCAGCGACATCTTCCTGGGCTGGCAGCGCAGCGAGAAGGTGCTCGACGGGAAGACCCATGACTTCTACGTCCGGCAGCTGCGCGACTGGAAGTTCTCGCTGGACATCGACGCCATGCGGCCGCCGGCCATGCTCAACTACGGCGAGCTGTGCGCGTGGACGCTGGCCCGGTCACACGCCCGGTCCGGCGACTCGGTCGCCATCGCCGCCTACCTCGGCAAGGCCGCGGTGTTCGACCAGGCCGTGGCCGAGTTCGCCAGCGCCTACGCCGACCAGACCGAGCGCGACCACCAGGCGCTGGCCAAGGCCGCCGCCACCGGCCGCGTCATCGCCCAGCGCGGCCTCTAGCGGTCTCAAGCGGGTTAGCACGGCCCGGCCAGGCCCAGCACCTCTGCCGCCGCCCGGCCGCTGGTCCGGGCCGCCCCGAACGTGGCCAGGTACAGGCCCGCGGGCGGCCGCCAGACCGGCAGCCCCATCTCCACCACCACCGCGTCCGGCCGGGCGGCCAGGATCGCGGTGGCGATGCCGGCCGCCGCCGGATGCCGGTGCGCGTCGCGGACCACGAGGACCAGCGAGCGGCCCGCCGCCTCGGCCAGCAGGCCGGAGATCGTGCCGGCCATGCCCTCCGACAGCGTGCCGGTGGCGATCCGCCGCAGGCTGTCGGCCGGCACAAAGGCCCCCAGGCCCCAGGGAATCGGCCCGGCCGCCATGTTGGCCGGCGGGACCACCTCGACCACCAGCGGCCGGTGCAGCGGCTGCGGGACGCCGTCCACCCGGACCGCGCGGCGCGCGGCGGCCAGCCCGATCTCCGCGCCCCCGCCGCGCTCGCACCCGGCCGCCGCGGCCGTCCAGTCGCGCAGCCCGGTCACCCGGGCGGCGGCGTCCTCCAGCCGCTCGCCCGGCATCCGGCCCGACCGCACGGCGCTGATCAGGGCCTGCCGGACCCGCAGGTACATGCGCTCGTCCTGATCCCGGCCCAGGCACAGCAGGTCGGTGCCGGCCGACACGGCGCGCACCGCGGCCTCGGGGATCCCGTACACGTCGGCCACAGCCCGCATCTCCAGCCCGTCCGACACGATCACCCCGGCGAACCCGAGCTCGCCGCGCAGCAGCCCGGTCAGCGCCGCCGGCGACAGCGAGGCGGGCAGGTCCCCGGTGAGCTCGGGCACCCGCAGGTGGCCGGGCATGATGGCGCGGACCCCGGCCTCGATGGCGGCCGCGAACGGCGGCAGGTCGCGCTCGGCCAGCAGGTCCATCCCGGCGTCCACCGTGGGCAGCTCGTGGTGGCTGTCGATCCGGGTGCTGCCGTGGCCGGGGAAGTGCTTGGCGCAGGCCGCTACGCCGGCCGACTGCAGTCCGGTCACCGCCGCCGCCGCGTGCCGGGCCACCAGCGCGGTGTCCGAGCCGAACGCCCGGGTGCCGATCACCGGATTGTCGGCCGCGGTGTTCACGTCCACCGCCGGCGCCAGGTCCAGGCTGATGCCCAGCCCGGCCAGGTCCGCGCCGAGCGCCGCGTACACCGCCTCGGTCAGGCCGGGGTCATCGATGGTGCCCAGCGCCGCGTTGCCCGGGTACGGGCTGCCGCGGCGGTGCGCGATCCGGGTGACATCGCCGCCTTCCTCGTCGATGGCGATCACCGGCTCGGGCGCCGCGGCGCGCAGCTTCGCGGTCAGCATGGCCAGCTGCTCGGGCGACTCGATGTTCAGCCCGTACAGCGTCGTCCCGGCCAGCCCGCGGCCGAGCGCCCCGGCCATCCACGGGGGCACGGCCCAGGTCAGGAACGGAGGGATCAGGACGGCATCGGCCAGCCGGCCCAGCTGCGGGTCGGCGTCAGCGGGCAGGCTCACCCCTTCACCGCCCCCGCGACCAGGCCGCCGACCAGGCGGCGCCGGACGAGCATGAAGAAGATCAGCACCGGGACCGTGTAGAGCGTGGAGGCGGCCATGATCGGGCCCCACTGCGCGCCGCCGCGGCCGAAGAAGTAGGTCACGTAGATCGGCAGCGTGAACAGCGGGTGATCCTGGGCCAGGAAGGTGAACGCCACGATGAACTCGTTGTAGGCGGTGATGAAGGAGAAGATGCTGGTCGCGACCAGCCCCGGGGCCACGAGCGGGAACAGGATCCGCCAGAAGATCCGGGGCGATGATGCGCCGTCGATGGCAGCTGCCTCCTCGAGTTCCTTCGGCACGGTGGCCACGAAGTTGCGCAGCATCCAGATCGACACCGGGAGCGCCTGGGCCGCGTAGACGATGATCAGGCCGCCGAGGTTCTCCAGCAGGCCCAGCTTGTTGAAGTCGACGAACAGGGCGATGATCAGCGCCTGGCCGGGGATCATCTGCACGATCAGCAGCATGACCAGGAACGTGGCCCGCAGCCGGAACCGGAACCGGGCCACCGCGACGGAGGCCAGCAGCGAGATCAGCGACGCGACCACGACCGTGGCCAGCGTCACGCTCAGGCTGTTGCGGAAGAACAGCCAGATCGAGCCGATGCCGCCCGCGGCCTGGCCGCTGGACACGATCCGGAAGTTGCCCAGCGTCGGGTGCGCGGGCAGCAGGCTGGGCGTGAGTGAGTAGATCTCCTGCGACGGCTTGAACGCGGTCGAGACCATCCAGAAGATCGGGAACAGCGTGACGAGCGCGATCAGCAGCGCGAAGCCGTTCCGGCTGACCGCCCGGGCCCGCCGTGCCGCGCGCGCCCGCGCCCCGGCCTGCCCGCCGGCCCGCGGTGGCGACATCGTGATCCCGGTCATGCTGAGGTCCTCCTCGCGCGCCTGCGGGGCGCCGGCAGGCGCCGCCTGCTCTCGTCGCTGCGCTGGCCTGCCCGGCGGGCGCCGCGCGCCTCCGGCGCGCTCACGCGAGGGCTCCCTGCTTGACCGAGGAGCGGACGTATCCCACCGTGACCACCAGCAGGATCAGCGTGAAGATCAGCGCCAGCGCGCCGCCCAGCCCGTAGCTGGGCGGGAACCCGAACGCCTGGGCGTACATGTACAGCGAGAGGTTGAACTCGTTCTGATTGCCGGGGAACCCGGTGATCACGAACGTCTGGGTGAAGATGTTGAAGTCCCAGATCACCGACAGCAGCAGCAGGACCAGGAAGATCGGCTTGAGCAGCGGGTAGGTGACCCGCCAGAACACGCGCCAGCGGCTCGCCCCGTCCACCCAGGCTGCTTCGTACAGCTCGGCCGGCACCGTCTTGAGCCCGGCGAGCACCGTGACCGCGATGAACGGGAACGAGGTCCAGACCACCAGGATGGTGATCACCGTGTAGGCCTGCAGCGCCCCGGTGGTGGTCCAGTTGTACTGCGCCCAGTCGGTGCTGCCGACCAGCCAGTGCGGCATTTTCGACAGGCCCCAGTCGACCAGTCCGCCGTCCGGGTTGAACAGCCAGTAGAACAGCACCGCGCCGGCCGTCGGCGGGGTGGCCCAGGCCAGCAGCGCCGCGCCGGCCACGAAGGCCGACATCCTGCGGCCCAGCCGGTTCAGCAGCAGGCCGACCACGGTGCCGGCGATCAGCGTCAGCGGCACCACCACCACCGCGAACAGCACGGTGGTGCGCAGCGATAGCCAGAACTCGCTGTCGTGCAGCACCGAGGTGAAGTTGGCCCAGCCCACCCACTGGGTGGGCGCGGCACCGGTCAGCTGCGGCAGCCCGTAGTTCTGGAACGAGAACGTCACGACCTGGGCCAGCGGCCACAGCAGCACCAGCGCGATCCCGGCCAGGGCCGGCAGCAGCAGCAGGTAGGGGGCGATCTTGTGCCGCCGGATGAAGGCGGCGGCACGGGCCCGCCCCGGCTGGCCGGGGCGGGCTGCCAGGTGCTGGCCCGCGGGCGGCGCCGGCGTCCGGCGCTGCACGGTGTCGGCCACGGTCAGCTCCCTCTTTCTGGCGGTGATCGCCGGCGCGGGGTCCGGGCCGCAGGCTCGCGCCTGCCGGCGCCCGCGGCCGGTTCTGAACAGTAACGAGGTGACCCGGGGCCGGTGACCCGGGGCCGGTGACCCGGGCCGGCCGCGCACCGGGGGGGGTGGCACGCGGACGGCCCGGATCTGCGGCCGCCTGCCCGGGCTGGTCAGGCGGCCGCGATCGCTACTTCTTGCCCGTGTTGAGCACGTTCTGCAGCTCGGTGTTGGCCTTGCTGACCGTCGAGCTGAAGTTCGCGCCCTGCATCAGGGCCTTCATCATGTCGGGGATGATCGCGTCGGTCGCGTCGGCAGTCGCCCAGTTCTTCGAGTTCAGCGGCGAGATCTGGGTGTAGCCGGCGGCCTTGGCGAACCCGGCCATGACCGGGCTGGAGGTGTAGACCCCGCTGGACAGCTGCGAGGTGAACTCCGGGAAGAAGCCCTGAGCGGTGGCGAACGTGGTCGCGTTGGACGGGCTGTCCATGACCGAGATCAGGTCCCAGGCCGCCGCCTTGTTCGGGCTCTTGGCCCAGACGCCGAGGTCGGAGCCGCCGGCGAAGGCCGGGGCCGGGTTCGGGCCGTTCTGGCTGGGAATCGGGAACGACGCCCACTGGCTCTCGTACTTCTTGCTGACCTGCTCCAGCGACGCCTTGGCCCACGGCCCGTCGAAGTACATGTCCAGCGTGCCCTTGGCGAAGTCCTCGTCGCTGCCGCCGGAGGTGGCGCCCGGCGCGCCCAGCTCGGTCTGGCCGATGTACTTGGCCGGCGAGACGTGCTCGGTCAGCAGCAGGTCGGCGTAGAACTTGATGCCGGCCTCGGACTGCGGGCTGGTCAGCTCGGCCACCCACTTGCCGCCCTTCTGCACCGCCACCTGGCCGCCAGCGCCCCAGATGAAGCTGACGATCCCGTTGGTGAAGTTGCTGGGCGCGCCCAGGCCGTAGGTGCCGGGGTACTTCTTCATCAGCAGCTTGGCGTCCTTGACCAGGTCCGCCCAGCTGGTCGGCGGAGCGCTGATGCCGGCCTTGGCGAACTGGTCCTTGCGGTACCAGACGCCGCGCACGCCGCCGAACCACGGCACGGCGTAGGTCTGCCCGCTGATCGTGTCATTGGCCAGGTTGCCGGCGATGAGGTCCGAGCCGTGCGACCAGCTCTTGACGTCGGAGGTAATGTCGGCCAGCGCGCCCTGCGAGGCAACCCCCGGCGTGTCGGTGTTGCCCAGCTCGGTGATGTCGGGGGCGCCCTTGCCGCTGGTGAGCGCGTTGGTCCAGTCGGTGGTCCGGTTGCCCCACGGCACCCAGTCGACCACGACCTTGGTCTTGGCGTACGCAGGGAACTGCTTGTGGAACTGCTGGACCACGCCGTTCATCCAGGTGACCTGGGACGGCACCGAGGCGCCCATCCGCCATACGACGAGCTTGGCCGGCGCGGCCGAGCCCGATCCGCCTGAGCTGCTCGAGCCGCAGCCGGCGACGGCCGCACCCGCGAGCGCGACAGCGGCCCCGACCGCGGCCGCTGATCTGGTGAAGTTCACTGCCCGATCTCCCTTCCCGGCTCTGCCTGTCGCGGAGTCACGCCCGCCGGGCGGGCGCCTCCGGCCCGGGCGCGCTTGTCGGCAGCCTGGCCCCCCTACGCTGGTGACAGGCCGGGCACGAGGCTCGGCCTTTCGCTGCTGGGACCTGCCGGGTAGCGGCCTGGACACGATCTGCGCAGAAACTAACAGGAAACTTTCCTGTAAGATAGATGCTGTTGCCATATTGAGACACAGTGCGCGTCCTGGCACTCTTGGGGCCAGGGAGCCGCTGCCCCCGGCGCGAGGCGCCGGAGCGGGACCAGGTGGTGGATAGGGGTGGGCATGCAACGACGGCCGGGTACACCGAGCCTGCTGCGGGAGCTGAACGACCGGGCGGCACTGGAGCTGCTGCTGACCGGCGGTCCGCTGACCCGCGCTCAGCTGGGCGCGCACACCGGGCTGTCTAAGGTGACCGCTTCTCAGCTGCTGTCCCGGCTGGAGGAGCGCGGGCTGGTGACGGTGGCCGGCGAGCTGGCCGGCGGCCGCGGCCCGAACGCCGCGCTGTATGCCGTCGTGCCGTCCAGCGCCTACGTGGCCGGGCTGCACGTCGAGCAGAACGAGGTGAGCGCGGGCGTCGCCGACGTGACCGGCACCGTGGTGGCCGAGGTGTCGGTGAACCCCAGCGGCGCGCAGGACCCGGTGGAGCTGGTCCGCGGCGCGGTCGTGACCGCCTGCGCCTCGGCCGGGGTGTCGCCCGACGCGCTGCGCGCGTTCGTGATCGGCACGCCGGGCGTCATGGACCCCGACACCGGTGACCCGCGGTTCGCGTTCAACCTGCCCGCCTGGCACGAGGGCGTGCTGGAGGCGCTGCGCGCCGAGCTGGGCCGGCCGGTGACGATCGAGAACGACGTGAACCTCGCCGCGATGGCCGAGCGGGCGGTCGGCGCGGCGGCCGGCACCGCCGACTTCGTGCTGGTGTGGATCGGCGTGGGCCTGGGCCTGTCCACGGTCCTGGGCGGCCGGGTGCACCGGGGCGTCAGCGGCGCCGCCGGGGAGATCGGCTACCTGCCGGTGCCGGGCGTGCCGCTGCCGCAGGACGTGACCCACCCCGCGACCGGTGCCTTCCAGTCGCTGGTCGGCGGGCAGGCGGTGCAGCCGCTGGCGGCCAGCTACGGCTACGCCGGGCCGACCGCCGCCGCGGCGGTGCAGGCCGCCGTCGCCGCCGCCGAGGCCGGCGATCAGGCCGGGGCCGGCTTCGTCGCCGAGCTGGCCAGCCGGGTCGCGACCGGCGTGGCCGCCGTCTCGGTCGTGCTCGACCCGGGCCTGGTGGTGCTGGGCGGCGATGTCGGCCGGGCCGGCGGCGCGGCGCTGGCCGACCGGGTCGCGGCTGAGGTGGGCCGGATCTGCCCGTGCCGCCCGCGGGTGGTGCCGACCGACGTCAGCGGCGCCCCGGTGCTGCGCGGCGCCGTCCTGGCCGCCGTGGAACAGGCCCGCCACGCTCTGCTCGACTCCGTTGCCGGCCCCTGACCTGCAGTCTCCCGCCCAGCGACTCGGGGTATGCCTCGCTGCGGCCGCGGCTTGCTCGCCGGCCAGGATGTACCGCGACGCCGGGAAGCCGGCCCGGCTCACGGGCCCAGATCCCACAGCAGCCGGTAGTAGCGGGTGCGCCCGGGGTCGGGCTCGATGCCGTAGGCGTCCAGCAGCGGCCGCTCCCAGCCTGGCCCGTAGTTCCAGGTTGTGCTCCAGGTCGCAACGGCCAGGTCGGCCCACCGGTCGGCCACCCCCATGTCGGACAGGTCCACATGCGCCGACCAGCGGCCGTCGCCGCCGAGCAGCGTGTTCGGCGCGCAGGTGTCGCCGTGACACACCACCAGCCGGTCGGCCGGCGGGATATCGGCCAGCAGGTCCAGGGCGCCGGCCAGGCCCAGCGGCCGGTGCTCCTCGTGCCAGCCCGCCGGGTCGATCTGCCCGGCTGCCGCGCGGCGGCGGGCGTCGGCCAGCCGGCTCTCCGCCGACCAGGAGAACGGGCAGTCCGCCACCGGCAGGGCATCGTGCAGGGCGCGCAGGCCGGCGCCGATCGCGGTCACGGCGGTGCGCGGGTCGGACTGCCACGGCTCCTCGACGGCGCTGCGGCCTGGCAGCACCGTGGTGACCAGCCACGAGCCGGCCTCATCCCGGCCGGTGCCGAGCGGCCGGGCGACCGGGATGTACCGGCAGGCCCAGGCCATCCGGCCGGCCTCGGCGTGCAGGTCCAGCGGCGACCCCGCGGGAGCCCACTTGATGAACTGATCCGGGCCGTCACCCACCAGGAACGCCAGCCCGCCGACCTCGTTCTCCCACACCAGCCGGATCTTCCGGCCGGCGGCCAGGTCCCGCACGCAGTCCGGCACTGTCAGTCCGGCAGGCCCGTCATCCGCCATCACGGCCCCACCCTGCCACCGTCCCGGCCCGGCTGCGCCTCAATTTCGGGCCGATCGTACACGCGCCCATCGGCCGATCGTCCACGAGGCCTTCGGCCGATCGTCCACGAGACCTCGGCAGATCGCTCACGCAGCGGGCGGCGGATCGTTCACATGTCTGCGGGGCTGAGGCGCCTCGCCGCATGCCCGGGTAGTCGCTTCAGTCGTCTGCGGCGTGGCTGCTCACAGCGAGTAGCCAATGTTACTGAGGTACGTTGAACTTAACCATACTTCAGTATTTTGCGTATCACTGACCGTAATGGGCGCAGCTCGCTCCCGGCAAAGCCGCGGAGCTCAGCGGCGGTGGGCTAGGGGATATGCGAACCACAGGCCCGCGAACAGGCCGCCGATGATGATGGTGATCAGGATGGCCGGCAAGCCCGCGGCGACGTAGCTGAGCACCAGGGCGACGGCGGCGCAGACGGCCAGGCCCACCGTGGCCATGCCCAGGATGGCCATGCTGTTGGCCGCGCGGACCAGCGCCTCCTTCTGTCGGCGGCGGAAGACCAGCCGGTGGTAGGCGACCGGGCCGAGCAGCAGCACGGTGGCCACCGCGGCCAGCACCAGCGTGGTGATGTACAGGTCACGCTGGGCGGTGTCGAGCTTCTGGAATCCGGTGGCGAACGGGATCGCGAGCAGGAAGCCGAACAGGACCTGGACACCGAGCCCGGCCACGCGCAGCTCCTGCAGCAGCTCGGCCAGATTGCGGTCAGCGCGCTGTGCCCCGGTCTCATCCCGCGGATCTGGCTGCTCGTCGGCCATCTCAGGCCACTACCCGGGATCTGGCTGCGTGCACCCCGGCCCGTCCCGCCCCGGCCCGGCCGCCTCGGGGCCGCACCGCCGCGGCCCGGCCGGCCTGCGCGGCTGCGCCGCCGCGGCCGCCGCTCGTTACGATCCTGGCATGAGCAGCCCGGTGGTGATCCTCGATGGTGAGTCGCTGACCTGCGCCCAGGTGGCCGAGGTGGCGCGCGGGGCGGCCCGGGTCGTGGTCAGCGCCGCGGGCCGGGCCCGGGCGCAGGCGGCGGCCCGGCTGGCGACCGAGCTGACCCGGACCCGCCCGGTGTACGGGCGGACCACCGGGGTCGGCGCGAATCGCGATCAGCTGGTCCCGACGGAGGGGGCGGGCGGCAACGGGGTCCGGCTGCTGCGCAGCCACGCGGGCGGCGGCGGGCCGCTGATCGCCGCCGAGCTGAGCCGGGCCATGCTGGTCGTCCGGGCCAACCAGCTGGCCGCGGGCGGCTCGGGAGTGGACCCGGCGGTGCTGGACGTGCTCGCCGCCGGGATCAACCAGGGGCTGGCCGTGCCGGTCCCCACCTACGGCGCGATCGGCACCGGGGACCTGACCGCGCTGGCGGCGACCGCGCTGTGCCTGCTCGGCGAGCGGGACTGGCTGCCCGTGCCGGGCGGCGACGGCGCTGCGGCGGCGCCGGCCAGCCAGCCGCGGTTCGCGCTGGCATCGGCCGACGCCCTGGCGTTCATCTCCAGCAACGCCGCCACGATCGGCGAGGCCGCGGTCGCCTGCCATGACCTGGCCGGCCTGCTGCGGGCCAGCACGCTGATCGCCGCGCTCTCGCACCTGGCCGTGGCGGCATCGGCCGAGCCCTACGCCGCCCCCGTGCACGCCGGCCGCGGCCGCCCGGGCCAGGAGACGGTTGCCCGCCTGCTGCGCGAGCTGCTGGCCGCCGAGGCCGGCGCGCCCGCCCGGATCCAGGACCCCTACGGCTACCGGGCGCTGCCTCAGGTGCACGGGGCGGCCGCGGACAGCGTGCTGCGGGCCGAGCAGGCGGTGACCAGCGATGCCAACGCCGCCTCGGAGAACCCGCTGGTCGACGTGGCCGGGCGGGCCGTCTGGCACAACGGGAACTTCCACACCGCCTACATCGGGCTGGCCCTGGATGCGGTGCGCGCTGCGCTGTTCCAGACCGCGGCCCTGTCGGCCGCACGGCTCGGCACGCTGGTCGAGCCGGGCTTCACCGGACTGGCGCCGTTCCTGGCCTGCGACACGGCGCCGAGCTCGGGGATCATGATCCTGGAGTACGTGGCCCACTCCGCCATCGCCGACATCCGGCGGCTGGCCGCCCCGGCCGCGCTGGGCAGTGCGGTGCTGTCGCGCGGCGTGGAGGAGCACGCCGGGTTCTCCACCCAGTCCGCCCGCGCCACCACCGACGTCATCACCGCCTACCGGCTGGTGCTGGCCTGCGAGCTGGTCGCCGCGGTCCGGGCCCTGCGGATGGGCGGCATCCGCCCGGCGGGGGACCGGCTGTCCGCCGCGTTCGGCCGGGCCGCCGCGGCGCTGCCAGCCGACCTGCATGACCGGCCCCTTGATGACGACCTGACCATCGCGCGGGACCTGCTGCTCCCGCTGACGCTCCTGCTGGACCCGAGCTAGGGAACCGCCCGCCGCAGGCTATTTTCCGGGAGCTGGGCTGGCCGCCAGGGCGAGGCCGAGGCTCGGGTAGATCTGGAACAGCCGGTCTACTCCCAGCACGCTCATCATGCGCGTGACGGCGGCCGACGGGATGACCAGGCGCAGCTCGGCGCCGGCACGATCGGCGGCATCATGGGCGACCAGGAGACTGCGCACGCCGCAGGAGTCGCAGAACTGGGTCGCTGTCATGTCGGCGATGACCACGGC
>DASUBV010000110.1:0-22292 GCA_035763085.1 Streptosporangiaceae bacterium | reverse complement strand
TCGTGGCGGACCCGGTCAGCCGGGCGCTGCCTGGCCGGAGACCCGGGGGCGGCGGCTCCGGCGCCGGGGGTCCCGGCTCCGGGGCTGCGGCAGTGTCCTGCTGGCCGGCCGCGGCGGCGGCACGGTAGTGGCGCTCGGCCTTGCGGTAGTCGCCCTGCGCTTGCGCCAGCACGCCGAGGCACTCGTGGCCGCGCGCCACGCCGCCGGGGTCGCCGAGCTGGTCCCGCATCTCGATGGCGCGCAGGTAGTGGTGCTCGGCCGTCGCAAAGTCCCGGCGGGCCTGCGCGATCGCACCTAGTTCGTGCAGCCACCCGGCCCGCCCGGCGGAGGGCGACGGCATCGCCTCCAGGGTGGCCCAGACGAGGTCTGCTTCCTGGCTCAGGCTGCCCCAGGCGCGCAGCTGGGCGCAGATGTCCTCGGTCAGGCTGCTGGCCTGGTCAGTGTCGCCCGCGTCCAGCAGGTGCTGGCGGGCCTGCAGCAGGTCGTGGATGTCGGCGCGGCGCTCCTGCGGCCACGCCGCCGCGCGCCACTGCCAGTAGTCCGCCGCCCGCCGGTGCGCGTCGGAGAGCTCGTGCTGCCGGCCGGCCGCGACGAGGATCTCGCGCAGCTGGCCGCGGACCCGCTCATCCATGATGACCGCCGGGACATCGCCGCGCCGGCCGGTCCGCCGCCGCAGCAGCAGCCCGGCGCGCAGGCAGGCCACGGTGAGATCGGTCATGTCCGCGGGCGGCCGGAAGGGCGGAGCCGGGCCCAGCAGGTCAAGGGCACGGGCCGCGGTGTAGTCATGGACGCCGATCTGGAACAGCAGCGCATTGCGATCGGCGGGCTCCCGGAACACCGACACGCCGGTCAGCAAGGGCCCGGCGCGGCTGTCCAGAAATGCCGCCAGGTTGCTGAACGGAGGCTGCCGCCGCTGCGCGGCGCTCCCCGTGCCGCGGCATTCCCGGTCGTGCAGGGCGGAATTGACAGCGGGACCCGCCGGCGGCCGGACGGCCGGCCTTTGCAGAGATTCCTGCCTCTTTGCCCGGCCCGTTCCGCAGATTGCGCGCTGCGTGCTTCTGGCTAGCTGATGGTTGGTGCTCGCTGCCCGGGAAAGGGCAGACCTGATAACCACATCGTCCCCTTTGCGGCATTCGGTGCGCCTGCTATGACGGATATATAGCACAGCGCAGTCAGGCGATCACGCAAATTGACGATGAGTTATTGTGCTAGATGGTCACAGAGCGGCGAAAATAGTGCAATGCCCGTACTGCATTTCAGGCGACTGTCGTATATGCCGCAATCAAGCATAAAGGGGCGGCCCCGGCCGGGGCCGCCCCCTGTTACGGCACCGGGTGGCCGCCGCCGCGGTTCCCGGCATGAACGGTCAGAGCGGGCGAACCTGCTCAGCCTGGGGCCCCTTGGCACCCTGGCCGGCGGTGAACTCGACTCGCTGGTTCTCCTGAAGACTGCGGAAACCGTCAACCTGAATCGCGGAGTGGTGCACGAAGACGTCGGCGCTGCCGTCGTCCGGGGCAATGAATCCATAGCCCTTGTCGGCGTTGAACCACTTCACGGTGCCCTGAGGCATGTGCCTTCTCCTACTGGGTGATCTACGGGATCCACGGATGAGGATCCTGGGCTGCGCGGCGCTGCGCCCCCCGGTGCGGCGAGAGCCTCCCCCGGGGAGACTCCGGTGCCAGACTGATTGTGCGCGTGCGCCACTTCCGCAAATCGCGAATGCAACCACGACTATCAAACACCATCCGGCTGGTCCGCGGGCCCGGTCCCGGCCGGCTGGCCTGGATAGCGCAGGCCGGGGCGGGGAAATTGCCTGCCGCTGCGCGAAATTTGTTACCTCTGATGCCGGAGGTTAAGGAAGCACCGGGAGTTGTCAGGCGGAATTAATCCCGCACGGCGAGATTACCTGAATTATCCGGGCTCACCGGGCGCGAGAGGCCCCGGACATGCACGGCGATCCCGTCCAGCAGGCAGTGCAGGCCGAACGCGAACCGGTCCTCCCGGGTCTCCCTGGCATCCGGATCCAGGTTCTGCTCGAAGATCTGGATGAAGTGCTCGAATCCGCCGGCCTGCTCCAGCCGTGCCCGCCATGCCCGAGCCTCGGCCTGCATGTCTTCCGGGCTGGCGCCGGGCTGTTCCTCCTGCTGGCGCTGCACCCGCAGTTCCTGGAGCTCGCGCACGGCGGCGCCGGTCACGTAGGTGGTGACGGACTGCAGGATGGTCAGCTTGGTGGGCAGGTCCAGCGGCAGCCCGTCGAGCAGGGCGATCGACCGGTCGATGCTGCGCAGCGTGTTCGGTCCCATGCCGGGCCGGCCGCCGATGAAGTCGATCACCCAGCGGTGCCGCAGCAGCACGGCTCGCGTGCTGCGGGCGTAGGCCCGCAGGTCGGCCTGCCAGTTGCCGGACGGCTCGGGGACCTCGACCTCGGCGAACAGCGCGTCGAGCATCAGGTCGACCAGGTGCTCCTTGTTGGCGATGTGCCAGTACAGGGACATGGTCCCGGCTCGCAGGACCTGGGCGATCCGGCGCATGCTGACGGCATCGGGTCCCTCCGCATCGGCGATGGCGATCGCGGCGTCCACGATCTCGTCGCGCGAGAGCGCCGGGCGCTGCCGGGCCCGGCCGCGCGGCGGCCCGCCGCGCTGGCCGCCCGGGCCCCGGCCTTGTCCGGGACCTGGACCGGACCCGGGGTCGAGGCCGGCCTGCGGGTCGGGACCGGACCGGGTGCCGGGACCATGCGGCCGGCGGCGGTCGGCGTGGCGGCGCTGGGCATATCCCTCGCTCCACGGGGGCCACAGATCGTCGCTGTTCTCCATCCTGCCTCCGCTCCGCTCGCGTCCTGATCCCGTCCTGCCGCTGCCCGGCCGCCCGCCTTGACGCTCGTACATCGTACGTGATAGTACCCCGTACGAGACAACTCTCGTACGCCGTACTAGCGAGGTGGATCAAGGGCCAGGAGGCCGCGGACCGGCCGCCCGGGTGGCGGGGCCCGCCGCGGGGCCCCGCCACCGGCGATCTGAGCTGGGAGATGACGCCATGACAAGGAGACGGGGATGAGCGGCACGCTCGCGATCGAGGCCGACGGCCTGGAGAAGACCTACGGGACGACCAGGGCGCTGGCCGGGCTCAGCCTGCAGGTCGAGCCCGGGTCCATCGTCGGCATGCTCGGCCCGAACGGGGCCGGCAAGACCACGACCGTGCGGGTGCTGACCACCCTGCTGCGGCCCGAGCGGGGGACCGCCGCCGTGGCGGGCTTTGACGTGGTCCGCAGCGCCGCGCAGGTCCGCACCAGGATCGGCCTCACCGGCCAGTACGCCGCCCTGGATGAGTGCCTGACCGGCCGGGCCAACCTGGTCATGATCGGCCAGCTCGGCCGGCTGTCCAGGCGCGGTGCCCGCGCCCGGGCCGGCGAGCTGCTGGACCGGTTCGACCTGGCCGACGCCGCGGACCGCGGCGTGACGGCCTACTCCGGCGGCATGCGACGGCGGCTGGACCTGGCCGCCAGCCTGGTCACCCGGCCCGAGGTGCTGTTCCTGGACGAGCCGACGACCGGGCTGGACCCGCGCAGCCGGATAGTGACCTGGGATGCGGTGCGCGGCCTGGCCGCCGACGGGACGACGGTCCTGCTGACCACCCAGCACCTGGACGAGGCCGACCAGCTCGCGGACAAGATCGCCGTGGTCGACCACGGCATGGTCATCGCCGAGGGCACATCGGCCCAGCTCAAGGCGAAGATCGGGGGTGAGCGGGTGGTGCTGGCCGTGGCTCCCGAGTCCGACCTGGACACGGCGGTCACGGTGCTGGCCCGGCACTCCGACGCCCCGCCGCAGGCCGACGCCGCCACGCGGACGGCCGAGGCGCCGGTGGCCGCGGGGCCCGCCGGATGCCCGAGATTGTCCGGGACCTGGACGCGGCCGGCGTGCTGCTCGATGACCTGGCCATCCGGCACCCGTCGCTGGATGACGTGTTCCTGACCCTGACCGGCCACGCGGCGCAGCAAGCGGTCAGTACTGCCGGGGCCAGCCCGAGCGGAAGTGACCAGTCATGACGACCGCCGCCATGTCCCCGGCGCCGCCCGCCGCCACGCTGCCCGGCCGGGCGTGGTGGGGCCTGAAGGACACCTGGGTGCTGACCCGCCGCAGCGTGGTGCGCATCGCCCGCGAGCCGGAGCAGCTCGCCGATGTCACCATTCAGCCCGTCATCTTCGTCCTGCTGTTCAGCTACGTATTCGGGTCAGCCATCCACCTGCCCGGCGGGGGCAGCTATCACCAGTACCTGATCAGCGGGATGTTCGGCATGGCCATGGCCGGCAGCGCGCCGGGCACGGCAGTCGGCCTCACCACCGACATGACCTCCGGCCTGATCGACCGGTTCCGGTCGCTGCCATCGCCCGGGCTGCCGTGCTGGCCGGGCGCACCACCTCCGACCTGGTCACCCAGGTGCTCGGGATCGTGGTGCTGGTCATCACCGGCCTGGCCATCGGCTGGCGGGCGCACAACGGGCTCGCCGACGCGCTGGCCGCCGTCGGGCTGTCCATGCTGTTCGCCTTCGCGATGACCTGGGCCGGGGCGTGCGCGGGCATGCTCCTGCGCAGCCCGGAGGCGGCGCAGGCCATGGGGTTCATCCTGTTCCTGCCGCTGTCATTCGTTTCGAACGCATTCGTGCCCACTCAGGGCATGCCCGGCTGGCTGCAGGCGGTCGCCAACTGGAACCCGATGAGCGCGATCGCCTCGGCCTGCCGCGTGCTGTTCGGCGGGCCCAACCCGGCGGCCACGATTCACGCCTGGCCCATGCAGCATCCTGAGCTAGCCGTCATCATCTGGTCCGCGGGCCTGATCGCGGTATTTGCTCCGGCGGCCGTGGCCCTGTACCGGCGTAAGGTGCTCCGCTGAGCGCCGGGGCGGGCGGCTGTTCCGGCGCCGCCGGAACTGCCGCCCGCCCCTGCCCCCCCTGGAGAAAGACATCACGATGATCGTCGCTACAGCGCCAGCGAAGATGACCCAGGGAGCGAGGATGAGGAGGTCAACGTCGCTCACCTGCGCTCCTTCCATGGCCCGGCCGCCCGCAACGGAGGCCGGCGACCGCGCGCCGGCCCCTCAGCCCTCACCCCGTCAGTCCACCCACTGACTAGGCGTGTCCGGTGAAGCTCGTGTGGTTTCGGTGTGGAGTCAGCACCGGGCCGCCGGGCGCCTGAGCTAGCTGACAGGCGGCCGGGCATCGTAGCCTAGGAGCAGGCGCGTGCCTCGCCAGGCCGGCCGGCGAGGCAGCCGGGCAGCACGCCTGTGAGCCCAGGGGACTGGGCTGCGGTGGAGGGGGCGGCTGCGGAGTGGCGGCAACAATCCTGCTGGTCGAGGACGAGCGGAAGCTCAGGGAGCTGGTGCGCTCCTACCTGGAGCGCGGCGGCTTTACGGTGCTGTCGACTGGCTCGGGCGCGGAGGCGCTGAGCCTGGCCGGATCGGCCGATCCGGACCTGGTGGTGCTGGATCTCGGGCTGCCCGACGTGCCGGGCGAGACCGTGGCCCGCGAGCTGCGGACCTCATCGGGCGCGCCCATCCTCATGCTGACGGCCAAGTCCAGCGAGGAGGACCGGATCCGCGGCCTGGAGATGGGCGCCGACGACTATGTGACCAAGCCGTTCAGCCCCCGGGAGCTGGTGCTGCGGTGCCAGGCCATCCTGCGCCGGGGCGGCCAGGCCGAGGGCGGCAGCTACCGGCCCGCCCGGTACGGCAACGGCGAGCTGGTGATCGACGAGCAGCGGCGGTCCGTCGAGGTCCGCGGTACCGGCGTCGCCCTGACGCCGACCGAATGGGGAGTCCTGGTCGCGCTGGCCTCGGTGCCCGGCCGGGTCTACTCCCGCTACGAGATCATCAACCGGACCCGTGGCTACGAGTTCGAGGGCTACGAGCGCAGTGTTGACTCCCACGTGAAGAACCTGCGGCGCAAGATCGAAATCGATGCTGGGCGGCCGGAGATCATCCAGACCGTGCTCGGCGGGGGATACCGGCTGGGCATAAGCCGGGATGGCTAGAACGGGCGACGCCGCCCCGCTGGGGATGCGGCTGTCGCTGGCATTCGTTGCCGTCGCGCTGACAGCCGTGGCCCTGCTTGCCGCCCTGACGGCGGTGTTCGCCGCGGCGGACGTCGACCAGCTGGCCCAGGCCCAGCGGGCCCGGCTCACCCAGGCCATGGCCGTGGTGGCGGCCGCCTCGCGAGGCCAGGCCGGCACCTGGTCCGAGGCTGACCTGATGTCGACGGTCGACCTGGCGAACAAGCTCAGTGCCCACGTCCAGGTGACCGACCTCGCGGGCCGCCCGGTCACGACCTCGCCGGGCTTCGCGACCGCCAGGGGGCCGCTGGTCCGCGCGCCCGTCCGGGTCGACGGGCACCGGATGGGCACGCTGACGGTGCGCTTCCGGCCCGGCCTCGGCGTCAACGACCGGCGGCTGCGCGAGGAGTTCTTCCGGGCCATCGCCGGCGCGGCGGGCCTGGCGGCGCTGGTCGCCCTGATCGTGGCGATCGGCATGTCGAGGCGCATTACCCGGCCCGTAGTGCGCCTCATCGCGGCGGCCAGCGCGGTCGGGGGCGGTGACCGCACCGCCCGGGTGGGCAGCATGCGGGGGCCGACCGAGCTGCGGGAGCTGGCGGAGACTTTCGACCGGATGGCCGACGAGCTGGCCCGCCAGGAGCAGCTGCACCGCTACCTGGTCGCCGACGTCGCGCATGAGCTGCGGACCCCGGTGGCCGTCCTGCAGGCCGGCCACGAGGCCCTGCTCGACGGCGTGGTGCAGCCCACCCCGGCGCAGCTCGCCTCGCTGCGCGATGAGGTGCTGCGGCTGGCCCGGATGGTGGGCGACCTGCAGTCGCTGGCCGCCGCCGAGGCCGCCGCGCTGCAGCTCACCCTCAAGCCGGGCGACCTGGCGGAGATGGCGGGGGCCGCCGCTGACAGCCTGGCCGGGCGCTTTGAGTCCAGCCAGATCACCCTCGAGCGCGATCTGCAGCCGGCCCCGGTGCAGGCGGACGCCCGCTGGATGCACCAGGTGATCACCAACCTGCTCGGCAACTCGGCGAAGTTCACCCCGGCGGGCGGCACGGTGACCATGCGCACGGCTGCCGACGGCGAGCGGGCCACGCTGACGGTGTCCGACACGGGCGTCGGCATTACCGAGGATCAGCTGCCGCACATCTTCGAGCGCTTCTGGCGCGGCACCAACCCCACCGGGGCCACCGGCAGCGGCATCGGCCTGGCCGTCGTGGCTGAGCTGGTCCGCGGCCACGACGGCGACGTCACCGTGCAGAGCACCCCCGGCCAGGGCACCACTTTCGTGGTGTCCCTGCCGCTGGCCTGAGCCGCCGCTGCGCAGAGCCGGCTGACCAGGCGCTGATCTGTGCCGGGACGTCTACATAAGAACACCACATTCACATCATCCCGTGAGCATCCCCGTCGGCTTTCCTGCAACCTGGCCGGGTCTGCTAGTCGGCGGAGCCTGGCCTCGTTCCGGAGCCGGCCCACTGCCACGGGAGGAGTCCTGATGTCCGCAGACCTGGTGATCGAGGCGCCCCGTCCCCGGCTGGCGATCGGGTCGCCGCGTACCCGGGCAGGCAACGGTCCCGACACCAGCGCGCGCCACGACGGGGCCGTCGCGCCGCCGGTGCCCGAGGGGCAGCACCCGGCTCCGCACCTCGCCCCGGAATCGCTGCCAGGCTGGCGCGCCCTGCTGGAGTCACACTGGCGAGCCCGCCTGGAACGGGTCACCGAGCTGTCGCTGGCCTATCACGACGCGCAGGAGGCCGCGGCTGACCCCGGCGGCCGCCGGGCCGAGGGCAGCCGGCCGGGGTCCGGGCAGGCCCGCCCGCTGCTGCGCCAGGCCGTCGCCGAGCGGCGGGCGCTGGCCGAGATCGAGGCTGCGCTGTCACGGCTCAGCAACGGCTGCTTCGGCCGCTGCGAGCGGTGCGGGGGGACCGTGCCAGCGGCGCGGCTGACCCGCACCCCCCAGGCCCGCTTCTGCGGCACTTGTGACCACTGATCCCCGGGGCATCGGCAGTGGTCACACAGCGCCGGCGACACCCTCCACATGGAGCACACACCGTCAGCAGGGCGATTGCACATTCCTACGCTGAGGTGTATATAAGGCACCGCCAGCTGCGGGGGCGCTGACGGTGCCTGAGCCGGCTCGCCCACTGGCCGCCTGGTGGGCGGGCCGCCTAATTCTTAAATACCGGTGTGCGCTGCGAGGAGACGGCCATGCGGAAGATCGCGATTGCCGCAGTCATGACGGCGCTCACCGGGCTGGGACTGGTTGTCCCGGCCGCCGCCGGGGCCACGACGTCCTCAGCGGCCAGGCCCGCCGCAGTTGCGGCCCGTTCCTGTGATCTGCACTGGGGCAGCACGCCCCGGCACGCTGGCGCCATGGTCCAGGCCAAGGTCCGCCACGTCCGGGCCGGCCAGCACGCCTGCTTCGACCGGCTGGTGATCGACATCGGGCAGGGCGCCAGGCCCGGCTACCGGGTCCGCTACGTGCACCGCATCATCTCCGACGCCTCCGGCCGGGTCATCAAGGTGGCCGGCAAGGCCAAGCTGCTGATCAACGTGCTCGCGCCCGCCGCGGCCTCGTTCCCGGCCAGCAGCCACCACCTGGTGAACGTGCGGGGCTTCTCGGCCTTCCGGCAGGTCGCCGGGGCCGGCTCATTCGAGGGCGTGACCTCGGTGGGCGTCGGCCTGCGGGCCCGGCTGCCGTTCCGGGTGCTGGAGCTGCGCGACCCCGGCCACCGCACCCGCCTGGTCGTCGATGTCGCCCATCACTGGTAATCGCCAGCATCCGCGGGGTGTGCCTGATCGGCGCTGACCAGGCACCTGATCCATGGTGGCGGCTCTGGCGCGCCGCCGCCACGGCAAGCGGCATACGTCCGGCTACGGGGTAGATGGCAAACCGGAGCGTGCGCTGCCCGGACGCGGCTCAGCTGGCCGGCCGGGCGATCGGTGCCAGCACGGCCCCGGCCGCCCGGGCCAGGTCGGCGGGAGCGAGCTCGACTTCCAGGCCGCGCTGGCCGGCGCTGCAGAACACCGTCTCGAAGTCCATGGCCGTGGCGTCCAGGACGACCGGCAGCCGGCGGCGCTGGCCCAGCGGCGAGATCCCGCCGGTGACGTAGCCGGTGGCGCGCTCGGCCGCCGCCGGGTCGGCCATCCTGGCCTTCTTGCCGCCGGCCGCGCCGGCCAGCGCCTTCAGGTCCAGGCTGCCGGCCACCGGGACCACCGCGACCGTGAGCTTGCCGTCGACCTCGGCGATCAGCGTCTTGAACACCCGCTCGGCGGGTACCGCCAGCGCGGCAGCGGCCTCCAGGCCGTAGGGGCCGCGCTGCGGGTCATGGTCATACTCGTGCACCGAGTAGCGGATGCGCTGGGCGGTCAGCAGCTGAGTTGCGCGCGTGCCACGTCCCGCCACACCGGGCGATGCTACGCCAGGCGGCGCCGCGCTGCGACACTGAAATGTGACCGCCTGGGTGCTGCACGTCGACCTCGACCAGTTCATCGCGGCTGTCGAGGTGCTGCGGCGGCCCGAGTTGCGCGGCCGGCCGGTGGTGGTGGGCGGCGACGGCGACCCGGCCAAGCGGGGCGTGGTGGCGACCGCGTCCTACGAGGCGCGCGAGCATGGCGTGCATTCCGGGCTGCCGCTGCGCACGGCCGCCCGGCGGCTGCCGGACGGGATCTTCCTGCCGGTCGACCGGGCCGCGTACGAGGCCGCCTCGGAGCAGGTGATGACGGCGCTGCGCGGGCTGGGGCACGTGGTGGAGGTGATGGGCTGGGACGAGGCGTTCGTCGCCGTGGATACCGAGGACCCGGAGGCGGCGGCCCGGCAGATCCAGGCGGCGATCAGGACCGCGACCCAGCTGGACAGCTCGGTCGGCATCGGCCGTAACCGGCTGCAGGCCAAGCTGGCCACCGGGTTCGGGAAGCCGGCCGGGCTGTTCCGGCTGACCTACGACAACTGGTTCGAGGTGCTCGGCGCCCGGCCGACTGACGCGCTGTGGGGGATCGGCCGCAAGACCGCCCAGAAGCTGGCCGGGCTGGGCATCGACACGGTGGCCGGGCTGGCCGCCGCCGACCCGGCCGTGCTGGCGGCCAGCTTCGGCCCGGCCACCGGCCCGTGGCTGGTTCAGACCGCCTGCGGCGTGGCCGGCGCGGACATCACCGACGAGCCGTACCAGGCCCGCGGGCATGGCCGGGAGGAGACCTTCCAGCGCGACATCACCGACTGGGATCAGGTCCGGGCGCAGATCAGGCGGCTGGCCGCGCAGGTCGCCGAGGATGTGGCCGCGGAGCGGCGGCCAGCGGGCCGGATCATCGTCAAGGTCCGCTATGTACCATTTCTCACCTACACCCGCGGCGCCGCGCTTCCCGAGCCGACCCAGGACCCCGCCGCCATCGAGGCGGCGGCGCTGGCCGCGCTGGACCGGTTTACCTCGCGCCGCCCGGTCCGGCTGCTGGGCGTGCGTGCCGAGTTCGCTTCCGGGGCGGCCGCCGGGGAATGACTCAGTAGCCCGCCGGCTGTCACAGGCTGCCGCCCTGCCTCGTCCCAGAGATCAGCAACGAAACGAGCAAGCAGGAGGCTTGACAGTCATGCGAGTACTGGTTGCCGGGGCGACCGGCGCAGTCGGACGGCAGCTGGTCCCGGCGCTGATGGAGGCCGGGCACCAGGTCACCGCCACGAGCCGGAGCCAGGCCAGGCTGGACGGCCTGCGCGCGGCTGGCGCCGAGCTGGCCGTGCTGGACGGCCTGGACGCCGAGGCGGTCGGCCAGGTCGTGGCCAGGGCCGAGCCCGAGGTCGTCATCCACGAGATGACCGCGATCCCGGCCGATCTCAGCCTGCGGCACTTCGACCGCAGCTTCGCCGTCACCAATCAGCTGCGGACCCGCGGGATCGACAACCTGCTCGCGGCGGCGTCCGCGGCGGGGGTGCGCCGGGTGATCGCGCAGAGCTATGGCGGCTGGAACTACGCCCGCACCGGAGCGCTGGTGAAGGCCGAGGATGACGCGCTTGACCCGCAGCCGCCGGCCGACCAGACCCAGACCATGGCGGCCATCCGGCACCTGGAGCAGGCCGTGCTCAGCTGGCCGCTGGAGGGCATCGCGCTGCGCTACGGCAGCCTGTACGGGCCCGGCGCGTCGGAGGGGATAGTGGAGCTGATCCGCAAGCGGCAGCTGCCGGTCGTCGGCAGTGGCGCCGGGATCTGGTCGTTCCTGCACGTGGCCGATGCCGCGGCGGCGACCGTGGCGGCCGTCAGCGCTGGCGCGGCCGGCGTGTACAACGTGTCCGACAACGAGCCTGTCGCCGTCGCGCAGTGGGTACCCGAGGTGGCCCGCATCGTCGGCGCCCCGGCGCCGCGCCGGGTGCCGGCCTGGCTCGGCAGGCTGCTGATCGGCGAGGTCGGGATCTCGATGATGACCCAGATCCGCGGCACCTCCAGCGCCAAGGCGCAGCGCGAGCTCGGCTGGAAGCCGATCTGGCCGAGCTGGCGGGATGGCTTCGCCCGCGGGCTGGCCGACGGGGACCAGGCCGGCCGCCCGGCCGCCGCGCGCGGCGGGGATCGTGATAAGTAGGACCGAACCGGGCAGGGTTCAGGCAGGCCGGGAGGCAGTCATGAGTGACCAGGCAGGGGCGGAGGACTATCTCAGCCTGCGGCCGCTGATGTTCTCGATCGCCTACCGGATGCTGGGCAGCGTGGCCGATGCCGAGGACATCGTGCAGGAGGCCTTCCTGCGCTACCACCGGGCCAGCTCGGCCGCGGGCGCGCCGGAGTCGCCGAAGGCGTACCTGTCGGCGGTGACCACCCGGCTGTGCATCGACCATGCCCGGTCGGCGCGGGTCCGGCGGGAGTCGTATGTCGGCGAGTGGCTCCCCGAGCCGCTGCTGACCGGTGCCGTGGCGGCGCCCGGCGGGTCCGGCCCGGCGGCCCCCGCCCCGCTGGCCAGCGCGCAGATCGCGCCGGACCCGGCCGACCTGGCTGAGCGGGCCGACTCGCTGTCCATGGCGTTCCTGCTGGTCCTGGAGCGCCTGTCGCCGGTCGAGCGCGCGGTCTTCCTGCTGCACGACGTCTTCAGCTACTCCTACGACGAGACGGCCTCGATCGTGGGCAAGAGCGAGGCTAACTGCCGCCAGCTGGCCCGCCGGGCGCGTCAGCATGTCACCGAGCAGCGGCCGCGCCAGGAGCCATCCCGGCGCAGCCGCGACGAGCTGGCCGGCCGGTTCTTCGCCGCGGTTGAGCGCGGGGACATGGACGGCCTGGTCGAGCTGCTGGCCGCTGACGTTGAGGTGCACGGCGACAGCGGCGGGATGCGGCCCTCGTGGCCGCGGCCGATCATCGGCCGGGACCGGGTCGGCCGGCTGCTCATCGGCCTGGCCGAGCAGGCCAGGGCCGCCGGGGCGGTGCTGGCGCGGGCGGAGGTCAACGGCCAGCCTGGCGCGGTGTTCCTGGACTCCGCCGGACGGCTGGTCAACGTGCTGAGCCTGGAGATCGCTGACGGGGCCGTTCAGATGGTCCGCTCGGTGATCAACCAGGACAAGCTGCGCCACCTCGGCCCGCTGGCCGACGTTCAGGCGATGGTGAAGCAGCTCAGGAATCCTGGGCCGGGGCCAGCCGGGCCGCCAGCCGGATGAGCTCCGGCGGGGCCGGATCACACAGCTCCAGCAGATCCCGGACGAGCTGGGCGGCCCGCTCGCTGTCGTGCACGTAGGCCGCGCTGACCGACTCGGCGCGCAGCAGCGCGCACACGGCCTCCTCGCCCTGCTCGCGCAGGGTGAAGGCGCGGGCGATATCGACCAGCATCCGGGCCTGCCGGGCGGGCGACAGCCCGGCGGTGTCCGCGGCGGCGGCGACCCGCAGGGCATGCCCGGCGTCGCCGAGATCAACGCTCACCGCGATCTCGTACAGGGCGACGTACTCGGGGCCGAACTCCGGCGCGCCCCCGGCGCGCTGGGCGCCGAGCCGGCGGGCCAGCTGGCGTGCCCGGGTCAGCTGGCCGTGGGCCGCGTCCTGGCGGCCGGCCCGGGCGGCGACGACGGCCCGCAGCAGGGCCAGCCCGCCGCACAGGGCGACCGCGTCGGGATCGCCCAGGTCAGCCAGGCCCTGCAGGGCGACCATCGTGGTCCGCGCGGTCTCCTCGGCCAGGGCATGCCGCCCGGCGCTGAGGAAAACCGAGGCGAGCCGGTGCGCGCCGGCCGCCACCAGCAGGAGGTTGCCGGCTCGCTCGGCGGCGGCCATGGCCCGGTCGGCAGCGATCCACGCGCCCACGGTCTCGCCGAGCCCGGCCAGCGCCGCGGAGCAGGACTGATACGCCACGGCCAGCAGCTCGTAAATCTCGGCCTGGCCGGCTGGCGGGAAGATACGGGCGGCGGCCTCCAGGCCAGGTAGCAGGCCGGCCAGCAGCTCGGTGAGCTCGCCGTAGCGATTAGCCCTGGCCAGCGTGCACG
This sequence comes from Streptosporangiaceae bacterium, assembly GCA_035763085.1. GTDB lineage: Bacteria > Actinomycetota > Actinomycetes > Streptosporangiales > Streptosporangiaceae > DASUBV01. The sequence goes on along the minus strand of DASUBV010000110.1, from coordinate 8,826 downwards.
CGCGATCGGTCCGGGCGCGGAGCCAGCCGAACGAGGGGGTGTCCTGGTCGCCGAGCATGGCCCCGAGCGAGTGCACGCCCGCGAGCAACACCCGCAGGCCCTCGGCCTGGGCCCGGGCGCTGTCGCCACCGGGCCGGCTGGCCGGGCTCACGGCGAGGGGCCCGCCCGCGGCCAGCTCAGTGAGCGGAAGCTCGAGGGCGTCGGCGACGGTGCGGAGCGTCTCCGGGCAGTCGATCGGCGCGGCGCCGCGCTCTAACTGCGAGACCCAGGCGACCGGGCGGTTGAGCAGTGCGGCGAGCTCGGGCTGTGACAGGCCGTGCCGCCGGCGCCCCTCAGCCACCTTGCGGCCGAGCACCTGCTGGTACTCCAGGGCGTTCACGCCACACCTCCAGCTGGCCCCGCCGCACGCGGCCAGCACATCATTTCTCCTGACCAGCTCCGGTTTGCCCGGCCAGCCCGAACCTGGTCCGGCCTAGCGAACGCGCTCATGTGTGTTATGCATATTGAGAATTGCATGATCCAGGCGGACCGTGCAAGTGCGTCGGGTGCAATGTAAGCGCCGCCATCAGCCCGGCCGTTACCTGCACGTGCAGTGCCCCGTGCAGGCACCGCAGTAGTGCTGCGGGGCACCGTGCGGCATGATCTGTCCTGACCCGCGGGCTGCCCCCATGCATCAGGAGAGACATGGCCGTACCGCTGCTGGCCCGCTGCGTCGCGGCGGTGGCCGGCCTGCTGATCGTCCTCACCTCGGCTCGCAGCGTCATCGGGACGCTGATCGTGCCCCGGTCGGTGTCCAGCTGGCTGACGCGGCAGATCGATCAGCTGGTGAACGCCGGCTTCCGGCTGGCAGTCAGGCGGGTGGCCGACTACCGCCGGCGGGACCGGCTGCTGTCCGGGCAGGTCGCCACCCTGCTGCTCGGCCAGATCGTGATCTGGCTGCTGATGTTCTTCGTCGGCTTCTCGCTGATCTTCTGGCCGCTGGTGCAGGGCGGGATCACCGAGGCTTTCTCCACGGCCGGGCCGGCCTTGTGGGAGATCGGCGCGCCCCGCGCCTTCGGTGCGCTCCAGCGCGCCATCCTGGACGTCGCCGCGCTGACCGGAGTCATCACCGTCACGCTGCAGATCGCCTACCTGCCCACGCTGTACTCGGCCTTCAACCGGCGCGAGACCGAGGTAGCCCTGCTGAACGCCCGGGCGGGCGAGCCCTCCTGGGGCCCGGAACTGCTGGCCCGCACCCACTACGCGCTGGGCTCGGGCGTCTCCACGATCGACACGCTGCCGCAGATCTACGCGGACTGGGAGCGGTGGGCCGCCGACGTGACCGAGAGCCACACGACGTACCTGCCGCTGGTGCGGTTCCGGTCGCCCACGAGCCTGTCATCCTGGGTCACGGCGCTGCTGGCGGTGCTGGACTCCGCGGCGCTGTTCCTGGCCCTGTCGCCGCAGCGCGCGCCCACCGTGCCGGCCCGGCTGTGCCTGCGCAGCGGCTTCACCTGCCTGAACGCGATCGCCCGCACGATGGGGTTCGATATCCCGGACGAGCCCGACCCGAGCGCCGGGATCAGCCTGACCTATGCCGAGTTCCAGGACGCGATCGAGCGGATGCGCAAGGTGGACTTCCCGATCGAGCGCGCGCCGGAGGAGGCCTGGACGCATTTCGTCGGCTGGCGGGTCAACTACGAGCAGGCTGCCTACGCCATCGCACGGGAGATCGACGCCGTCCCGGCACTGTGGTCGGGCCCGCGGCTGGTGCCCGGTGAGCAGATCCCGCCGTTCCGGCCGTCCCGGGGCCGCACGGACGGCGGGCGCTGACGCGCGCGGCCGCGCCGGGGCCCGGAAGCTGCGGGCCCCGGCGCGGCACCTGGCGTGAGCGTGGTCAGTGCAGCAGGCGCAGCGTGTTCGCCGCGTCGTCCACGAAGTAGACGCCCCGTCCGCGCGGTGCCAGCGTCAGCCCGAAGAGGGCACCCGCGCCGGGCGGCGTGCCCGAGCGGTTCAGGAACTTGCTGGCGACCTGCCGCCCGCCGGGCGTGGTCTCGACGATCTTGCCGTTGTCGCCATTCACGGTCAGCACATGGCCATTCGGCGCGATCGTCAGGCCGAGCGGCGCTGCCAGCGCCCCGCCGCTGCTGACCAGCCGGCCGGTGCCGGCGCTGGTGGCCCGGGTGACGGCATGCGGGATGGCGAAGATCCGGCTCGACTGCGTCTCGGCCACGTACAGCGTGCCCCCCGCTCCCAGGCCGACGCCGGTCGGGCCGAGCACGAATGCCGCCGCGTTGCCCTGCTGGGCGAACCCCGAGCCGACCTTTGTCACCGCCGTCAGCCGCGGTGGCCGGTGCGCGAAGACCCGCAGGCCCAGGCGCAGCACCGTGCCGCGGCGGACCACCTTGCCCGTGGCGGCGACGGTGCCGTTGAGCACGTTAGTGACGAACAGGTCCGCGCGCCGGCCCTGGTTCAGGGCGGTGGCGTCCCAGGGCCCGTTGATGCCGTGCCCGGAGATCGTCTCGCGGACGGTGCCATGGGAGTTCAGGACGATCAGGCAGCCGGCCCGGGCGGTCGCGACCATCCCGTTGCGGGACGGCGTGCTGCCGACGACCACCCAGCCGCCGCGCAGCACCGCCAGGGCGGTGGTCAGTCCGACGCCGCCGGGGCAGGCGCCGGGCAGGTGCCGGGCGGAGACGCGGGCGAACAGGGTGCGGTGGCCGCCCGGCGAGACCTGGACAATGGTCGTCCCGGTGCCCTGCAGGTTGGCTTTGTTGTTGAAGTTGCTGACCAGGACGTTCCCCCGGTGCAGCCGGCCGTGGCTGCGGTGCACCACCGCGATGCCGTAGGGATTCACGTCGCCGTTGCGCGGCACCGTGGAAGCGATTCTCGAGAGCTTATGGAAGCGCCCGATGAACGAACTGTGCGTGCTGGCCAGCGCGGGTGCCGCGGGCGCCAGGGCCAGCCCCCCGGCCGCGCCGGCGGCGGCGATGACGGCGGCCACGGCTGTGCCGGCGTGCCGGGCCGGGCGGATGCGATGAAGTGTCGGCATAAAAATGCCCCCTCAGGACCGGACGGCGAGGCCGGCGGTCACTGGCTTCGCGATGGCCTTCCCAGCCCCGGCGGCCCGGCTCGCTGCGGGCCGCTCCCCTAGGAACGAGCGCGCCCGGGCCCTGGTTCAGGGCCCGGGCGGCAGCTGCCGGAGAGCGCGTTAATGCACGAACCGGTCACTGGCGGTCCGGTACTCGTGGATCTCGTCCTTGGGGAACCAGACCCCGATCTCCCGTGCCGCCTCCTCGGGATTGCCCGAGGCGTGCACCAGGTTGGCCACCGCCACCTTGTGGGCGTTGGCGTACGCCTTGCTCATGTGCGCGTAATCGCCGCGGATGGTCCCCGGCGCCGCCTGGTCCGGGTAGGTCGCGCCGACGAGCTTGCGGGTGCAGGCCACCGCGTCGACGCCCTCCAGGATCAGGGCGATGACCGGGCCGCTTTGCATGAAGGTGGCCATGTTGGCGTAGACCGAGGGACCGAACCGGTCCTCCAGGTCGAAGTAATGCCGGCGGGTCAGGTCGGCGTCCATCCACACCATCTTCATGGCGCAGATCTTCAGCAGGGCACTCTCGAACCGGGACAGCACGGGCCCGACCAGCCCCCTTGCCACGGCGTCGGGCTTGAGCAGCACCAGGGTGCGCTCGACGCCCGTGACATCACTCATGATTGATCCTCCCGATGGGCGCGGCCCGCCCCGGGCCGGCGTAAGTCGGCACAGCTTAGCGACATCCGCGTGGTGCCACTGCCCGAGCGCTGGTGAAGTGGCCTATCGCTCCCTGTACGGACGTCATGCCCGGTCCCGTGGGCTAGTCTCCTATTTCGCACCGAAACGATGGCCCCGCGCCCCGCGCCGGGCCCGCAGACGATCGCAGGAACCCGCCCCGCACCAGGTAGCCGGGTCCGGGTTCCGGTTAGGCAGCATGACGTGCACGACACCTGGGCGGCCCGAGAGCTGCCCGTGCTGGACGCGACCGTGAGCCTGCTCGAGGAGAGCTACATGGTCACGGTCAGCGACATCGCGACCAGGACCAAGCTCGAGCCGGCCGCCGTGGCCCGTGCCCTGGAGGCGCTGGACCCGGAGTACGTCGACTTCCGGAAGACCACCACCGGCGGCGACCCGACGTTCTGGTACGTCCTGAAGGTCACCCCGCAGGCCCGCCGGGTCGTCGGCCAGTGGCCGACCCCGGACAGCTTCGTGACCCGGCTGGCCGAGGAACTGTCGGCGGCGGCCAGCCAGGAGGAGGACGCCGAGCGCAAGGGACTGCTGTCCTACGCCGCCCGGCTCGTCGGTGACACCCTGCGCGAGGCCGCTGTTCGCGCCGCCGGCCAGGTCCTGGCGCCGGCCATCGGGACCGCCTCGCCCGCGCCCCCGGCCCCGCCACCAGCCCGGCCCGCGCCAGCCGCCGCTGCGCCAGCCCAGCCGGCCCCGGCTCAGCCCGCTCGCCCCGCTCCGGTCCGGCCTGCATCAGCCCAGCCCGCTCCGGCCCGCCCGGACAGCGACCAGCCGGACGCCGGACGTCAGGACGCCGGCCATCAGGACGCCAGCCAGCCCGGCCCGTCCTGGCCGCCGGCGCTCGCCGTGGTCCGGTCCGGGCCGCCGGCGGATGAGCCGTGGGCAGCCAGCGGGCCGGACACCGGGGCGCGACCCGGCCCGGCCGAGCCTGACGCCGCCCCGGCGGGCCCGGTCACCCCGGCCTGATCATCACCCGCCACATCAGCTGATCCCGGCCCGTTCCCCCCGGCGGGACCGGGCCGGCTAGGTATGGCTGGCTACTGTCCCTGCTGCCCGTCCCCGGCGGCCAGCCAGCGCTCCAGCCAGCCGAACTGCTCCGCCAGCATGTGCAGGACCGACTCGCGGGCCACGTAGCCGTGGCTCTCGTGCGGCAGGATCACCAGCCGGGCCGTCCCGCCGTTACCCTGCACCGCCTGGAACAGCCGCTGCGACTGAATCGGGAACGTGCCGGAGTTGGCGTCCTGCTCGCCATGGATCAGCAGGATCGGCGTCGTGATCTGGTCGGCATACCGGAACGGCGACATCCGGTCATACACCTGCGGGACCTCCCAGAAGCTGCGCCGCTCGGTCTGGAAGCCGAACGGGGTCAGCGTCCGGTTGTAAGCGCCGCTGCGCGCGATCCCGGCCGCGAACAGGTCGGTGTGGGCGAGCAGGTTCGCCGTCATGAACGCGCCGTAGCTGTGCCCGCCGACCGCCACCCGGGCCGGGTCGGCGATGCCCTGGTCGGCCAGGGCACCGATGTGCGCGGCCGCCGCAGCGCTGATCTGCTCGACATAGGTGTCGTTCATGGTCTCCGGGTCGCCGATCACCGGCATCGTGGCGCTGGCCAGCACGGCGTAGCCGCGCAGCGCGAACCAGGCCGGCTCGCCGGCCTGCAGCCGGGTGAACCGCTGGGTGCTGCCCCGGACCTGGCCCGCGGTGGCGGCGTCCCCGTAATCGAGCGGGTAGGCCCACAGCACCAGCGGCAGCCGCCCGTCGCGCCCGGCGTCATAGCCGGGCGGCAGGTACAGCATCCCGGTCAGCTGCACCCCGTCGCCGCGGTCGTGGGTGAGCAGGCGCCTGTCCAGGCCGGTGAGCTGCGGGTGCGGGTCGGGCCAGCTGGTCAGCGGCCGCCGGTCGCCGCCGCCGAGGCTGTCGGTGTGCAGGTTCGGCGGCTCGGCCGGGCCCTCCCGCCAGACCAGCAGCCGGTCGCGGCCGCCGGCCACGAATCCCAGCGCCACCTCGTAGCCGTCGGCCGGGCTGCGGAAGAGCCGGCTCGTCTCGCCGCTGGCCAGGTCCAGCCGGTCCAGGAACGGCCGGTCACCGTCGGGTCCGGCGCCCTCACCGCGCAGGTAGATGGCCTGGCCGTCCTGGAGCAGCGTCCGGGTGCCGTCCGGGTGCAGCCGCATGATCGGCGAGCCGGGGTCGGTATAGGCGTCGTCGGCCGACCGGTCGAAGATGACCTGCCCCGGCCCGGCCGGCTCGGCGGAGCCGGATCCGGCCAGGTCGTGCAGCCGGGTCGTCAGCCAGCGCCGGTCCCGGTCGTGCTCGGTCACCAGGACCCGGCCCGGCTCGGCCAGGTCGAGCCAGCCCAGGAAGCGGTGCTCGACGAGCGCGCGCCGCTGCGCGGGGGCGGCGCCGAATGGCGCGGTGAGCTTCATGACCTGGTCCCGGTGCGGCGCCTCGGTGAGCGGGTCGCCGCCGTCGAGCGCCTCGGTCCACAGCAGGCTGGCCGGCTCGGACTCCAGCCAGCCGATCCCGCGCGGTCCGCCCGGCACGCCCTGCCGGGGCACCTCGTCGCTGACCGGCAGGTCGGCGATCACCTGCTCGAGGCCGCCGTCGGCCGACCACACCTCCGCCCGGCGAGCGAAGTAGTAGGACGGCACGCGGAAGGAGAAGGGCCGCTGCAGCCGGTGCACCAGGATGTGCGCGCCGTCCGGTGACTCCTGCAGGTGCAGGTACAGGCCGGGCGGGCCGAGTTCCTTGGCCGCCCCGGTTTCCGGGTCGACCCGCAGCGGGATGGTCGTGGCCAGGGCCTCGAAGAGATCCTCGTCGGCGCTGCTGCGCAGCAGGTCCTGGTAGGTCGCCATCTGGGACCGCTTGCCCGCGGTCTCCTCCTCATGCGGCTCGATGGCCGGCGCCCCGGCCGCCGCCTGCGCCGGCCCGGCCTGGCCAGGCGCGCCGAAGGCCAGCAGCGAGGCGCCGTCCCGCGACCAGCGGGCCGCCGCCGCGGCCGAGGTCGGGTCGCCGCCGAGGATGTCGCACACGCGCAGCCCGGGGACCCGGGCGGCGGTGGCGGTCGCGGCGTCACCGACCCAGACGCCGATGCCGTCGGCCTCATCGACGGTGAACACGAACCGGCGCCCGTCCGGTGCCCAGGACGGGACGCTCACCGATGCTTCCGCCGGCAGGTCCAGGTCCCGCTCCTGGCCATCGGGCAGGCTGATGACCGCCAGGCCGGTCAGCCGCCGGGTGCGCTGGCGGCCGCCGATGACCGGGTCGATCCGGTGGCCGGCCAGCGACAGGTGCGGCCGGGCCAGCTCCGCCACCGGCGGGTAGGCCGCATAGCGCACCAGGACCAGGTAATGGCCGCCGGGGCCGAGCGCCGTCAGCGGCGTGGGCGGAGCGTCGATGATCGAGACGATGTCGCTGTCGGGGGTCCGGTAGGGCACGCTGGCTCGCTCTCGGCAGTCGGGCCGCTGCCCGGGCAGCGGCGGCAGGACCGGGGCCATATCCCGGCCCGATCCAGGCTGACGCGCCGGGCTCGCTGACGCAAATCGGAGCCGGCTCAGCTGCTCGCTTGCCTCCGGGAGCCCGCAGGCACCGCCGTCCCTCGTCGCGGTGCTGCCCCGCGATCCAGGGCGGCGCCCGGGCGCGCCGCCCGGCACAATGGGCATCCCCCGCCCGATCTCTGCCGGAAGGTCACCATGCCGAGTACCGCCCCTGCTGTCGCTGTCCCCGGCTTTGCCGACGCGCACGCGCACCTGCTGCGGGAGTCGGCCGGGGTCGGGCTGGCCGTCGGCTCCGCTGTCGTCCGCGCGTTCCACCAGCGGGTAGCCGCGGAGGCCAGCACGCCCATGGATGTCCCCGACCCGGTGCCGCCGGGCACCCTGCCGGAGGTGGCCAGCCGTCTGGCGGCCGGGCTCGGCCGGGCGGCCGCGGCCGGGCTGGTCGAGGTCACCGAGATGGGCATGCGGGACTGGCGCTACCTCGACGCCCTCGCGCTCCTGCAGGACGCCGGGCCGCTCCCGGCGCGCGTCCGGGTGTACCTGGCCAGCGGCCTGGCCGCCGAGACCAGCCCGGCAGGCCTGAATAGCCGGCGCGCGGCCATCGCCGGGCCGTGGGTGATCCTGGACGGCGTCAAGTTCTACGCCGATGGCTGGCTCGGCCCCCGGACCTGCGCCGTCTGCCGGGACTTTGCCGACACCGCCGAGCCGGGCCTGCTGTTCCTGGACGGGCCGGCCCTGGCCCGGCGGATCGCGCCGCTGGCGCAGGCGGGCTGGCGGATCGCCACGCACGCGATCGGTGACCGCGGCGTCGCGGCCGTGCTGGACGGCTACGAGCTGGCCTGGGACGGCGACCGCGCCGCGATGGCCGCCGCCCGGCCGCGGATCGAGCACGCCAGCCTGCTGTCCGCGGAGCTGATCGCGCGGATGGCCGAGACCGGCGTGACGGCCTGCATCCAGCCGTCCTTCGCCGTGACCGATAACCCGCAGCTGCGGCCCGCGCTCGGCCCGGACCGCGACGAGCTCGCCTACCCGTGGGCCGCGCTGACGGCAGCGGGCGTGCCCGTGGTGGCGGGCTCGGACTACCCGGTGGAGACGCTGGACCCGCTGGCCGGACTGGCCCGGCTGGTCCGCGGCCGGTCCGCCCGGCCCGGCTTCGGCTCCCCGGCGACCGCCCCGCCCCGGTCCCGCCTGGATCCCGGCGCGGCCTTCGCGGCGATGTCCGACCCGGCCGCCGGCGTCACCATGCTCAGCGCTGACCCGCGGGCCATTCCCGCCGCCGACCTCGACCAGATCACTGTCCTGGCCACGCAGCCGGCCGCATTCAGCCGCTGACCCGCGGGCCGTTCGCGCCGCCGGCGGCGGCCAGATCACCGTCCTGGCCACGCAGCCGGCCGCATTCAGCCGCTGACCCGCCGCGAGCCCCCTCGCCGGATCCGCGGCTGGCCCGGGGACCCGCCGCTGCCGCGCCGCCCTTACATGTCCCGGGGCGTGACGGTCGCGCCGCGGGCCAGCGCCTGCTGCGCGGCCTCCTGCTCGTTGCGGATCACGTGCATCACCGCGTTGATGAGCGCCAGG
>DASUBV010000109.1:0-43248 GCA_035763085.1 Streptosporangiaceae bacterium | reverse complement strand
CAGGCCGGCCCGGCGCTCGCGCCGGGCCGGCCTGCCTCATGCGTACCCGATCGCCAGGTAGCGAAGCGGCATTGCGATGCGAGATGATTACATGCTTACATCTAGACAGGAGTGGTTGTAACTGGCTGTTCGGCGGGACGGAGGACGTATGAGCCGCGGAGAGGCGGGCAGCGGGAGGCTGGCCCGGGTCATCGCGATGCGGGGCGGCACGGCGGCGCCGGAGGCGCCGTTCGTGATCGAGCACCGCGAGGCGCTGATCTACATGCTGTGCGAGGCGGCCGAACTGGAGCACGGCATCATGTGCCAGTACCTGTTCGCGGCGTTCTCGCTCAAGCAGTCGGCCGATGAGGGCGGCATGTCCGGAGCCGAGCTGGCGGCTGTGCGCCGCTGGCGGGCGCAGGTCTCGCACGTGGCCGTCCAGGAGATGCTGCACCTCGCCCTGGTGCACAACCTCCTGACGGCGATCGGCGGCCCGCCGCACCTGGTCCGGCCGAACCTGCCGGCGCCCGCGGGCCATTACCCCGCCGGAGTACAGCTCGCGCTGATCCCGTTCGGCGAGCAGGCGCTGCGGCACTTCATGTTCCTGGAGCGCCCGGAAGGCATGGACCTGGCCGACGCCGACGGCCTGGCCGCCATGGGCGCGGCCGCCCCGGTGCTGGACGAGCGCGACATCGTGCCGCGCGGCCAGGACTTCGCGACGGTCGGGCACCTGTACCGGTCGATCGAGACCGGAGTCGCGCACCTGGCAGCGAAGTACGGCGAGGACTGGCTGTTCACCGGCCCGCCGCGCGCGCAGGCGACGGCCGGGCACTTCGGCTGGCCAGAGCTGATCTCCGTGACCGGCGTGGCCAGCGCGCAGGCCGCGATCGACGAGATCCTCGAGCAGGGCGAGGGACCGCGCGGGCACTGGCGCAACGCGCACTTCGGCAAGTTCGTCGAGATCCTCGATGAGTACCAGCAACTGCGGGCAGCCAACCCGGCGTTCGACCCGGTCCGGCCCGTGCTGGCGGCCAACGTCCGCCCGCACGAGACCCTCGACGTGCCGCTCATCACCGACTCGCTGACGGCGCAGGTCACCGACCTGTTCAACGTGGGCTACGAGATCCTGCTGCAGATCTTCGAGCGATTCTTCGCGCACACCAGCGAATCCGACTCTCAGCTCAAGGTGCTCTCCGGTGCGACGATCACGCTGATGCAGCAGGTCATCAGGCCGCTCGGCGACCTGATCCCGACGCTGCCGATCGGGCCGGAGCACCCCGGCCGCACCGCCGGGCCCAGCTTCGAGCTGTTCTACTCCGCCGACTACCTGCTGCCGCACCGCGAGGCGGCCTGGACCCTGCTGGCGGAGCGGCTGGACGTGGCGGCCGGGCTGTGCGAGGAGCTGTGCACGGGCGCGGGCGCGGCCGTCGGCGACCAGCTCGACCCGGTGCTGGATGCGATCAGGCAGATCGCGGCGTCGCTGGCCGCGCACCTGCCCGCGAGCAGGCCGCAGGCCTCGCTCGCCGCGACCGGGCCGGTGCTGAGCGCGGCCGGCGTCGATGCGCTGGCCGCCAGGTGCGCCAGCGCCCTGTCCGCACTCCCGGCGGCTGCAGAAGCCGGCGCGGTCGGTGCCGCGGCCGCTGCCCTGACAGCGGCGGTGCGCTCGGCTGGTGCACGGGCCGTCCGCGCCAGCGGCGCCGGCACCGACGCCGCCGCGGCCGCCGGGCGGCTGTACGACGCGGCGCTCGCGGCGACGCGGCTGCGGACCAGGCTCGGCACCGCAGGTAACTGCCCGCCCGAGCTAGCCGAGGCGACCGCGGCCCTGCAGGACCTGGCGCTGCGAGTGTCCCCGGCAGCGGCCCGGCCGGCCCGGCTGGCCGAGCTGTGGGACGCGCAGGCGGGACTGCGCGCCGGCATTCAGGCCGCGAGCAACGGCCCGTACCTGGCCACTAACATCCCGGCCCTGGTCGACCACCTGGGCACCGCTGCCAGGCCGGCGCCGCAGCTCGCGCTGTGCCGGTGCGGCGAGTCGGCGGCCAGGCCCGCCTGCGACGGCGCGTGCCACTCCAACGGGTTCAGTGACGCCAAGGACCCCAGGCGGGTCCCCGACCAGCGCGACACCAGTCATGGCCAGCAGGTCACGGTCTTCGATAACCGCGGCATCTGCCAGCACTCGGGCTACTGCACCAGCCGGCTGCCGGCGGTGTTCCGCACCGACGCCGAGCCCTTCGTGGCCCCGAGCGGCGGCCGGATGGACGAGATCATCCGAGCCGTCCGGGACTGCCCGTCCGGCGCCCTGTCCTACTCGCTCGGCGGCCACGAGTCTCGCGGGCACGTGGACTGGGACCACGCCAGGGAGGCGGCGATCGAGGTGACCGCCGACGGCCCGTACCGGATCACCGGCGCCATCCCGCTGACCGGCGCCGACGGCGAGCCGGCCGCCCGGGCCCGGGGCGCCTCGGCCGAGCACTACGCTCTGTGCCGCTGCGGCCACTCCCGCAACAAGCCGTTCTGCAGCGGCATGCACTGGTACGTGAACTTCCGCGATCCGCAGCCGCGCGCTGATCCGACACTGTTCGAGTGGGCCGGCGGCCTCGGCCCGCTGACGCGGACGACCCGGCTGCTGTATGAGAAGCACGTGCCCGCCGACGCCGTCCTGGCCCCGGCCTTCGCCATGATGGGGCCCGGCCAGCCACAGCGCCTGGCGGCCTGGCTGGCAGCCGCGCTGGGCGGCCCCGAGCTGCCCGCCGCGGCCGCGCGAGCTACTGGCCAGGCGGCCGGGCAGGAGCCGCTGGCGGCCGTCCTCCCGCCGGGCAGGCCGCCGCTGACCGAGGACCAGCGAGCCCGGTGGGCCACGCTGCTCATGAAGGCAGCCGACGAGGCCGGCCTGCCTTCCGATCCCGCTTTCCGGGCGGCCTGGTCGTCGGTCATCGAGTGGCTGTCCCGGTCCGTCGCGCAGGCGCAGCCCGCCGCCATCCCGGCGGGGGTGCCGCGCTGGGACTGGGGACCCCCCGGACCACCGGAGCCCGCGGCTGACCAGGCGCAGGAGCCCGAGGCCGTCAGCCTGCCGGGGCCAGATGACCAGGTCAGCTTCGACACGCACATCAAGCCGCTATTCCGCGGCAGCGACCGGCAGTCGATGAGCTTCGCCCTCGACCTGTGGTCCGCCGACGACGTGCGTGCCCACGCCGAGGAGATCCTGGCCCGGCTCGCCGACGGCACGATGCCCTGCGACGGCGCCTGGCCCGCCGAGCGGATCGATGTCTTCCGCCGCTGGACCCAGACCGGCACCCGGCCCTAGCCTCCTGCCGGGTGAGCTGGTCCAGCGCGATCTGCGGGTCCCGCCGGCGGATGCCCGTCCGGGATCCGGGCAGGCCTGGTGACCACCGTGATGTCGGAGCGGCCGGTTAGCTTGACCTCATGGTCGCGGAGCCTGGCTGGTGTGGTGTGTGCGGGCTGGCGGTGCCCGCGGGGGAGCGGTTCTGCCGCTGGCCGTTCGGCGCCCGGGCTGGTGATGGCCAGCCTGACGACGAGGTCGTACCGTGGGCATCGCACAGCCTGACGTTCATGACCGAGCTGGTGGAGCTGCAGCACTGGCGCTGCCCGTGGTGCGAGGACTGCCTGCCGGACTCGCCGCGCGGCACCGCGATCGATCACATCGTCCCCCGCGTTTACGGCGGACCGCATCGCCGGTGGAATCTGCAGCTGCTGCACCAGGAGTGCAACTCGGCCAAGGGCAAGAAGATCACCGCCGAGGCGCTGGAGCTGGCGGATGCGCACGGCGTGACGATCAGCATGGACATCGGGCACTACCGTGCCGGTGTCCGCCGCCGGGCCGCCAGGTACGCCGTGCGGGCAACGGGCCAGCTCGGCGGCGAGGCCCGCGACCGGGCTCTGGCCGCGGCCAGGAACCTCACCGTGTTCTTCCCGGAGGCACGGGTTCATGCCGTCATCAGGGCAGCGGCGCAGGAGAGCCGGCCCGGCTGCAGCCCCGGCTAGCTATACCCGCCACGCACTCCGCCCGGCGGACCGGCGACTACCAGCGCCACGATAGCGGCGCCGGCATCAGCACTGGTGTCAGTGAACTCGCGCGACGTGGCGAGAAATCGACAGATGGCTGCGATGGGTTCATGCGCTGTTCGCTGCCCAAGCACGCGGAATTCGCCCTGGCTGCTTAGGAATGCTAGGGCGCCGAGCAGGTCGGCGCGGACGGGAGTTCCAGTGACCAGACGAAAGGCCTTCGCCTGCCTGGCGGCGAGTGCTGCTGCGGCCGCATGTGCGCTGCCGGCATTGCCGGGCTCGGCTAACGCGGCAGCGCACGAGCGCGCACCCCTGAGCAAGCACGTGCTGCTGATTTCGGTCGATGGCATGCACCAGAGTGACCTTGACTGGTATGTCACCAGCCACCCGAGCTCGACGCTGGCCAGGCTGATCCACGCCGGCACCGAGTACACCAATGCGCTGACCTCCAACCCGTCGGACTCCGACCCGGGTGGCACGGCTCTGATGACCGGCGGTAATCCGAAATCGACCGGCGTCTACTACGACGTTGAGTACAGCCACAAGGTCGACGAGGCGGGCGCCGCCTGCATCCCGGGCCGGCCCGCGACCGGTGGTGACGTCATCTACGACTCGCCCGACGATGCCCTGGCGAGCGTCCCTGACCTCATCGACCCGGCGAACGGCAGCTTCCCGTCGTTCGACGAGAACGGCTCGATCTTCCCCGGCGGCGCTGACACCAGCCCGGCCGCGATCATGAACCTGAAGTTCGACCCGAAGACCGCATTCAACACGGGCACCTTCCCGGTAGACCCGAAGACCTGCAAGCCGATCACCCCGTGGGACTACCTCGGCGACAACACGATCTTCCAGGTCATCCACAACGCCGGCCTGCGGACCGCCTGGTCTGACAAGCACGAGGTCTATGCGTCATTCAACGGCCCGGGCTCGAACGGCCAGAGCATCGACGACCTCTTCTCGCCGGAGATCGACTCGCAGGCTGTCATGCCGAACGGTGTCCCGTACCCGCAGGATGACGACTGGGCGCACATCGACGCCGCCACCAAGCAGTACGACGGCTACAAGGTCCAGGCCATCCTGAATGAGATTGACGGCCTCGACCACTCGGGCAAGACCAAGGCCGGCACGCCGGCGATCTTCGGCATGAACTTCCAGACCGTCTCGGTCGCGCAGAAGATCCGCTCGACCCCGACGACGCTGATCGGCCCGGATGCGAACGGCAATTACACCACCAGCGCCCCGGAACCAGGCGGCTACCAGTGGGTCAGGGGCCGGCTCGTCCCGGGCCCGGTCCTCTCGAGCGCTCTGGACTACGTGGACGCTCAGCTCGGCCGCATGGTCGCCACGATCCGCAAGGACGGCCTCGCGGGCTCGACCACGATCATCGTCACGGCCAAGCACGGCCAGTCGCCGCAGGATCCGGACAAGCTCGTGACAGTCCCGGACGGCCCGATCATCAACGCGATCAACGCCGCCTGGGCACAGGCGCACCCGGACAACACGAGACTGATCGTCGCCGGCACCGACGACGACCTGTGGCAGTCCTATCTGTCGGACAACTCGCAGGCAGCCTGCGACTTCGTCAAGAACTACCTGTGGAACCACACCGCTCAGGGTGAGGACGTCAGCAAGACCCCGGTCACCGTCCGGCACTCGGGCCTCGCCCAGATCTGGGCTGGCGCTGCTGCCGCCAGGTTCTTCGGGGTCCCGGTCGGCAACGGCCGTTACCCGGACGTCTTCGGCAAGGTCCAGGAGGGCATCGTCTACTCGGGACCGACCAAGCTTGCCGAGCACGGTGGCATGAACACCGGCGACCGTCACGTCCTGATGGTGGTCAGCGGCCCGGGCATCCCGGTTCAGGTCCAGTCCGAACCGGTCGAGACCACCCAGGTCGCGCCGACGATCCTCGCCCTCCTGGGGCTCGACCCGAACAAGCTGACGGCCGTTCAGGCTGAGGGCACGCAGGTCCTTCCCGGCCTTGGCAGGCCGCACCGCGAGGCGCTGACCCGGGGGCGTCAGATGCACGCCGGATAACCGGCAGCACCGAGCAGGGGGCCGGGGCGAACCGCCCGGGCCTCCTGTTTCGGCGATGCCTGGCGGCGGATCCGGGAGCGGGCCGGGGATCTTGGTCGCTGTCCGTCCCTGGCAGCCGGGACGGTTGCTGCACCGTATCTTCACCGCCGGGGTGTCGAAACCTGCACAACTGCTTCGCTAGCTTGCCGGTATGGCCAGGATCGTTGTTGTCGAGGATGAGGCGGAGCTTGCCGGGGCGATCGCCGCGCGGCTGCGCAGTGACGGTCACTGCGTGACGGTCGCGGGCGACGGGCCGGGCGCGGTGCAGGCCGTAGCCGCCGTCCAGCCGGACGCCGTGCTGCTAGACCTCATGCTGCCGGGCTTCGATGGCCTGGAGGTGCGGCCGGATCCAGCGTGACCGGCCGGTCCCGGTGATCATGCTGACGGCGCGGGGGTCTGAGACCGACCTGGTGGTGGGGCTGGAGGTCGGGGCCGATGACTACCTGAGCAAGCCGTTCAGCATGCGGGAGCTGACCGCGCGGGTCCGGGCGCTGCTGCGCCGGGCGGAGCGGTCCGCTGCCGTTGCCGGCCAGGTGCTGCGGGTTGGCGGCGTGGAGGTCGACGTGTCACGGCGCCGGGTCCGGCGAGATGGCCAGCTGGTCGGGCTGACGGCCACGGAATTTGACCTTCTGACGTTCCTGCTGGTAGTGCCCGGTGTGGTGCGCAGCCGGGAGGCGCTGCTGGCCGAGGTCTGGGGATACCGGGACGGTTCTGGACCGCGCACCGTTGACTCGCACGTGCGGGCCGTCCGCCGCAAGGTCGGCGCCGGGGTGATCCGGACCGTCCATGGCGTCGGCTACGCCGGCGCCGACGGGCAGGACGGGTGATGGCCGCCGCGGTCCATGACCTGCGGCCGCTGGACTGGGTGCGGTCAATCAAGGTGAAGCTCGGCCTGGTCGTCGTGGCCTCCGTCGCGGCCACGGTCGGGGCTATCTTCGCCTCGCTGGTCCTGGGAGTGCATGCCCGGTGGGCGTTCGCGGGCGGCCTGCTCCTCTCCCTCGCGGTCATCCAGGTGCTGGCGCACGGCATGACCGCGCCGCTGCGGCAGATGGTCTCGGCCACCCGCGCCATGGCCGACGGCGACTACAGCCAGCGGGTCACGGCCACCGCGCAGGACGAGGTGGGCATCATGGCCCGGTCGTTCAACACCATGGCGGCCCGGCTGGAGCAGACCGAACGGCAGCGTCGCGAGCTGGTCGCTAACGTCAGCCACGAGCTGCGTACTCCGATAGCTGCGCTGCGGGCACGCCTGGAGAACCTGGCCGACGGTGTCGAGGAGCTGGACCTGGCCGCCGTCTCGGTCATGCTGGCCAGCACCGAGCGGCTCGCCGCGCTGGTCAATCAGCTGCTGCGGCTGTCCCAGTTCGAGTCGGGGGCGGTCCGGATTGCCCGCCAGGACTTCACCGCCGGCGAGGTTATCGGCGACGCGATGGCCGAGGTCGCTCCGGTCCGCGCTGAGGTACGGATCGTCGCTGAGGCCGGCAGCAGGCTGACCGGGTCCGGTGATCCCGACCGCGTGCACGAGGTACTGACCAACCTGCTCACCAATGCAGTCCGGCACAGCCCGGCGGGCGAGGAAGTCCGGGTCCGGGCCGCCGCCATCCCGGGCGGCATCCAGTTCGAGGTCAGCGATGCGGGAGCAGGCATCCCGGCCGCCGAGATCGAGCGGATCTTCGAGCGGTTCTACCGGGTAGGCGCGGCCCGGGAGTCCCAGGCCGGCGGGGCCGGCCTGGGACTGGCCATCGCACGCTCGATCGTCGAGCTGCACGGCGGCTCGATCCGCGCTGAGGCACGGCAGCCGTCCGGCTGCCGCATCATCTTCAACCTGCCGAGCTGACCGTCCCGCGCGCCCGCCGCGCTGAGCCGGTCGCTGAGAGGAACACCCCAGTGGAGTCATCAGCTCTGCCGAGCGCGCCCGCGTCCGGTCAGCCGCCTTACCAGTCACGAGCACCGCACCCGGGGCAGGCGCCGCCGGGATGGCCGCCCGGGACGCCGGCCCCCGGAGCGCAGCAGCCCGCGCGGTACGCCGCGCCGCGGCCCCGGCGGCACCACCTCGCCGTGCGGGCCGGGATGGACCGCAACCTCGCCATCGGGGCACTGGCCGGGGGCGTGCTGCTGGACATCGCCTGGCGCGCGGGCCTGGCCACCATCGCGGCCACGGCATGGGTAACCGCGGCGGCCGCCGTCGTGCTGCTCAGCGGGCGGGTACGCGGCCGTGCCGGGCGCCTGGCGGTCAGCACGGCCGCCGCCACCAGCCTGCTCCTGGCCTTCCGGTCCAGCCCGTGGGTTCTCGTCCCGGTGATCATCGCGGTGATCACCGCGCTGCTGCTGGGAGCGTCCCTGGGTGCCGACCGGGGCGGCGTGTCTGCCACCTTTCCCGCGCTCGTCGTCCGCCTCATGCTGACCGCCGGCCACCTGGTCCTGGCTCCCGGCATGCTGCGCCAGCACGCGGAGGTCAACGAGGGCGCGGGCAGCAGCGCGGCCCGGCGCCGGGCCGCCGCGGCCGGCCGCGGCGTGCTCCTGGGCGCCCCGGCCCTGATCATCGTCTGGGGACTGCTGGCCGCCGCGGACCCGATCTTCCGGTCGTGGTTCGAGGCGCCTGCGCTGGCCAGCCACCTGGCGCTGCTGCTGGCGGGATCCTGGGCCGTCGCCGGGCTGGCCAGGGCCGCGAGCGCCCGCAAGCCCAGCCCGGCACTGCCGCCGGCCCCGTCCCTCGGCACGGTGGAGGCCTGCTCCATCCTCGGCGGCCTGTGCGTCCTGTACGCCGTCTTCGTGGGCGCCCAGCTGGCCGCCCTGTCCGGGGCCGGGCAGCACATCCTGGTCACCCGCGGCCTGACCTACGCCGGATACGCCCGCAGCGGCTTCTTCGAGCTGCTCATCTGCGCCGTCATTACCCTGGTGCTGCTCTTCACCGTGCGCGCCTGCGCCGCGCCTCATCCCGTGCTGACGGCCAGCTATGCCCTGACGACCGTCCTGACCATGGGCGTGGTTATCACCGCCATCCGGCGACTGCAGCTCTACGAGGCCGCCTACGGGCTCACCATGCTCCGCCTGGCCTGCCTCGTCGCCGCCGCGTGGATCGGCGTGGTGTTCGTCCTGACCGCGCTGACCCTCATCCGCCGCGGCCTGCCACAGCGCTTCCTGCCTGCCGCCGTCCTCGCATCCGCGCTGCTTTTCACCGTCGGCTGGGCCATCGCCAGCCCGGCGGCGATCGTGGCCAGGGTCAACCTCAGCCGCGCGGCGCACGGCCGGCCACTGGATATCTACCAGGTCGCCCACCTGGGACCCGACGGGACGCCGGCCCTGCTGTCCGGCCTGCACAGTCTGCCTCCCGCCCAGGCGGCGCAGCTCCGCCGCGCTATCTGCGCCGCCGAGCCGGCCCCGGTCACGGCCGCCGCGTTCAACGTGTCCGTGAACCGCGCCCGCGCGGCGGCCCGCGCCGAATGCGGCAGACGGCCCTAGTACCCGGCCTGGGTGCTGGTTGACTGCGCGTATTAGCGGACGTATGTATATGTCATGGCTACTACGACTCCGGCTCGCGTCAGTGACCGCAGCGCCTTCCTCACCGAGCTCGAAGGCCAGCTGCACCACGGCAACGCCGCCCTTGCCCTCGCGCTCACCGACCTGGACGACTTCGCCGCGATCAACCAGGCCCACGGGCGGGACACTGGCGACGCGGTACTGACGGCCTGGGAGCGGGTGCTCCGGGCCAACGTCCCTCGCGGGGCCGCGGTGGCGCGCCTGGGCGGCGATGAGTTCGCTGTCGTGCTGCCCGGCACCTCGGCCGAGAATGCCGTCGTGCTGCTCGAGGAACTGCGCCGTCATTTCGCCGGCATGACCGTCGACGGCTTCGCCGGCCGGCTGAGCGCCTCGGCGGGCATCGCCGCCAGCCCGCCGCACGGCACCACCGCCGCGGAACTGTACCGCGCCGCCGGCGAGGCCCTGATGCGCGCCAAGCGCAACGGACGGGACCGGGTGGCCATGTACGTCGAGGAGAAAATGATCCTCAAGAGCAATTACTACAGCAAGGCCAACCTCGAGCGCCTCGCCAAGCTCTCCTCGGCCACCGACCGGACCGAAGCCAGCCTGCTCCGCGAGGCACTCGACGACCTGCTCGACAAGCACAAGCACACGCTCTGACGTCCCGGCCCGCGCACCGAGCGAGCGGCCACGCCGCCCGCGCCGGTCCTGCCGCTAGGCAGCGGAGCGAGCGGATCGCCGCGACAACGACGGAAGCGCGCGGTAGGGCTACACCGAATCCTGAGTTACGGGCGTGCGTCGCGGCGCCCGGTCAGCTGGGGCCGGCCAGGGCGGCGGGAAGCAGCGCTGGCGGCGCGAGCCGCCCTGTCCCTCAGCCTGCTCAGCAGCGACGGGGGACTAGGCCGATAATGACGACGATCAGCCGCAGGACGGCCTGCAGCGGGACGCTCACCAGGGGCCACGCGCCAGCCCCCGGTGGCGGAAGCACGGGTGACCGCGTACATTCCGCGCCATGCCGCGTTCATCCCGTGCGGCATCGCTCTCATCGGAGGGAGCCGCACACGGCAGATGACGGAAAGCCACGCCCAGCACCCTGGGCGCCAAGGCGACCGACCCGGGCAACCCACGAGAGGGCAGAGATGACTGACTCCGGCCAGGCAGCACGCCCGCCTGCCGGCCCTGGCCGGGCTGGCCCCGGCATGGGCGGCAGCCTGCCGCGGGGGCGGGCCGTGGCCTACAGCCTGGCCATCCTGAGCCTGGCAACCGCAGTGATCCACTTCGCGGTGACGGGCGAGCACTTCGCGGAGTACTGGGCGTTCGGCCTGTTCATGCTCGTGGTGGCCTGGCTGCAGCTGGCGTGGGCCATCGTGGCTGTCGTCATTCCTGCCCGGCTCCTGCTGTGGGGCGGGATCGTCCTGAACGCCGGCGTGGTCGCCGTCTACATCATCACCCGCACCGTCGGGGATGTCATCGGGCCGGCGCCGCACGAGGTCGAGCCGCTCGGCTTCGGGGACGGGCTGTGCACGGTGCTGGAGGCGCTCGTGGTGGCCGGCTGCGGCTGGCTGCTGTTCGCCCGCGCCGATCAGCAGCAGAAGCCCAGCCTGACCCTGGCCCCGGTGCTCACCGGCGGGGTCACCGCGGTGCTGCTCAGCGTGGCACTGGTCGCGGGCGGTCCGGAGATGGTGATGGGCAGCGACTCAGCGGCGGCCGCGGCTCCCGCGCCCGCGGTGGCGCAGTCCGGCTCGCACATGGCCGGGATGGGTGGCTCTGGCGCCGGCGGCGGAGCAAGTGCGCTGTCCCCGGCCGCGGCCGCGATCAGGCTGCCCACGCGCTCGCCCGCCGGCGACATCACCCTGCCCGACCCGGGCGCGCAGATGGCGCCGGGCATGAAGATGGCCAGCTCCCGGGCCTGCACGGCAACCCCGGCCGCCAGCCAGCAGCACGCCGCGGTGAGCCTGGTCAACGCCAGCTGGGCCGGTGCCCGCAAGTACCAGAGCCTGGCCGCCGCGAAGGCCGCCGGGTACCGGCCCATCACCCCGCCCGGGGCACCGGTCGTGCATTACCTCAGCCCGGCCGCCTATGAGCACACCCTGACCGGGGGCCCGGTCCTGGACACCGCCCGGCCGCCGTCCCTGGTGTACGCCAATACGCCGAACGGGGCCGTGCTGGCGGCGGCGATGTACATCACCACGCCGGGCGGGGCCACCCCTCAGCCGGGCGGCTGCCTGACCCAGTGGCACGTGCACACCAACCTGTGCTTCTCCCGCGGCCTCGGTGTCGTCGGCGCGCTGACCAAGGCGCACCCGTCCTGCCCGGCGGGCTCCCGCAACCGGGTGACGCCCGCGATGCTGCACGTCTGGTTCGTCCCGATCCCCGGCGGTCCGACCGCCGTGGACGCCCCGGACCGCCAGGTCGTCCGCGCCGCCGAGCGAGTCCGCGCCCCGAAGAACGGGCCTGCCTGAAGCACGAGGCTGCCGGACGCCCCGCGCATGCCCGGGCCGCTGCGGCGCGTCTGCCCGCGATCCCGCAGCCCGGGACCCTGCTGGCTGATAACAGCAAGAAGCACCGGACCAGCTGCCGCGCCGCAGCCATCCCGGGCCGGGCAGGTCAGCCGGAGCTAGTCAGCCGCGAGCGCACTGGCCAGGAACTCGCGGGCCGCCGCGAACGACCGCATGTCGGTCGCCTGGTGGTAGGCCACTCCGGGCATCGCGCCGGGCACCGCGTGCCGGTGGGTGAACCCGTGCTGCGCCCCGCCGTACACGTTCAGCTGCCAGTCCGCCCCGGCCGCCTCCATCTCGGCCGCGAACGCCGTGACGTCGGACATCGGCACGTGCGGGTCGGCCGCGCCGTGGCAGGCCAGCACCCGGGCCGTGATCTCGCCTGGCCGGGCCGGCCGTTTCGCGGCCAGGCTGCCGTGCATGCTGACCACGCCCGCCAGCTCCTGGCCGGCTGCCCCGGCGCCGGCCCGGGCCAGGGTGAGGACGGCCATGCCGCCGAAGCAGAACCCGACCGCCCCGAGCCGGCCGCCCGCCTCCGGGCAGCCCGCCAGCGCCTCCAGGCCCGCCTGCCCGCGCCGGGCGAGCAGTTCCGGGTCGTCGCGCAGTGCGGTGACGGCGGCCATGACCCGCTCCCGGCTGCCGGCCACCCCGGCGCCGTACATGTCGCCTGCCAGCACGGTGTAACCAAGTCCGGCATACCGCCGGGCCTGCTCGCGGGCGTGATCATCCAGCCCGGCCCCGCCGTGCACGAGCAGGATGCCCGGCCGCGGGCCCGCCTGCGCGTCGTCCCAGGCGAGAACGCCAGTCAGCTCGGTGCCGAGGTCGTGGTAGGGGATATCGCGGGTCAGGAGCCGCCATGCGCGCTCCCCGGGCCAGCAGAGTCGGCCATTCATCATGCGCCGAACGCTAGCAGTCAATGCAGTTATCATAGCACAAAATACTTATTTAAGAAAGGGCTCTGCGATGACAATTGCATTTCTATCCTGGCAGGCCAGCGGGTATTTCCGCCAGCTCATCCCTGAGGTAAGCGCTGGATATCCGGCGGGCTCAGTTTTCGCGCGCATAACGCGCACATCTGCCGCGGAAGCTCGCCGCCCCGCCCGCCCCGGGACGTCAGCTCAGATCCGCTCGATGATGACGGCCGCCGGCATCGCGCCGCCCGCGCACATCGCGGCCGGGTCACCGCACTGGCCGCGCCATCTGCCTGCCTTTCCGGTGACTTGTCATCAGCAGAAACGAAACGGCCGCCCGCCTGCGTGGTCCGCCAGGCCAGCCGGGACCCCGTGGGAGACTTCCACCACTCCAGCCGCAACGGATGCCCGCCAGGAGGAGCCGGTGCCGCACCTGGAAGCCATCGTCATCCACTGCCGGGAGCCCGGGGCCCTCGCGGGCTTCTATGCCGAGGCCCTCGGCCTGCCCGTCCACCCCGGTGACGTGGCCGCGATCGAGGCGGGCACCCTGGGCGAGAACGAGTCGGTGCTGCTCGGCTCCCGCGATGGCCTGCACGTGTGGCTGACCCCGGTCCGCGAGCTGGAGCCGGCTCCCGGCCGGGTGCACCTCGACGTGCGGCTCGACGCTGCCGGTGACCTGGACCGGCTGATCGCCCTCGGCGCTACCCGTCAGCGGGAAGGCCCGGCGGGCCGCTGGACGGTGCTCGCGGATCCGCAGGGAAACCTGTTCTGCGCCGTTTACCCGGCGGCCTGACAACGTCACGGTCGCTCCGCGTGACGGCGGCTGGCGGCATTCCCGGGCTGCGGTGCCGGGCGCGCCTGCCGGGCGCTAGGTACTCTCGCGGGGGAGTGCTTCGGGTTCGGTGGCTGCAGCCGACAGCGGGAGGGCCGGTGCCGGGCGGCGGTGAGATCCGGGACGTTCACCGAGATGATCAGCGAGCACGTCTCGCTCGCGGTTGCAGCGCTTCAGCAGGTCGGCGTGCCGGCGCGGGGGCGGATCGCGAAAGCCGTCATCACCACGGCCGGCAGTTACGAAGAACACGGCAAGGTACGGATTCCGGGCCTGGCCCGCTGCATCGTCGGCACGAATTAGGGCCTGGCTGCCCTGTCCCGCTGGCTAGGCTCGTGGCTGTGCGTGCCGGGGCCGTCGGGGACGCTTGGCGCGCATGACAGGAGGCGCGGGTCATGAGCGAGATGACGCAGGAGGAAGTGCTTCGCCAGGCCGATGCGCTGGCGAGCCAGGCGCTGCGGGAGGCCGAAGCGCGCTGCGCGGTGCTGGGCCAGTACATCGGCGACTGTGACAGCACAGGTTCAGTAACCGCGGGCTGGAGTGCGGCGCTCCGCGAGCTCCGGGCCCTGCAGGACTACCGCCGGGGGCTCGTGCGCAGGCGCGACCTGATTCAGCAAGCCCTTGACTGCCCGGTGGGGGAACGTCCGGCCACGATGGCGCTGCAGCCACCGCCAGACCGGACCGCGCGCCAGAGTCAGCAGCGGGTCCAGATCCGGGCCCGGCACCGGTCCTGAGCCGGCCGCAGGAGGAGCCGCTGCCGCAGCGCTGCCCGAAGCTGGCAGCGCGTATGGGTGATAGGCGCAGAGGTGGTGGCCCCGGAAGGCGTTGCCCATCCGGTCCGGGTGTGCCAGAGTGACCGTCCGTGGCCGAAGGCGACGACAGCGCGACAGTGCCGCAGCGGTGGAATGCCGTCGGGGCCGGTTCCAGCATGTGGATGGACATGGCGCGGGACCCGAGGTTCACGACGGGAACGGCCCCAGCGGGCGAGCGCGGGACGGTCCTTCGCTACCTGCGCCGCTACCGGCTGACGATGGAGATGAAATGCGCCGACCTCGACGCCGCCCAGCTCGCCCGTCAGTCGGTGCCGCCCTCCACGATGTCTCTCCTCGGCCTGATCCGCCACATGGCCGATGTCGAGCGCCACTGGTTCCGGCGGGTGATGGCGCGGAGCGACGCGCCCCCGCTGTACTGGTCCGAGGAACTGCCTGCCGCTGACTGGCTCGGCGCGGTTGCCGACCCGGCGGTCGTGGATGATGCCTGGCGGGCCTGGCGCGACGAGGTCGCCTTCGCCGAGAAGTTCGTCGCCGATTCCGCCGACCTGGGGGTCAGGGGCATCAACCAGGACGGCACCAGCGTCGAGCTGCGCTCGGTGCTCGTCCACATGATCGAGGAGTACGCCCGCCACTGCGGTCACGCCGACCTGCTCCGGGAACGGATCGACGGCCGCGTCGGCCAGTGACACAGGCAGCGGCCAGCCGGATCGGCCGGGGGCTGAGATCACCTCACCGAAGCGGTCAATAAGATCGCCGCATGCCTAGATACCCGGAAATCGAGCCTTATGAGACCGGACTGCTGGACACCGGTGACGGCAACCTCGTGTACTGGGAGACCTGCGGGAACCCCGATGGCGTGCCAGCGCTGATCGTGCACGGCGGCCCTGGGTCGGGGTGCACGGCGGGAAGCAGGAGATCGCTTGACCCGGCCAGGTTCCGGATCATCCTGTTCGATCAGCGCAATTGCGGCCGCAGCCGGCCGCATGCCAGCGATCCCGCGGCTGACATGAGCCTGAACACGACCGGGCACCTGCTGGCGGACATGGAGCAGCTGCGCGAGCACCTTGGCGTGGACAGGTGGCTGCTGCGCGGCGGGTCGTGGGGCGTGACGCTGTCCCTGGCGTACGCCGAGCGCCATCCGGAGCGGGTCAGCGGGATGCTCATGGGCAGCGTGACCTCGACCAGGCCGCTGGAGCTGGACTGGCTGTACCGGGGGGTGGGCCGGTTCTTCCCCGAGGCCTGGGCCCGGTTCGTTGAATTCGCGGGCCTGGCCGGTTCCTACCGGCTGCCGACCGACGCCGCGCCGCCGGTCTCGGGCCTGCTGCAGGCCTACGCGCAGATGATGGAGGACCCCGACATCGGTGTCCGGTCGCGGGCGGCGGCCGAGTGGACCGCCTGGGAGGACGCGGTCATCTCGCAGGAAGTCAACGGGAGCCCCGGCGCGTACGGCGACCGGCCCGACAACGCGAAGCTGGCATTCGTGCGCATCTGCTCGCACTACTTCGCGCACGACGCTTTCCTGCAGGACGGCGTGCTGATCCGCGAGGCCGGCAAGCTGGCCGGCATCCCCGGCGTGCTGATCCACGGCCGCAACGACCTCGGCGGCGGCGCATGCACCCCGTGGGAGCTGGCCCGCGCCTGGCCCGGCGCCGAGCTCATCATCATCGAGGACTCCGGCCATACCGGCAGCACCACCATGACCGGCCAGATGCACGCCGCCGCCGACCGCCTCTACGAGCAGATCACCAGTCCCGCGTAGGCACGCGGCGCACGCTAACCCCGTCCGCATTCCGGCGGCCCGCTGATCGCAGAGCTGGCTGTCGCCGCCGCGCGAGGCTGGGCGAGCGTGCGCAGCGGTCGCGCTGAGGCCGGCGGCGCGGCCGGGAGCGCCGGGCCAGGGTGGCCGGAAGGCCCGGAGGCCGGCCTGGCGCAGGCGACCCCGGCCCGGCGGCGTGTCTATAGTGCGAGGGTGGCGACTGCGGATCCCGGCGGTGCTGTTGTCGACCTGACCCGGCGGCTGGTCGCGTTCGACTCGGTGAACCCGGGCCTGGTGCCAGGCGCCGCGGGCGAGAGGCCGATCGCGGAGTTCCTGGCCGATCGCCTGGCCGGCTCCGGGTTCGGGGTGCGGCTGGTTCCGGCGCCGTCTGACCCGCGCCGGGTGAGTGTTCTTGCGGTGCGAGAGGGCCGGCCCGGCCGCGCCGTGGTGCTGAACGGGCACCTGGACACGGTGGGCGTCGACGGCATGGCAGAGCCGTTCGCCGCCAGGATCGACGGCGACCGGATGCTCGGCCGGGGCACCTGCGACATGAAGGGCGGGGTCGCCGGGCTCGTCGTCGCGGCGGAGCATCTGGCGGCGGCGGGAGCGCCGGGCCGGCTCTTGGTGGCGCTGGTGGCCGATGAGGAGGACGCGAGCCTCGGCGCGGCAGCGGTGATCGGGGCCCTCGGCGTCAGCGGCGCGCTGCCGGATGTCTGCCTCATCGCCGAGCCGACCTGGCTCGGCCTGGCCGTCGCGCACCGCGGGTACGCGGTGGTCAGGGCCGGCCTGCAGGGCCGGGCAGCCCACTCGTCCCTGCCCGGGCAGGGTGTCGACGTGCTGGAGCCGCTGGGCCGCCTGCTGATCGCGGTCGCCGCGCGCGATCGCGAGCTGGCCCAGGCGGTTGCGCATCCGCTGCTGGCGCACGGGTCGCTGATGCCGACCGTCGCGCACGGCGGCAGCGCGCCGTTCACCGTCGCGGCACAGGCCGAAGCGCTGATCGAACGCCGCACGCTGCCCGGCGAGCCCGCAGCGGCGGCACTGTCCGAGGTCAGTGCCCTGCTGGACGAGGTGACCGCCGGCACACCGGCCCTGAGCTCGACTGCGGAGCTCGTGCTTGCCCGCGACGCCTGGCAGGCCGACGGCTCAGGGCCGGCGGCCGAGCTCATGGACCTGCTCACCGCTGCCCTGCCCGCTGCCGGAGCCGCCGCGCCCGGCCGCGCCGGCGCGCCCTACTGGATGGAATCGGCGCTGTGGCAGGCGGCCGGCATTCCCGCAGTCGTCTGCGGGCCGGCCGGCGGCGGGCTGCACGCCGCCGATGAATGGGTCGACCTGGCCCAGCTCCGGCGCTACCCGGTAGCCGTAGCTGATGCGGTCGGCCGCTTCCTGGCTGGCGAGGTGGCGCCGCCGGCAAGGCGGCGGGACATCCTCGCTGAGCGCCAGGGCGGCCGGTAAGCACGAACGAGGGCCGGATCCGGTCACCGGGAACCAGGTCAGGGCCGTCCCCCGGGGAGCCCGCCGCCCGCTGGCCGAGCCGTTTACCGTGCGGGTGGATGTCAGCCGCTCGCCTCGGACTGGGTGTCCGGCTCAGTCCTCAGGCGATGCGGGAAGCGGTGCACCTCCTGCGGCCAGCCGACCGCGACTGCGGTCCGGCCGGCCCAGTACCGTGCCTCGGCATCGCCGGGCACATCAACGACGGTGAAACCGCCGAGGTGCTCCTTGGTCTCGGTGAACGGCCCGTCGGTGAATACGGGCGAGCCGCTGCCCGGATCGACGCTGCACACGACCGAGGATGCGTCCAGGCCGCCGTCGCTGAAGACGAAGGCACCGGCGGCCGTCATCTCCTCGATCAGCGCCCGGCCGGCCCTGCCCCTCTCGCGCAGCTCGTCCAGCGTCAGCTCGGGCACCCACTCGTCATTGAAAGCGATCAGGTACAGCGCCATCTCAAGCTCCTCTGCTCACCGGCAGCCCGGACGACTGCCACTCACCCTCTCTACGAAACGCACTCGCCTCGATCGACACCCCGGCCAGCACTTTTTCCAATCCTTCCGCACGGCAGCCGGCCGGGCCGCATGCGACCGGCCCGGCCGCGCGAAACGCGTGCTATGCCGCGATCAGGCCCGCGCGCATGCCGTCCCGGCGGGGAGCGCGCAGCTGCGGCACCGTTGTCACAGGGCGACCGCTGCTGCACTGCTGCCGTGCCTGGCGCGCCGCCGTCCTCTCCTGGATGGCGGAGACCGTTATCCCGGCCGCGTTCTCAGGGGACTTGCCGCGCAGGGCCATGCTCGGCAGGCAGTGCCTGCGATTGCTCACTGTTCAGGCAGTGCTGAGCGTGCGGATCGGAGAGTCCCCTGAGGTCGGCGAGGACGGCGGCATGATCGGATGGCCAGACACCATCGACAGGCTGGTCGCCGGCCAGGCGGACCGAGCTGACCGAGCCGAGACCGCCAGGGCCCGGGCGGCCCAGGTGGATGTAGTCGATCCGGGCGCTTGGCTCGAATCCCGCCGCAACGTAGGGGTTTGCTGCGTTCCACGTCGCTGACGGCTGTGCCGGGCCGGCATACTCCCAGGCGTCGAGGAGCACCTGACCGGGGAGGGCAGGTGCCGTCTTGTAGCCGCCGAACTGCCGGACCTCGTCGGAATCCGGCCAGGCATTGAAGTCGCCGGTGACAACGGCAGGGAAGTCAGTTCCGCGGCTATGCGCGCGGACAAACTCAGCGAGCAGCCTGACCTGCGCGCAGCGCACCGCCGAGGCGTCAATGGCTGAGGTGAGGTGGGCGGTGAAGAACGGCACCGGGTGAGCGGGAGCGTCGATGCGCGCGTAGACGGCCAGGCGGCCGTCATCGTCGTCCGGCCGGGCCGGCAGCTCGATTCTGTCGTACTCGGCGATGGGCCAGCGGCTCAGCACGGCGTTGCCGATGTCGACCGTGGAGTCCCCGAGCCTTCGCTGCCACCGCTCCGGCGCACGGGATGGTGCCCAGGTCCAGTGCATGCCGAGGCTGGACGCGAGCCATCCTGCCAGGTTCTCCCCGCCGCAGGCCCACACCTCCTGCAGCCCGATGACATCGGCCTGCAGGTCACCCAGCACCGCGAGGATGGCCTTCCGGCGCTCCTCCCACGGGCCGAATCGCCACCACAGGTTCCATGTCAGCACGCGCATCAACGTCGCCTCTCCGTTCCGCGCACGAGCAGGTGAGGCACACGCTATCCGCCGCCGCGCGGCGATAGGGGAGTCCCCGGGTTACCCGCGGAAATGCAGGCCGCGTCAGGCTTCACGCGGCCCGCACGGGCAGCGTGCTCACCAGCGGTACTCGGGTGAGCCCGGCCGGCGGGAGCCCGAGCGCCGGAGCTATCGAGAGGATGTGCGAGAACCCGGCCGGCGCGCCGGGCTCCCCGGCGGGCCCGTCAGCCCAACCACTGCTGGCTGGCGCTGGACGGAGTCCGCCCGGATGGTGCGGACTACGGCAGCGAGCAGCATGACCCCGCCCGCAATTCCCGTGGCGCTCAGCCTGTCCCCGAGCACCAGCGCGGCCAGCACGGCGGCGGCCAGCGGCTCGATGAGCGACAGCAGAGCGGCGGTGCTCGCGGAAATACAGTGTGTAAGCCACAGCTGTCGGGCCGACCGCGAGCGCAGTCAGCAGCCCGGCCGAGGCGAGGCCCGGCCGGAAGCCAGTGCCGCCGCCGAGCATTGCGGCCAGCGGGAGCAGGGCCAGGCCGCCCAGGGTGAACCCGAAGCCGTTCAGGGCTAGCTCGTCCAGGCCCGGGACCGGCGAGGCCCCGATCAGCGTGACGGCGGCGAAGCCGGCGGCGGACAGCAGCGCCATGGCCGCGCTGGCGAGCACCGCGGCCTCACTGAACCCGGCACCGGGGAGGCCGATCAGCAGGCCGAGGCCGGCCAGCGCCATCGCCATGGTGATCACGCCCGCCCGGCCGGGGGCTCGCCGGCCGCGGGCCTGCTCGGCGATAGCGACGATGACGGGGGTTCCGCCGATCGTGACGAGGGTGGCCAGGCTGACGGACGTCAGCGAGATGGCGGCGAAATAGCAGCCCTGGAACAGCGCCGACAGGGCGCCGTTCAGGGCGATCCGGGTCCAGGCGGCCCGTCCGGCTGGCCACCGCCGGCCGGTCATCGTCAGGCAGGCGACGATGAGCCCGCCGCCGGCCAGCAGGCGGCAGGCGGCGACGGACATGGCGGACAGGCCGGCCGCCCGGCCGAAGAGGCTGCCGATGAGGCCGCCGGTTCCCCAGAGCAGGCCGGACAGCACCAGGTAAAGGGTTGAAACGGACATGAAGGATCGCTCCTGCGACGAGATGGGAAAGGTCGCGGAAGCGGGGCGCCGGCATGGCTAGCCCGAAGAGGAAGAAGGTGACCTGACGCCCCGCTCAGGAGCGCGGCGGGGGCGTTATAGGAAAGAGCCGGTGCACGTCGCTGAGCTTATCGTGCCCGGCTCTTCCGCCGGGCATCGCTATCTGCTGCTGCAGAACCTGCCAGCGGCTGATGCGCTCCGGGCTGCCGGATGTGGTGCTGATGCCAGCCGGGCAGGCTAGCGCTGGAACAAGCCGTAGGCATGCTCGGCGTGCACCCGGACCACCAGGCGCCGGTCGCGCACCATGGCTGCCCGGTAGTCATCCCAGTCGGGGTGCTCGCCCTGCACGGCGCGGAACAGGTCCACCAGCTCGGCCACGGCCGCGTCGCCGGGATCGGCGGCGACCGCGGACAGCTCCGCGGTGCCATCGACGACCACATAGTTCCAGAAGTCCTCGCTGGAAACGTGGAAGCTGACCCGCGGGTCGCGGCGCATATTGGCCACCTTGGCCCGGTCCGCGGTGGTGGAGACCCGGATGACCTGGCTGCCGGGGTCGAACGCGTAGTTCACGTTGGACAGCTGCGGCCGCCCGCTGACCCGCTGGGTGACCAGGATGCCCTGATTGCGCCCGGCCAGCAGGCCGGCGAAGCGAGATTCGATCACGATCGCCGAACCTAGCCGGCGGGCACGCCCCGGCCCCCTGGGGGCACCTGCCCTCTGCCCCTGGCGGGGCGCCAGGATCCGGCGAGGCGCCAGGCCCCCGAAGCTGCTCAAGGTGCTGACCTGCCTGCGCCCGGTCAGGCACCCGCAGATCAGCCCGCCTGAGGTGGCGATGTCACTCCCGGCGGGTGATGACAGGGGCGCTCGCGGCGGCCAGTGTTCGGGGCTGGCGCACGGACGCAGCCAGACCACTCAGCGACATCACGCAGCGACATCATCAGTACGCAGCGATACGAGAGGGGGCCGACGTGGCTAAGGCCGACGGCACTTTCATTTACGTAGCCACCTACCCGAGCGAGACGGCGGCGCGCGATGACTACCAGGTCGTCAAGGGCCTGCACGCCAGCGGGCTGGTGGGCGCCTACGACGCGGCAGTCGTCACCAAGGACGACCGGGGCAAGGTGCACGAGAACAAGGACGAGACGGCCACCCGGCACGGTGCCTGGTGGGGCGTGGCCGCTGGCGCGGCGGTCGGCGTGATCTTCCCGCCGTCCATCCTGGCGACGGCGGCCGCGGGCGGGGTCATCGGCGGGGTCGGCGGGCACCTGGCCAAGGGCATGCCCCGGCAGCGGGCCAAGGACCTGGGGGAGCTCATCGACCCCGGCGAGGCCGGGCTGGTCGTAGTCGGCGAGACCAAGATCCGCGAAGCGGTGCAGAAGGCGGTGACCCGGGCCGAGAAGGAGGTCGCCGAGGAGCTGGACACCGACCCGAAGGAGATTGACAAGACTTTGCAGCGCGCCGTGGGCGAAATGTAGCTCCGCGGGCGATCAGGACCCGAAGCGGCGGCGGCCGGCCATGCCGGCCTGAGCAGAACGTTTGAGCCGGGCCAGCCTGGGCAGGGTCTGTCGCCGTGCCGACTGTTGCGAAACCCACGAGGTGGTGACGATGCTCACGCTTACCGAACGAGCTGCCGGGACGATCCGGGCTCTGACCTCTCAGCCGGGTGTCCCGGATGACGCCGGCCTGCGAATGTCCCTGCCCGAGGGCGAGACCGGTGCGCTGGTACTGGCGCTGGACAGCCCGCAGCCCGACGACGCTGTCATCGAGGACTCCGGCGCGAAGGTGTTCCTGCAGTCGACCGCGGCGACGATGCTGGACGACCGCGAGCTGGACGGGGAACTCGACGATCAGGGCCAGGCGTCGTTCACGCTGGCCCGCAAGACCGTCTAGCACCGGTCTGCCTGAGCCTGAGCGTTCGGCTGGCGGCACAATGCCCGCCAGCCGAACGCTTTGTGCTGCCCGCACCCGGCCGCGGCGCGCTCGCTGCCCGGCCCGGCCCCGGGGCCCGCCGCGGGGCTCAGGAGCGGGTGTCGCGCCGCAGCGGGTGATCGGCCGGGATCTCCACCAGCACGATCCGCACCCCGTCGGGATCCTCGATCCACATCTCGGTCAGCCCCCAGGACTCGGCCTGCGGCCCGCGCAGGATGCGCGCCCCGGCCGCGGCGAGCCGCTCGTGCTCGGCGCGCACGTCCCGTACCTGGAGCCAGATCATCACCGGGCCGCCGCCCGGCGGGCCGGCCCAGGACCCGGACACCTCCAGCAGGCCCTGGCCGAGGAAGAACACCACGCCGGGATCGTCGCGCGGGCCGAACTCCCGGTATACCGCCAGGCCCAGGACGTTCCGGTAGAACTGGCGGCTGCGCCGCGCGTCGGCGGGCCGCAGCAGGATGCGGCTGGCTAAGACCTCCACATCCTCATCCTGGCAGCCCGGAGCGGCCGCGCCCGCGACCGCCGCGCCCGCGTCATCCCCGGTAACTACTCACAACGGAATCCCGGCTGTCGCACGCACGCACCGGAGCCCAGGGGAGCCCGTGCAGGCGGCGCGCGCCCCTGCACTCACCGGCCAGGTGCTGACCACGGCCCTGGCCAGCCTGAACCGCGGCACTGACCGCTAGCGCAGGCCGCGCGGCGCGAGATCTGGACGGCCGCGAGATCAGGCTGGCATGTACTTCCCGAACCAGGTCACCAGCCGGGTCAGGTAGTCCGTGATGGCCGGGAACTGGCTGACGCCGTGTCCTTCCCCCGGGTAGATCACCAGCTCCGAGTCGACGCCATGACCAGTCAGCGCCTGATAGAACTCCCGGGCCTGGCCGGCCGGCGTGCACCTGTCCTTCGCTCCGGCCGTGAGCAGGGTCGGCGTCCTGGCCTTGCTCGCGTGCAGCACCGGGCTGCGGGTGTGCACCTGGCTGCCGGCCTCCTCGGGGTCGGCGCCGTCCAGGAACCACAGTCCCCAGCGCGGAATGTTGGTCGTGAACGTGAAGCTGTACCACTCGGCCACCGGCGAGCCGGCCACGGCGGCCCTGAACCGCTGGTCCTGGGTCACCAGCCAGGCCGACATGAACCCGCCGTAGCTGACGCCCATGGTGCCGATCCGCTCCGGGTCGGCGATCCCGCGCTCGACCATCGCGTCGATCCCGGACAGGTAGTCGCGGGTGTCCGCGCCGCCCATGTCGCCGACGACCGCGGCGGCGAACTCCCGGCCCCGGCCGGAACTGCCCCGTGGGTTCGGGAGCAGGACGGCATAGCCGCGGGATACTAGCAGCGGGACCGCGTAGTCACGCATCGTCCAGCTCCGCTGGTAGGCCCCGACCGGCCCGCCGTGGACGTCCAGGACCAGCGGGAACGGCCCGTCCCCGGGCGGCGTGCACAGCACGCCCTCGATCTGGGTCCCGTCCGGCGCGCTCCAGCTGACGTCGGCCGCTGAGCCCGCGACCGACCGGAGGTAGTCGGTGCCGGCATGGGCCAGGGACGCCAGCACCTCGTCGGCGCCGGTGCCGGTGACGGCGATCTGCTGCGGGGTGTCGTAGTCGTCGCGGACCACGACCACCCGGCCGTCGGCGGTGAAGGCGCCGGCCGGGTAGAACCAACTCGCCCACGACTGCTCGGACGCCACCAGCTCCTTGGCGGTGACCGTCTCCGGCAGGGGGCCCTCCCCGGCGTCGGCGATCCCGGCCACGCTGTCCAGATGGCGCTGGCCGGCGTAGCCGAGCCGCGTTCCGTCGAGCCACTGGACCGCGGTGACATCGGTCCCGGCGGTGTCCACGGCGCACCTGGTGCCGGCCACCAGGTCAAGCAGGATCAGGTCGCCCGCCACGATCCACCGGTCGCTGCACACGGCCTCGACCACGGCGGCCCGCCGGCCGTCGGCGGTCCCGGTGGGCAGGCCGAGCTGGACGTCACTGCGCAGCAGCTCGGTCACCTCGCCCGTGGCGATGTCGAGCCGGCTGAGCACCGCGGAGTACCAGTCGTCCTCGCCGGGCCGCGGGCTGGTGATGGCCAGCACGTGGCCGGGGCCGGACCAGGCCGCTTCCCAGACGTTCAGCCCGTCGGGCGAGACCCTGGTCAGGTCGCCGGATGCCGGGGTGTACAGCCACAGGCTGCGCCAGGCATCCTCCGGCGTCCCGGCCTCGACTTCCGGGTACCAGGACGGCAGCCCGGACTCGCCCGTGCCGGCCGTTCCCGAACCCTGCGCGTCGGACATCTCGGCGCCGAGCCCGGCAACTCCCACCAGGATCCGGGTGCCGTCCGGTGACCAGGCGAGAAACTCGGCCGTGCCGGGGACGGCAGGCGCCGCCCGGGCCTCGCCGAGCTGGCCGTCCTCCAGCAGGTAAAGCTGGAACACCTCCGCCCTGGCCCGGTCCGACAGGAAGGCCAGCGCTGACCCGCCCGGCGCGAGCCGGCCAGCCTTGGCTGACCCGCCGCCGGAGGTCAGCGCGCGCAGCCCGCCGTTCCGCACCTCGTACAGGGCGGTGCGCGGCAGCCCGTCGAGCTCGTCGTAGACCGATCCGGTCACCACGATGCGGCTGGCGTCGGGCGTCGCGGTGAGGTCAGTGACCTGGTGCGGCCTGCCGAAAGCCGGCTCATGCAGCCGCCGGAGATGCTCGGCGACCGCCGCGTACTCAGGAGATTCCCGCAGGTCTTTGCGCATAGTTCCGGATGATCTCATGCGTTATGCCAGTCCCGCCATCAGCCGGCCGGCCCCGCCAGGACGCCTCGGACGGGGCCGCCAGCCGGCGGCCGTGCCGCCGGGCCGCGCCGGGGTTGACCAGGCCGCCGGCGAGAAGCGCCACGGCCGCAGCCCCGGCGGGCAGGTAGCGCTCCGGCGGACCCGGCCGGCGCCGGCCGGGTCCGCCGGCCCGGCTTACGCCACGCTGACCGGGAGGGTGTCGAAGCCGCGCAGCAGGAGGCGGTCGCGCCGCGACGGCTCGCCCGCCGCCGAAATCCCGGGGAACCGGTCCAGCAGCCGGGGGAAGGCTATCGTGCCCTCCAGCCGGGCCAGCGCCGCGCCGATGCAGTAGTGCGCGCCGCCGCCGAAGCTGAGCGTCCCGCCGTCCGGGCGCGCCGGGTCGAACACGCCCGGCCGGGTGAACCGGCGCGGGTCGCGGTTGCCCGCCCCGAGCATCGCGACGACGCCCGTGCCGGCGGACACCGGCACGCCGTCCAGCGTGGTGTCGTAGCCCTGGCGGGTGGTGAGCTGGACGGGGGAGTCGAAGCGGAGCACTTCCTCGACGAAGGCCAGCGGCGAGACCGAGCCCTCGCGCAGGCCCTGGCCGGCCGCCGGGTCGGTCAGCACGATGTGCAGGCCGTTGCCGAGCAGGTTGGTCGTGGTCTCGAACCCGGCGACCAGCAGCAGCGTCAGGTTGTGCAGCAGCTCGGCCGCGCTGAGCTGGCCGTCGTCGCGGTCGCTGGCCGCCAGCAGGTCGCTGAGCAGGTCATCGCGGGGCTCGGCGCGGCGCCGGCCGGCCAGCTCGGTGAAATAGGACAGCAGCTCGACGGCCGCGGCGTTGATGGCGGGCAGCCTGGTCAGGTCGGTCAGCTCGAACACCTCGGCCAGGTCCCGCGCGACCGGCCGGAACGCTTCCCGGTCGGACTCCGGTATCCCGATCAGCTCGCAGATCACCGTGACCGGCAGCAGGTAGGCGAAGTCGTGCATGAACTCGACCGGCGAGCCGTCCGCGCCGCGGTCCGCCATGCCGTCGAGCAGCTCGTCGGCGATCCGGGCGATGGCCGGCGCCAGCGAGCCGACCCGCCGGGCGGTAAAGGCCCGGGCCATCAGCCTGCGGACCCGCCCGTGCCGTGGCGCGTTCAGGTTCAGGATCCAGTCCATGCCCTGGACGAACACCGGGTGGTCGCGCCAGGACGGGAACTCGGCGTCGAGGCTGGCCTCATCCGAGACCCGGAAGGCCGGATCGCGCAGCACGGCGCCGACAGCCTCGTAGCCGATCACCAGGACCTGATGACCGGCCGGCAGGACCGTGCCGTGCTCATGCAGCTGCTCATACAGCGGATACGGGTCCGCGCGGCCGGCCGGCGTGCCCAGCCCGGTGAGAATTGCCGCTACATCCATGCTGCCGCCCCGTCTCCCGCCGCAGCCCGGCTCCGGGCAGCCTGACCCCGTGCCGGGCGCGGCGCCGCCTGAGTCCCGCGCCATCCCGACGATAAGTAGTATCGCAAGAAGCGTCAAGCTATATCGCGTTTCTGCTCGGCGGGAATGTCCCGGCCGCCGCGGGTGTTCCGGCGGCGGAGGATGCGATGGAAGACGAACTGGTCAGGTGCCCTGGCTGCGGGAAGCGGAACCGGGTGCCGGCGGCCGCGGCGGGGAAGCCCCGCTGCGGCAGCTGTCACGAGCCGGTGCCGTGGGTCGCGGCTGCCGATGACACCACCTTCGCCGCGGTCGCCGAGCAGGCGCCGCTGCCGGTCCTGGTCGACCTGTGGGCGCCGTGGTGCGGGCCGTGCCGGATGGTCAGCCCGGTGCTGGCCAGCCTGGCCGCCGAGAAGGCGGGCCAGGTCAAGCTGGTCAAGGTCAACGTGGATGAGTCACCGCGGCTGGCGCAGCGGTTCGGCGTCCAGTCGATCCCGACGCTGCTGCTGCTGAACCAGGGCACCGAGGCCGCCCGCCAGGTCGGCGCCCCGCCGGCGCCGCAGCTGAAGGCCTGGCTCGAGCAGGCCCTGCAGGCCGGCTGACCCTGGGCTGGTCCGCGGGAGCGGGCACACCAGCGTCGTGCCGCCGCCGGCGGCCGGGCAGGGGCGCCGCATGCCCCGCGGTCGCCATCGATCTGCGGGGTCACCGGCGCACGCCACTGGACTCCGGCGACGCGGGGGCTTCTTCGCCCGCGCCAGCGAGCGCCCGGCGTCATGACGGCTGGAATTCGATTGCCACACGTCGCGCGCTGGACCAGGATCAACCGACCGGAGCTAGCCGCCTCGGAGCCGCACGGCATCGCCGTCGGCCCCGACGGCGCTGTGTGGGCCGCCCTGGAGACCGGGTCGATCGCGCACCTGACGCCAGCCGCACCGCGCGAGCGCCCGCCGCTGAGCCACGCCTAGCCGCCAGCCGCCAGCAGGTCGCCCAGCCGGCGCAGCTGCGCGGTGGCGCCGCCGAGCGCGAACTCGTGATGCTTGGCGGCCAGGAAGTAGCGCTGCACCGGGCCGCTGAGGTCCACGCCCGTCCCGCCGTGCACATGCACCGCGGTGTGCGCCACCCGGTGGCCGGCCTCGGCGGCCCAGAACTTGGCCATCGCGACCTCGGCCCCGGCGTCCAGGCCGGCCTCCAGCCGCCAGGCTGCCTGCCACATCGTCAGCCGGACCGCCTCGACGTCGATGTAGGCGTCGGCCAGCCGCTGGGCTACCGCCTGGAAGCTGCCGATCGGCCGCCCGAACTGCTGTCGCTCCCGCGCGTACTGCGCGGTCAGCTCCAGGGCCCGCTCCAGCACGCCCAGCTGCAGCGCGCACAGCCCGGCCGTGCCGCGCCCGGTCAGCCAGGCCAGGACCTGCGGCCCGGCGGCGGGGGAGCCGAGCACCCGGTCAGCCGCGAGCTCCGCCCGGTCCAGCACGACCCGCGCCGCGCTGGCGCCGGTCAGCTGCTGCGGCTCGACGCTGACCCCGGCGTCGCCCGGCTCGATCAGGAAGACTGCGGCGCCATCGCGGCCCGCCCCGGCCGGGCCGCCGCTGCCGTCCTGCCGCGCGGCGACCGAGGCCGGCACCAGCAGCAGCCCGGCCCCGGCGCCGGCGATGACGGCGGTCTTCACGCCCGACAGGACCCAGCCGCTCCCGGCCGGCTCCGCGCGGGCGGCCGGGACGGCCAGGTCATCGCTGTCCTCTTCCTCCAGCGCGACGGCCGGCACCAGCTCGCCGCGGCCGGCCGGCCCGGCCCAGCGCCGGCATTGCTCCGGCGTCCCGAACCGGGCGATCGCCCCGGCGCCCAGCACGATCGCCGTCAGGTACGGCGCCGCCGCGACGGCGCGGCCGAGCTCGGCCAGCACCGAGCACTGTTCCAGCAGGCCCGCGCCCGCGCCGCCCAGCGAGTCGGGCAGCGCGGCGGCCAGGATCCCCGCCTGCGCCAGGCTGGCCCACAGGCCCGCGTCCAGCCCGCCCGCGTCCAGCTGCCCGCCATCCGCGCCCGCGCCCGGGCCTGCCGGCCCGGCCCGGCCGGCCAGGATCTGCCGGGTCAGGGCGGCCAGTTCCTGCTGCGCCTCGGTCAGCGCGAAATCCATCGGTCTCCCCGGCCTCTCGTCACCCGGCCCGCGGCCAGGCCCGGCGTCAGCATCGTCATCGTCACCGCCGCGAGTACGGCAGGCCCAGGCCCGCCGCCGCGATGATGTCGCGCTGGACCTCGTTGGTGCCGCCGCCGAACGTCAGGATCAGCGCCGACCGGTGCAGCCGCTCGACCCGGCCCGCCAGCACCGCGCCCGGCGAGCCCGCCCGGACCGGCGCGGCCGCGCCGAGCACCTCCATCAGCAGCCGGCAGGCCTCCAGCGACAGCTCGGTGCCGAAGACCTTGGTCGCCGACGCCGCGGCCGGCCCAGGGCCCTGCCCTGCCCCGGCCGCGATCCGCCAGTTGATGAGCTTGAGGAACTCGGCCCTGGCCTGCACCCGGGCCAGCGCCAGCCGCACCCACTCGGCGTCCAGCACCCGCTGCCCGCCGGCCAGCCTGGTACCTGCCGCCCAGTCCCGCACCGCGGCCAGCGCCGCCAGCACCGGCGCCGCCGAGGTCAGCGCCACCCGCTCATGGTTGAGCTGGCTGGTGATCAGCGGCCAGCCCTGGTTCTCCTGGCCGACCAGCGCGCTGGCGGGCACCCGCACGCCCGAGTAGTACGTCGCGCTGGTGACCAGCCCGGCCATGGTCGGCACCGGCGTCCAGGAGAACCCCGGCGCGTCGGTCGGCACGATCAGGACCGACAGCCCCTTGTGCCGCGGCGCGTCCGGGTCGGTCCGGCAGGCCAGCCACACGTAGTCGGCGTACTGGATCAGGCTCGTCCACATCTTCTGGCCGTTAATCACGTACTCATCGCCGTCGCGGACCGCGGTGGTGCGCAGCGCCGCTAGGTCGGTGCCCGCCTCCGGCTCGGAGTAGCCGATCGAGAAGTGCGCCTCGCCCGCCGTGATGGCCGGCAGGTACCGCTGCTTCTGCTCCGGCGTGCCGAACCGCATGATCGTGGGACCCACCGTGCTGATGGTCAGGAACGGCACCGGCACCCTGGCGATGGCCGCCTCGTCGGCGAAGATCAGCTGATCCAGCATCGGGGCCGCGCGCCCGCCGTACTCCTCCGGCCAGCTCAGCGCCAGCCAGCCGTCGCGGCCCAGCTGGCGGACCACCGCCCGGTAGCCCTCGCCGGTCCCGTAGTCACCGCCCGGGCCCGTCAGCGACGCGCGGACCTGCGGCGTCATCAGGGCGGCGAAGTAGCCGCGCAGCTCGGCGCGGAGTCGTTCCTGCTCGGCGGTGTAGGCGATGTGCATCCGGACTCCACGCTCTCGCAAACGGCCCGATCAGCGGATACAGAACAGGCACTCGTGCAGCCAGGGCGACCGCAGCGGCCCCGGCGCCGGGACCGGCGCCGGGGCCTGCCCGCCGCGTCCCGGATCCATGGCCAGCCGCCCGGCTAACGGGTGAGCAGATCGCGGCGCTCGGTCTCGATCGCGGCCAGCCGGCCCTGCGCCTGCCTGGCCCGCTCACTCAGCCGGGACCGGACCTCGCCGACGACCTGCAGCGAGCTGTCCACGTTCCGGCGAGCCTGGCTGATCCGGCCGTTCACCGCCAGGTCGCTGAAGATGTTGTCGAACCACACGTCGACGAACCTGGTTCCCGCGCTCATCTCCAGCTGCGGGGCGG
Organism: Streptosporangiaceae bacterium; assembly: GCA_035763085.1. Lineage (GTDB taxonomy): Bacteria > Actinomycetota > Actinomycetes > Streptosporangiales > Streptosporangiaceae > DASUBV01. Next base: position 12,796 of record DASUBV010000109.1, on the reverse strand, counting down.
TCAGCGCCAGGCCGCCGACGTCGGCGAGCTCGGTGCGCAGCACGGCCAGGCACTGGTCGGCACGAGCGGCCGCACCCGCCGCCTCGTCAAGCCGCGAGTGCTTCACCGCGCTGGAGATCGCGCCGCCGCCGAAGAACGTGTCGTAGGTCGACCAGGCCGACGCACTGCCCAGCCGCTCCTGAACGCAGGACAGTGCCTCATCGGCCGTATCCGCCGCACGCTGCGCCTCCGCGATCTCCGTCAGCTCGGCCTGCAGCCGGCCCCGCTCGTCGGCCAGGCCGAGCAGCTGCCGGCCACGCGGGTCACCGGACTGCCTGAGGTGCAGCTCCTTCTGCGCCAGGACGGCGGCGTAGGCATCGGGTGCCCGGGCCAGCCGGGCCTGCCGCTGCAGGGCCGCGCCAAGCTTGCCGCGGACCGCGTCCAGCAGCGCTTGTGCCTCGGCGACCCGGTAGCGCGCGGCATCAGCTTCCGCGCGCTCACGCGCCAGCGCATCGTCGCGCGCGCCGCGCAGCGAGGCGAGCACCCGCGTCAGGGACAGGCTCTCCAGCCGCTCGGCGTCCTTCTGCTCGTCCTGGTACCGGGCGCTCAGCCGGTCCAGCTCCGCCCGCACCTCGTCCTGGCGGCGGCTCAGGTCGGCGCAGCAGGCCCGGGTGACCTCGTACTCGCGCACCGCCCGGGCGGCGTCGGCCAGCAGCTGCTCGATCTCGTCGGACACGCCCTCATTTGACCACACCCGCGCCGGGAGCCCCCGGAGCACGCCAGCTTCCCGGTGCTGCGGCCCGCCGCCCGGATCGAGCGGCTCGCCGCGACCCGCTCGGGCGCAGCCGCGGACAGCCGGTCAGCCGGCGGCGCCGGGCAGGCGGGAGTGATCCCAGGAGATGATGCGGTCCGGCCACACCGAGAAGCCGACCCTCTTGCGGGCGGCGTGCTCGACGTAGGCCTCCAGCGCGCCGGTGCCCGGTGCCCCGCCGGGCGTGCCGGCCGGCACGCCCGGCATCCCGGCTGCGACCCGGCGGCCGATCTCGCCGACCGCGGCCGGGTCCGCGATGAGCTCGGCCGTGCCGCGGACCTGAACTCCGCGCAGGTCGAAGTACTGCTCGCCGGACTCCACCAGGCAGGTCACCCGCGGGTCGCGGGCCAGGTTGCGCGCCTTCTGCGACGACCGGTAGGTCCAGAACGTGATCCGCCCGCTGATCAGCACGTAGTACATGGCCACCAGGTGCGGGGTGCCGTCGGGGTTGATGGTGGCCAGCTGGACCTTGCGGGCGGCGGCCAGCATGGCCGTTACTTCATCGCCGGTCATCGTTACCAGGTCGCGCTGCTTCACCAGCCTGCCTTCCGGTCGTGTCTGCCCGCTCATCCGGCCGGGCTCAGGACGTGCCACGGTCAAGATCGATGGTCTCACTGGCCAGGTCCAGGATGTCCAGGCCGGCGAAGCCCGCCTCGCCATGCCCGGCCGGTGCTGCTCAACTTCGGCGAGCCGGGCAGCATCGACATCACCGGGTGGACCGATCGCGTGCGGCTGGCCGAGGCTGCCTACGACGGCCGGTGGGAGCTGCCGGTCCTGGGTGAGGTTCCTGCTCCGGCCGCGGTGCTGATCCGCCCCGACGGCTACGTGGCCTGGGCGGGAGACCAGGCCGGCCCGGCGCTGCGCGATGCGCTCGCCACCTGGTTCGGGCCGCCCGCCGCGGCGTAGCCCGGCGGGTCAGCAGCCCCCGGCCCGGATGCCGCCGAACCGCAGCTGCAGGCAGCCGCCGGCGAGCTGGCCGGCGCCCCGGCAGGTCATCATCCAGGACTGATCCCGGCGGAACGGGCCCGGTGCCGGCCCGGCCGGGCGGGAAACCGGCGGGTCACAGCGCGGCTGCACCGGTGCGCTGCCTAAGGTTGCGGCATGCGGAAATACGTCATCATGGGTGTCCAGGGCAGCGGCAAGGGCACCCACAGCGCGATGCTCGCCGAGGATCTCGACCTGGTGCACATCGGGGTCGGGGACATCCTGCGCTGGAACGTCCAGCACCACACCAAGCTCGGCGCGCAGATAAGGCGCACGATGGCGGCCGGCACCCTGGTCAGCGACGAGGTCATTGAGGGCGTCGTCTCAGAGCGCCTGGCCCAGCATGACTGGAACTACGGGTTCATCATCGACGGCTTCCCGCGCAGCGAGCGGCAGGCCAACTTCTTCCTGGAAAGCTACGACATCGACGGGGTCATTCACCTGTACCTGCCCGACAGCGAGGTGCGCCGCCGGGTGCTGGCCCGGCGGCTGTGCGCCGACTGCGGCATGGACTACAACCTGATCGACAACAGCCCGCGCGACGACGGCCGGTGCGACGCGTGCGGGGGCGAGCTGGTGCGCCGCGAGGATGACACCGAGGAGGCACTGGCCGTCCGGCTGCGCGAGTACCACAGCAAGACCGACCCGGTGCTGGAGATCTTCCGCCGCAAGGAGTACGTGGTCACCATCGACACCCGCCCGGACAAGGAGGATGTCCAGCAGGAGATCCGCAAGGCGCTGGACCTGCCGCCCTACAAGCCGGGCGAGCCGCGGAACGGGGCCCGCTGAGCTGATGCGGGTGGTGGTGGCGCCGGACTCGTTCAAGGGCACGATCGACGCGGCCGCCGCCGCGGCCGCCGTGGCCGCCGGCTGGCGCTCGCGCCGGCCGTCCGACGAGGTGACCTGCATCCCGCTGGCCGACGGCGGCGAGGGCACCACGCAGGTGCTGGCCGCCGCCGAGCCGGCGGCCCGCTGGCATGAGGCTGAGGTCAGCGGGCCGGGGCAGGCGCGCGTCACCGCGCGGTGGCTGGAGCTGCCCGGCGCGGTGCACGTGATCGAGATGGCCAGCGCCGCCGGGCTGCCGCTGCTGGCCGAGCCGGACCCGCTCGGCGCGCACACCGCCGGGGTGGGCGAGCTGGCCGGCCGGGCGCTGGACGCCGGGGCGCAGCGGATCGTGATCGGGCTGGGCGGGTCCGCCTCCACCGACGGCGGGACCGGCGCGCTGGCCGCGCTCGGGGCCCGGTTCACCGACAAGCGCGGCCGGGAGCTGCCGCGCGGCGGCGGGGCGCTGGCCGGCCTGGCCGCCGCCGACCTGTCCGGGCTGCGGCCGCCGCCGCCCGGCGGGGCGGCCTGCCTGACCGACGTGCGCGCCCCGCTGCTCGGCCCGGCCGGGGCGGCGGCGGTGTTCGGGCCGCAGAAGGGTGCCGGCCCGGCCCAGGTCGAGGCCCTCGACGCGGGACTGGCCCGGCTGGCGGCGCTGCTCGGCGGCCGGCCCGGCCAGCCCGGCGCCGGGGCCGCGGGCGGCACCGGCTACGGCCTGGCCGCGGCCTGGTCGGCTGACCTGCTGCCCGGCTCGGCCGAGATCGGCAGGATCGCCGGCCTGGACGCGGCGCTGGCCGGCGCGGACCTGGTCATCACCGGCGAGGGGCAGTACGACGCGACATCGGCGGACGGCAAGGTGGCCGGCGCGGTGAGCGCGGCCGCGCGCCGGGCCGGGGTCCCGGTGGCCGTCGTCGCCGGGCGGATCGCGGCCGGGGCCGGCGGCCCGGCCGGGGCGGCGGGCATCCGGCTCGTGTCGCTGGCCGGGCTGGCCGGCGGCCCGGCGGCGGCGATGGCCGACCCCGCCCGCTGGCTGCGCCAGGCCGGGCAGCTGCTGGCCCGTGATGCCGCCCGCCGGACGGCCCGGGACACGGCCCGGCGCCCGGCCGGCGGCCAGGGCTGACCAGCCGCGCGGCCCGGCGGGCGCCGGGCCGCGATCACGGCCGGGCGCAGCCCGCGAGCAGGGCGTTCGCCAGGCCCGGGCGCGCGGCGGGATCGCCGCTCCCGGACCCGGGCAGCGGCGCCGGGCGCGGAGGACCTAGCCTGTGCACGTGCGAGAGATTGCGGTATTCGGCGGAAGCGCCCACCCGGCTCTGGCGGAGGAGATCTGCGCGCAGCTCGAGGTACCGCTGCGTCCCGTGCGGCTCACTCGCTTCGCCAACGACTGCCTTGAGGTCCAGCTGCAGGCCAACTGCCGGGAGCGGGATGTCTTCCTGATCCAGCCGCTGTGCCCGCCGGTGCAGGAGAACCTGGTCGAGCTGCTGCTGATGTGCGACGCGGCCAGGGGCGCGTCGGCGGCCCGGGTCACTGCGGTCATCCCGCATTACGGGTACGCGCGGTCGGACAAGAAGTCGATGCCGCGGGTGTCGATCGGCGGCCGGCTCGTCGCCGACCTGCTGGTCACCGCCGGCGTCAGCCGGGTCCTGGTGATGACGCTGCACGCCCCGCAGGTGCACGGGTTCTTCTCGGTGCCGGTCGATCACCTGCACGCGCTGCGCGAGCTGGCCGCGCACTACAGCGACGCGGACCTGGGCAACGCGGTCGTCGTCAGCCCGGACCTGGGCAACGCCAAGAGCGCCGCGGCGCTGGCCCGGATGCTGGGCCTGCCGGTGGCGGCCGGCGCCAAGGAGCGGATCAGCGACCGCAAGGTCACCATCACCTCGATCATCGGCGAGGTGGCCGGCCGGGACGTGATCGTCGTGGACGACGAGATCGCCCGCGGCACGACCGTGCTGGAGCTGCTGTCGGTACTGCGCGAGCGCGGCGCCCGGTCGGTGCGGATCGCCTGCACGCACGGGCTGTTCTGCGACGGGGCGCTGGAGCGGATCACCGCCCGGCCCGAGGTCCGCGAGGTGGTCAGCACCAACACCGTCCCGGTGGCGGCCGGCGAGGCCCCGGACAAGCTGAAGATGATCTCGGTCGCCCCGGCGCTGGCCGAGGCGATCCGCCGGATTCACGAGGGCGAGTCGGTCAGCGCCCTGTTCCACGCCTAGCCGCCGGACGGCTGCGCGCAGCCGGTGCATGCAGGCGCGCCGCGAAGGCGGGCGGCCTGCGCCCGCGTGCCTAGCGGCCGGGGGAGCGGGCCCAGGCGGCGACCTGGCTGCGCGAGTTGAAGCCCAGCTTGGCCAGGATGTTGGCGACGTGCCGGGCGGCCGTGGCCGGGCTGATGAACAGCTCCTCGGCGATGGCCTTGTTGCTGGCGCCGCAGGCGATCAGCGCCACCACCTCGCGCTCGCGCGCGGTGAGCGCGGGCGGCAGCGGGCTGGCCGGGCCGGGAGCCAGGTCCGCCGGGCCGGGCCGCTCGCGCGCGGGGACTGCAGTTCCTGACCCGGTGCGGGCGGCGGCCGGGCCGGGGGCAGCCGCGGATGCGGGCCCGGCGGGGCCGTCGCCGCCGCCCAGGGCCAGCACGGCCGCCTCAGCGCTGCTCATCTCCTGCCCGGCGGCCCACAGCCGGGTCACCTCAGGCTCGCCGAGGCCGGCGGCGGCGTCCAGGTAGCGCTGGGTGCGCGCGCCGGGCAGCGGCGGCAGCTGAGCAGCCGCGCGCAGCGCGGTGATGGCGGAGATGAGCTGCACGGCGTCGCCGGCCCGGCCCTCGCGCTGGGCGAGGGCGGCGAACCCGGCCAGGCCGCGGGCGATGCCGATCCTGCTGCCCGCGGTCAGGCTCAGCCGCAGGCTGGCGGCCAGGTGCTCGCGGGCGCCGGGCAGGTCGCCGGCGTCCATCGCGATCCGGCCGAGGCCGGCGTGGCAGCGGGCGATCTGCGGCCGGGCGTCGACCTCGCGCAGGATGGACAGGGCCGCCTCGTTGTGCCGGCGCGCGCCGGCCAGGTCGCCGTTCAGCCGGGCCAGGTCGCCCAGGCCGAGCAGGGCCCGGGCGCTGCCCCACTGCTGGTCGATCTCGGTCATCACCGCCAGCGCGGCCTCGGCGCACTCCTGCGCCTCGCGCAGGCCGCCCTGCACGCCGGCGGCGGCGGCGCGGGTGCCCAGCGCGTAGCCCTCGTTCCACTGGTCGCCGGCCTGGCGGGCGCTGCCCAGAGCCTCGTCGGCCCGGGCGACGGCTTCCTCGGCCTGCCCGGTGTGCAGGGCCGCCTCGGCCAGCAGGTTCAGCGCGGTCGCGGTCCAGAACCGGTCCCCGGCGCCCCGGCACAGCTCCAGGCCCTCGGTGGCCCAGGCCCGGGCCCGCTGCGGGTCGCTGCCCAGCGCCAGCTGGGCGCGCCCGACCAGGGCCGGGCCGTGCACGCCGGCGGGCACCCCGGACAGGCCGGCGGCCAGGAACGAGTCCATCCACTCGGCGCCCTCGGCGAACAGCCCGCGGACGATCCAGCACGGCCGGATGGCGGTGCAGATCCGCAGTCCGGTGCTGACATCACCCTCGGCCAGGCACCAGGCCAGCACCTCGCGGGCGTTCCCGGCGTCGGCGTCGAAGCGCCGGAACACGTCGACGCGGGCCGACCACGGCGCGGGGACCAGGGCCATGCCGACATTCATCGAGTGCTCGGCGACCCGCAGGGTGTAGTCGCGCAGCCGGGCGCGGACCTCGTGGTCCTCACCGGAGTCGGCCAGCCGGGCGGCGGCGTACTCGCGGATGGTCTCCAGCATCCGGTACCGGGCCTGCCCGAGGGTGTCGGCCTCGACCTCGACCAGTGACTTGCTGGCCAGCCCGGCCAGCAGGTCGAGGATCTCCGCGGCCGCCAGCTTCTCGTCGGCGCACACCTGCTCGGCCATTTCCAGCGTCCAGGTGACGAACACCGACAGCCGCCGCAGCAGCACCTGCTCGGTACCGGAGAGCAGGTCATGGCTCCAGTCGATGGTGGCCCGCAGCGTCCGGTGCCGCAGCGGCGCGGTCCGGTCGCCGGTGGTCAGCAGCCGGAACCGGTCGCTGAGCCGGCTGGCGATCTGGTCGACCGACAGCACCCGGACCCGGGCCGCGGCCAGTTCGATGGCCAGCGGCAGCCCGTCCAGCGCGCGGCAGACCGCGACCGCGCCGGCGCAGTTGCGCGGCCCCAGCGAGAACCCCGGCGCCGCGGCGGCCGCCCGCTCGGTGAACAGCCGCACCGCGTCGAAGCCGCCGGCCTCGGCGGGCCTGGTCATCCCGGCCGGCGGCAGGGCGAGCGGCGGGACCTGCCAGACCGCCTCCGCGGCGACCCGCAGCGCCTCCCGGCTGGTGGCCAGCACCTGCAGGCCCGGCGCGAAGGCCAGCAGCCGCTGGCACAGGCTGGCGCAGGCGTCGATCAGGTGCTCGCAGTTGTCCAGGGCCAGCAGCATCCGGCGGGGCCGCAGCGCGGCGGCCAGGGTGTCGGCCAGCGGCACGCCCGGTTCCTCGGCCACGCCGATGACCGACGCCACCCGGGACACCACCAGCTCGGGCTGGCGCAGGTCGCCGAGCTCCACCAGCCAGGCGCCGTCGGGGAACTCGCCGCGCAGCGCGGCCATCAGCCGCAGCATCAGCCGGGTCTTGCCGATCCCGCCGGCCCCGCACAGGGTCAGCGCCCGGCGGCGGCGGGCAAGCTCGCGCAGCTCCTCCAGCTCCCGGGCCCGGCCGACGAAGGAGTCGGGCTCGTCCAGGAGGCCTGCCTGGCCGTGTTCCAGCATTGCCATTGCGTGCCGCCGCTACCGGGTGCCGCCGCTGACGGGTACAGCGCCGCCGACCCGGCCCGGTGCCCGGCGACGGCCCTGGCTATCACCGTAGCGCCGGGTGCCGGGCGATTTCAGTCCCGCCGCGCGCGAATTCCGGGTGCCGGGCGCCCGGCCGGTCATGGCACGGGGGCGGTGATCGGCGCGGCGCCGGCGGCAGCCGCGGCCGCTAACGCCGCGCGCCGGGGCGCGGCGGGGCTGCGTGCGGGCATCTCCCGATGCTAGAGGCGGGCGGCCCGGCGGGCCGCCTGAATCGCCCGGGCAGGGGGCAGCGGCCCCAGCCCAGCCGGGCCGGGCCGGGGCACCGGGCTCCTGCGGCCAGGATGGCTGCTCAGCTCAGCAGGGTGCCGGCCGTGCCCGCCGTGCGCTGCTCCAGGTCGAGCAGGAAGCGCTTGCGGTCCAGGCCGCCGCCGTACCCGGTCAGGCTGCCGTCCGAGCCGATCACCCGGTGACAGGGCACCACGATGGAGATGGGGTTGCGGCCGTTGGCCAGGCCGACCGCCCGGCTCGCGGCGGGCCGGCCCAGCTGGGCGGCCAGCTGGCCGTAGGTCACCGTGCCGCCGTAGGGGATCTGGCGCAGGGCCGCCCAGACCTGGCGCTGGAACTCGGTGCCGCCGGGGCTCAGCGGCAGGTCGAACCGGGTCAGCTGGCCGGCGAAGTAGGCCTCCAGCTGGGCGGCCGCGGCGGCGAACGGCTCTGCTGCCGGGTCGCCGGGCACGCCGAGCCCGGCGGGACCCGGGCCGTGCCGGCGGACCTCCATGTACAGCCCGGCCAGGCCGCCGCCGGCGGCGATCAGGGTGAGCGGGCCGACCGGGCTGGCGATGGTGACGTGGGTCCGCGCCGGCGCGGCGGCGCGGCGGCGGGCGGTCGTGGCGGTCATGGCGGGGATCCTCTCAGCTCGCGGCGCCGGCCAGGGCGGGGATGCGGTTGATGGCGTGGTCGCTGGTCGCCCACAGGTACTGCACCGCGTAGGCGCGCCAGGGCCGCCAGGCGGCGGCCCGGGCGGTCAGCGCGGCCGGGGTGGCGGGCAGCCCGAGCTCGCGGGCCGCCTCCCGGACGCCCAGGTCGCCGGGGGTGAACGCATCCGGGTCGCCGAGCCCGCGCATGGCGATGATCTCGACCGTCCACGGCCCGATGCCGGGCAGCGCGGCCAGCCGCAGCCGGGCCTCGGCCCAGTCACCGCCCGCGCCCAGGTCGATCTGGCCCGCGGCCAGGGCCCGGCTGAGCGCGGCGAAGGTCTCGCGGCGGGACCGGGGGAAGGCCAGCGTGCCCGGGTCGGTGCCGGCCAGCGCGGCGGCCGCCGGGAACAGGCGGCTCAGCCCGCCCGCCGGGTCCTCGACGGGCTCACCGCAGGCGACCGCCAGCCGCGCGGCGTGGGTGCGGGCCGCGGCCGTGGAGACCTGCTGGCCCAGCACCGCCCGGACCGCCATCTCGGCCGCGTCCGGGCTGCGCGGCACCCGGCGGCCGGGCGCCTTGGCGACCAGCGGGGCGAGCACGGGGTCCTCGCCCAGCAGGCCGTCCACGGCGACCGGGTCGGCGTCCAGGTCCAGCAGCCGCCGGCAGCGGCTGATCGCGGTGGCCAGGTCGCGCAGGTCGGCCAGCCACAGCTGGCAGCCGATGTGATCGGGCAGCGGGCGCAGTGCCGCCACCCCCGGCCCGTGCGGCAGCCGCAGCGTGCGCCGGTAGGCGCCGTCGCGCCATTCCTCGACCCCCGGCACCGCGGTGGCGATGAGGTGGCCGAACAGGTTGTCGGGCAGCAGCGGCGCCCGGAACGGCAGCCGCAGCGACAGCGCGCCGGCCGGGCCGGGCGCCGCGGCGCGCCCGCCGGCCCGGCTGCGGGCTCGCGCGCGCAGCTCGCCGGGGGTGAGGGCGAACACCTCGCGGACGGTGCCGTTGAAGGTCCTGATGCTCGCGAAGCCCGCCGCGAACGCCACGTCGCCCAGCGGCAGCGCGGTGGTCTCGATCAGCAGCCGGGCGGTCTGCGCCCGCTGCGCGCGGGCCAGCGCCAGCGGGCCGGCGCCCAGCTCGGCGGTCAGCTGCCGCTCGACCTGCCGGACGCTGTAGCCCAGCCGCCGGGCCAGGCCGGGCACTCCCTCGGCGTCGATCACGCCGTCGGCGATCAGCCGCATGGCGCGGGCGACCAGGTCCGCGCGGACGTTCCACTCCGGCGAGCCCGGGCTGGCGTCCGGCCGGCACCGCTTGCAGGCCCGGAACCCGGCCTGCTGGGCGGCGGCCGCGCTGGGGAAGAACCGCATGTTCTCCGGCCGGGGCGGCACCGCCGGGCAGCTGGGCCGGCAGTAGATCCCGGTGGTCAGCACGGCGGTGAAGAACCATCCGTCAAACCGGGCATCCTTGGACTGGACGGCTCGCACGCACCGCTCGGTGTCTTCGTACATGCTCCTATTCTCGGCGAGCTGACCCGCGCCGGACTGGCGGAAATCCGACATGAACGCGCGGGCACCCCAGCTAGCCAGGCAGACGTCGGAAAATTGCCAGCCCGGCCGCCCGCCGGATTTCTCTGTCAGCAAAATTTCGCTACGGGCAAAGTTGCGTGACGCGCATGTCCTTGTACGCTGCCGCCATGACATCCGCCACGAAGCCAGGAGCGCCCTGCCGGCCCGGCGCGGGCCTGCGCGAGCGCAAGAAGCTGGCCACCCGCCAGGCGCTCGGCACCGCCGCGATGGAGCTCGCGCTGGACCGCGGCCTGGAGAACGTGGTGACCGAGGACATCGCGGCGGCGGCCGGCGTCTCGCCGCGGACCTTCAGCAATTACTTCGCCAGCAAGTACGAGGCCATCTGCTCGCTGGCCGTGGACCGGTCCTTCCAGATCGGCGAGGAACTGCGCCGCCGGCCCGCGGCGGAGTGCCTGTGGGAGGCGATCTGCCAGGCCGTCCGGGCGGTGTACGCGCCGGCCGCTGACGTGCCGGACCCGCGGCGCATCGCCGCCGTCCGGCTGGTCACCAGCTCGCCGGCGCTGCGCGGGGAGTACCTGAAGGCCCTGGCGATCATGCAGTACGAGATGGCGCAGGCCGTCACCGAGCGGGCCGGCGGCGGCCCGGCAGCAGACACCTTCGTCAGCCGCGCGCTGGCCGGCGCGGTGACGTCGGTGCTGCAGGCCGCCACCGAGCGGTGGCTGTTCGCCGACCCGCCGGTGGCGCTGGTGCCGGTCATCGAGACAGCCCTGCACGAGATGGCCGACGGCCTGGCCGCGCTGCTGCCCGCCCGCAGCGCGCCGGCCGGGCGGGCCGAGCCAGCCATGACCGGCTCCGGCTAGGCCGCCGGGCGCCCGGCCCGCCCTGCCCGCAGCCCTGAACCGCCCGCAGCCCCGAACCGCCCGCCCCCTTGAGGAAGACGCCCGTGCTGATCCGACTCCTGCGCGCTCACCTGCGCCCCTACCGCAGGGAAATCTCCGCGGTCATCGTGCTGCAGCTGGTGCAGACGCTGGCGACGCTGTACCTGCCCACGCTCAACGCCGACATCATCGACAAGGGCGTCATCACCGGTGACACCGGCTACATCATGCGGACCGGCGGCATCATGCTCGCCATCACCGGAGTCCAGATCACCTGCGCGATCGGCGCGGTGTACTTCGGCGCCCGCACCGCCATGGCCCTGGGCCGCGACGTGCGGCACGCGGTGTTCAGCCGGGTCCAGCAGTTCTCCGCCCGCGAGGTCGGCCGGCTGGGCACGCCCTCGCTGATCACCCGGTCCACCAACGACGTCCAGCAGGTCCAGCTGCTGGCCGTGATGACCTTCACGCTGCTGGTGTCGGCGCCGATCATGTGCATCGGCGGCATCATCCTGGCCCTCAAGCAGGACGTGCCGCTGTCGTCGCTGCTGCTGGCGGCCGTCCCGGCGCTGGGCATCATCGTGACCCTGATCATCAAAAGGATGCGGCCGCTGTTCCGGCAGATGCAGGTGCGCATCGACACCATCAACCGGGTGCTGCGCGAGCAGATCACCGGTGTCCGGGTGATCCGCGCCTTCGTCCGCGACGGCCAGGAGCGCGAGCGCTTCGGCGGGGCCAACACCGAGCTGTTCGACGTCTCACTGGGCGTCGGCCGGCTGATCGCGCTGATGTTCCCGTCGGTGATGCTGGTCCTCAACGTCTCCAGCATCGCCGTGCTGTGGTTCGGCGGGCACCGGGTCGCCGACGGCGGGATGCAGATCGGCTCGCTGACCGCGTTCCTCAGCTACCTCATGCAGATCCTGATGTCGGTGATGATGGGCACCTTCGTGTTCATGATGTGGCCGCGCGCCGAGGTGAGCTCGGAGCGGATCATGGAGGTGCTCGAGACCGAGCCCGACATGGCGCGGCCGTCCCGCCCGGTCACCGCCGTCGCCACCCGCGGCCGGCTGGAGCTGCGGCAGGCCGAGTTCCGCTACCCCGGCGCCGAGGACCCGGTGCTGTGCGACATCAGCCTGGCCGGCGCGCCCGGCGAGGTGACCGCGGTCATCGGCGGCACCGGCAGCGGCAAGACCACGCTAGTCAGCCTGATCCCGCGGCTGATGGACGTGACCGGCGGCGCGGTCCTGGTCAACGGCGTCGACGTCCGCGAGCTGGACCCGGCCGTGCTGTCGGACACCATCGGGCTGGTCCCGCAGCGGCCCTACCTGTTCTCCGGCACCATCGCCACCAACCTGCGCTACGGCAGCCAGGAGGCAACCGACGACGAGCTGTGGCACGCGCTGGAGATCGCCCAGGCCGCCGACTTCGTCCGGGAGCTGCCCGGCGGGCTCGGCGCGCCGGTCGCCCAGGGCGGCACCAACGTGTCCGGCGGGCAGCGGCAGCGGCTGGCCATCGCCCGGGCGCTGGTGCACAAGCCGGAGATCTACCTGTTCGACGACTCGTTCTCAGCTCTCGACTACGCCACCGACGCCGCGCTGCGCGCCGCGCTGACGGCCGAGACCGCCGAGGCGACCGTGCTGATCGTGGCGCAGCGGGTCGCCACCATCCGCAACGCCGACCGCATCGTGGTGCTGGAGGACGGCCGGATCGTCGCATCCGGCACGCACACCGAGCTGATGCGCACCGACCAGACCTACCGGGAGATCGTGCTCTCCCAGCTGACCGAGCAGGAGGCTGCCGCGTGAGCGAGCCGGGGCGCCGCGGCGCCGCCCGGCCGCGCCGGCGCAGCGACGAGGGAAGACGGCGCCCCCGGGCGCCCCGCAGGCGAGCGGGAGACACAGCGTGAGTCAGCCACAGGAGCCCGGGGCCGGCCGTAACGGATCCGGCCAGGGCGGATCCGGCCAGGACGGGGCCGGCCAGAGCGGGATCAGCAGTAACGGGGCCGCCGGGGGCGAGCCCGCGCCCGGCAGCGGGGCGGCGCCCGGGCTGGGGGAGCGGGCCAC
>DASUBV010000108.1:0-3551 GCA_035763085.1 Streptosporangiaceae bacterium | reverse complement strand
TGATGTCAGCGCAACCGGTTCCCCAGGTATCCAGCTCCGCGTCTGGCGCGGCGGGCTGGCTCTGGCTGCATTGCGCGGCCGAGATGGCTGCTCGCGCTGCTGCTGACGCTGCCCGGCCCCGCGCCGGGTCGGCCGTGAGCGTGCCGGACTGCTGCTGCGCGCCCGGCGCGAGCCAGGCCAGCCTCGGCATGCCCGGCGCTGAGATGATGGGCAGCGGGCTGCTCGGGCCCGGTGCGCTGGCCCTGGGCTGGACCTGCTTCCCCCGGGTCGCGATGCGGACGCCGGGCCTCGGGCCGGACTCCATCTCGGCCGCCCGCCGGTTCGCCAGCCTGACCGTGCGGCGCTGGGGAGTGGCCGACCGCGAGCCCGACATCGCCGTGGTCGTGTCCGAGATGCTGTCCAACGCGTTCCGGCACGGCCTGCCGGCCCTCGCGTCGAGCGACCGCCGCCCCATCCGGCTCGGCCTGCTGCATGCCGGCCCGAGCGTGATGTGCGCCGTGGCCGACCCGAGCGAACAGCCGCCCGTCCCCCGCGAGCCGTGCTGGCTGGACGAGAGCGGCCGCGGGCTGCATGTCATCTCCTCGCTCAGTGACCTGTGGGGCTGCTGCTCGGCGCCCGGCGAGCCGGGCAAGGTCGTCTGGGCGTGCTTCACCACCTCATCCTGAAGCAGTCCCGCAGCCGCGCGGGCGGCTGCTTTCTGAGCCGCCGCGGCGCGCGGCAGCCCCGTTTCGCTTAGCCCGTGATCCTCATCACGCTGGCCGTCGTCACGCCTCAGCGAGCGGCAGCGCGGGCCGCAGGCCCCGGACCGAGGCGCACACGCCGTCGCTGGCGGCCGCGGCGGCGGCCCGCTCCGCCGTCGGCGTGCCGTAGCCGGTCGTGCGCTGGCGCAGCGGCCGGCCGGTCGGCGCGACCAGCTCCCGCAGGCCGCTGATCGTCTTGTAGGACCCGTTCGCCGACCCGGCCATCCTGCTGATGGTCTCCTCCATCAGAGTGCCGCCCAGGTCGTTCACGCCCCCGCACAGGACCTCCCGGCAGCCGTCGGCGCCCAGCTTCACCCAGGAGCACTGGATGTTGCCGATCGCGCCGTGCAGCAGCAGCCGGGAGACGGCGTGCACGGCCCGGTTCTCCCGCCGGGTGGGGCCGGGCCGGGCCAGGCCGGCCAGGTAGATCGGCGAGCTCGCGTGCACGAACGGCAGCAGCACGAACTCGGTGAACCCGCCGGTGCGCTCCTGGATCTGGCGGATCACCCGCAGGTGGCCGACCCAGTGCGCCGGGGTGTCGACGTGCCCGTACATCATCGTGGCCGTCGTCGGGATGCCCAGCTCGTGGGCGGTGGTGATGACCTCGGTCCAGGCCGCGGCCGGCAGCTTGCCCTTGGTGAGCACCCAGCGCACGTCGTCGTCGAGGATCTCGGCCGCGGTGCCCGGCAGCGAGTCCACGCCGGCCTCGCGGGCCCGGATCAGCCACTCCCGGACCGGCAGGCCGGTGCGCGAGGACCCGTTCATGACCTCCATCGGGGAGAACGCGTGCACGTGCAGGCCGGGGCAGCGGCGCTTGACCTCGGCCGCCAGGTCGAAGTACGCGGTGCCGGGCAGGTCGGGGTGAATGCCGCCCTGCATGCAGACCTCGGTCGCCCCCGCCTCCCAGGCCTCCTGCGCCCGGTCGGCGACCTGGGACAGCGACAGGGTGTAGGCGTCGGCATCGGTCCGGCGCTGCGCGAAGGCGCAGAACCGGCAGCCGGTGTAGCAGACGTTGGTGAAGTTGATGTTGCGGGTGACCACGAAGGTGATGTCGTCGCCGGCCACGTCCCGGCGCAGGCCGTCGGCCAGGGCCGCCAGCGCGTCCAGCTCCGGGCCGTCGGCATCCAGGAGGGCCAGGGCCTGGGCGTCGGTGATGCCCGCAGGATCACGCTCGGCGCTGCGCAGCGCGGCCGCCACCTCGTCCCGGAGCCGGGCCGGGGCGCCGGTGCCGGGGGTCGCGGCCGGCCCGGCAGTCGCGGCTGGCCGGGCGGCCGGGGCGATCCGGGCGCGGACCTCGTCCCAGTCGCCGTACACCTCGGCGAAGTCGTCCCGGCGGTCGGTGGTGCGCCCGGCCGTGTCGATGGTGACGTGCAGGTCGGTCCGGCCGGCGCCGGGCCCGGCCAGGACGTCGGCCCAGCCGCCGTCTGGCTCCTGCCAGGGCCGCCCGGCCGGCATCGCGCCGACCGCGGCCAGGCCCGTCTCCGGATCGGCCAGCGCAGCCACGTGCGCGGCCACCCGCGGGTCGAGCCACGGCTCGCGCTGGTATCCGGGATAGATGGTCAGCCGCTCGCGCAGCTCGAACCCGCCCGAGCGGGTCTGCCCGGCCAGGTCATCGATCTGCGGCCAGGGCCGCTCGGGATTGACGTGGTCGGGCGTCAGCGGCGAGACACCGCCCCAGTCGTCGATGCCGGCCGCCAGGATGAGCTGGTACTGGTCACCGATCAGGTTCGGCGGCGCCTGGATCCGCGCCGACGGCCCGAGCACCAGCCGGGTCACGGCGATGGTCGCGGCCAGGTCGTCGAGATCGGCATCGGGGACGTCGCGCATCTTCGTGTCCGGCTTGGCGCGGAAGTTCTGCACGATCACTTCCTGCACGCCGCGGTACTCGCGGGCGACCTGCCGGATCGCGAAGATCGAGTCGGCCCGCTCGGCCAGGGTCTCGCCGATGCCGATGAGGATGCCGGTGGTGAACGGGACGCTGCTGCGCCCGGCGTCCTCCAGGACGCGCAGCCGCACCTGCGGGTCCTTGTCGGGGCTGCCGAAGTGCGGGCCGCCCCGCTCGGTGAACAGCCGCCGCGAGGTCGTCTCCAGCATCATCCCCATGGACGGCGCGACCGGCTTGAGCCGCTGGAAATCCTGCCAGCTGAGCACGCCGGGGTTGAGGTGCGGCAGCAGCCCGGTCTCCTCCAGCACCCGGATAGCCATCGCCCGGACGTAGGACAGAGTGTCGTCGTAGCCGTGCGCGTCTAGCCACTCGCGGGCCTGGTGCCAGCGATCCTCGGGCCGGTCCCCCAGCGTGAACAGGGCTTCCTTGCAGCCGAGGGCGGCGCCGTCGCGGGCGATCTGCAGGATCTGGTCGGGTGACAGGTACGGGCTGTCGACGCGGCCGGGCACGGTGACGAAGGTGCAGTACGCGCAGCGGTCCCGGCACAGCCGCGTGACCGGGATGAAGACCTTGCGCGAGTAGGTGATGACGCCCGGCCTGCCCGCCGCCGCCAGGCCCGCGTCCCGGACCCGCGCGGCATGCGTCATCAGGCTGGTCAGCTGCTCGCCACGGGCCTGCAGCAAGACGACGGCCTCGGCCTGGTCCAGCGTCTTGCCGTCCCTGGCGCGGGCCAGCGCCCGCCGGATGGCAGTTCCGGTGGCGGGGGCGGCCGCGGGCGGGGACTGGCGGCCGGCCGCTGGCTGGGGACCGGCCGGGGGATGCGGGCCAGCCGGGGGCTGCGGGCTGGGCGCGTTGACGCTCATGTCTTTACCCTAGGCGGCTCCCGCGACAGCACCCGCGGCGCAGCCCCCGGTCGGACGAGCCGC
>DASUBV010000107.1:0-4751 GCA_035763085.1 Streptosporangiaceae bacterium | reverse complement strand
TACCCGGCATCGCGCCAGAACCGGTAGATGCCCAGGGCGGCCGCCCGCCAGCTGGCGTGGGTGGCGTCGCTGACGGCGGCGAGCAGGCTGGGATAGACCAGGGCCGTTCCGGTGCCGAGCAGGAAGGCGCCGGTCAGCCCGGCGGCCAGGGCATGCGAGATGCCCGCGGCGATGACGGCCAGGCCCGCGGCCTGGATCAGCATGCCGGCCACGATCGGCGGCTTGCGGCCGATCCGGTCGGCGAGGTGGCCGGTCGCGATCATCCCGGCCGCCCACATGAACGGGTAGAGGGCCTTGATGTAGCCGACGCCGGTGACCGAGACGCCATGGCTGACCAGCAGGACCGGCAGCACCACCCAGACCAGGCCGTCGTTCAGGTTGTTGACCAGCCCGGCCTGGCTGGCCGCCGCCAGCGTGCGGTCGGACCACGAGACCTGCCGGGCGATCTCGCCGATGGACGGATGCGGGCCGGGCTGGCCGGGGTGCAGGCGCGCCTCGGCCCGGGCCCAGGCGCCGGTGTCGCGGATGACCGCGGCCGACAGGAGCAGGCCGGCGACCGCGTAGCCCGCGCCGAGCAGCTCGGGGGCCGGCCGGAGCCCGAACCAGGTGGCCAGGTACCCGGTTGCCAGCGCGGTGACCGCGACACCGAGATAGCCGGCCGTTTCGTTAATGCCGAGGGCGAAGCCACGGCGGCCGGGGCCGATCAGGTCGATCTTCATGTTGACCGTCATCGACCAGGTCAGGCCCTGGTTGATGCCCAGCAGCACATTGGCGGCGATCACCCATGCCCAGCTGGGACCGTAGGCGAGCATGAACGGCACCGGCAGGCCGATGACCCAGCCGGTGATCAGGATGGCCTTGCGCGTGTGGTGCTCAGTGATGGCGCCGCCGACGGCGTTGGTGATCGCCTTGGTGAACCCGAACACCACCACGAAGGCGGCGATCGCGAGCTCGCCGGCGTGGAACTGCTCGGATCCGACCAGGGGAGTGACGGTGCGCTCCAGGCCGACCATGCCGCCGACGAAGAAGTTGACGACCGCGAGCAGGACGAACTGGGCCAGGTTGGCGCGCAGCCCCAGCTGCACGCTGGTGTCGTCGGTGGGGCCGGCCCGGCGCGGCCGGCCCAGTCGCGTCACCGGGTCCTCCCGGGGGTGCCCCGGTCCGCAGGTCTGGGAGGAATCGGGTGTCCCGCGCGGCGGGGCAGAATGGTTAGTCTGTGCATGCGACGTGCTGTTTGTGCTCTTAGAGCAGTTAGTGCCATAATAGATGAGTGCGGACAGCGTACCGGTGCCGGGCCTACCCCGACGCGGACCAGCAGGCGATGCTCAACCGCACCTTCGGGTGCGTGCGCGTGGCCTGGAACCAGACCCTGGCCGCCCGCCGCTCCCGCTACGCGACCGAGCGCAAGACCACGTCCTACGCTGCGACGGACCGGGCGCTGACCGCGATGAAACGCGACCCGGAACTCGCGTTCCTGGGCGAGGTGTCCTGCGTGCCGCTGCAGCAGGCGCTGCGCCACCAGCACGCCGCGTTCCAGGCGTTCTTCGCCCGCCGCGCCCGCTACCCGAGATTCAAGTCCCGGCACGGCCGCCAGTCCGCCACCTGGACCCGGTCGGCGTTCCGGATGCGCGGCACGGAGCTGCACCTGGCGAAGATGACCGCGCCGCTGAAGGTCATCTGGACCTGGCCGGAGGTGGACCTGGCCGCGCTGGACCCCACCTCGGTCACCGTGGTCCGCGACCCGGCCGGCCGGTGGTTCGTGACCTTCCACGCCGAGATCCCCGACCCGGAACCCCTGCCCGCGACAGGCGCCGGCATCGGCGTCGACCTCGGGCTCAAGAACTTCGCGGTCCTGTCGGACGGTCCGCCGATCCCGCATCCGCGGCACATGGACCGGTATGAGCAGCGGCTCAAGCGCTACCAGCGGCGGCGGGCCCGCTGCCAGAAGAACTCCGCCAACCGCAGGAAAGCAGCACGGAAGGCCGCCCGCGCGCACGCCAGAGTCGCCGACGCGCGCCGCGACTTCCTGCACCAGGCCAGCACCGACCTGATCCGCCGGCACGACATCGTCGCCATCGAGGACCTGGCGGTGAAGAACATGGTCCGCAACCGGAAGCTGGCCCGGGCCATCTCCCGCACCGGGTGGGCAGAGTTCCGCCGCCAGCTGGAGTACAAGGCGCAACGGTATGGCCGGGCGATCGCGGTCGCTGATCGGTGGTACCCCAGCTCGAAGACCTGCTCGGCGTGCGGGTTCCTGCTCGCCAGCCTTGACCTCGGGACACGCCACTGGACGTGTCCCGGCTGCGGCGCCCGGCATGACCGGGACGTCAACGCCGCCAGGAACATTCTTGCCGCCGGGCTGGCGGCAGCCGCCAGGAATGGCGGTGATGCCTGCGGAGCGGACGTCAGACACGAAGGGCAACCTCCCGTGCAGACCGCGGTGAAACAGGAACCCCTGCGGGCGACCGCCGGGATCCCCGCCCCTCGGGGCGGGGAGTAGTCAACCGCCCTCCTCCAGCGGCTGCCGTGCGGCGGCCGACCAGTCCGCGGCACCGCCGGCCAGCACGGCCAGGTCACGCTGGCCGGCTCGCTGGAGCAGGCTGGCGGCGGTCATGGCCCGCTCGCCGTGACCGCACATCACTACGGCCCTGCCGGGTGCGGCATGCTCGCGGCCCGGCAGGTCACCGAGCTCGACGTGGACCGCGCCGGGGACGTGGCCCGAGGCGTACTCGGCGGCCTGCCGGACGTCCAGGACGGCCCGGCCGCCGAGGCCGCCGGCACTGACCAGCCCGGTCGTCTCGACGGGCAGGCCGCTGGCCCGCCAGGCGGGCATGCCGCCGGCCAGCAGCCCGGCCAGGTTCTCGGTGCCGATCTTGAGCGCCTGCCAGGCAACCTCGGCCGGGTCCTGGCCGTCACCGAGGACGAAGCCCAGCGGGGCTCCGCCGGGCGCGAGCCAGCCCAGCCAGGTGGCGAACTGGCCGCGCAGCGCGATCGACACGGCGCCGGGGATGTGCCCGGCCGCGAAGTCGGTGATGGGCCGCACGTCGATGATCAGGCCGCCGTGGCCGGGCAGGGCGCGCAGGGCGTCCGGGGTGAGCGGGGCCAGAGCGGGCTCGGCGGCCAGCACCGCGGGGCCGCGGCGGTTGCGCTCCGCGAGCCGGCCGAAGTAGGCCGGGTAGGAGCCCAGGCTGGCCAGCAGCTGGCGGGCGAAGGTGTCCTCGTCCGGCGCGGCCAGCAGGTCGTTGCCCGCCTTCTCCGCGCCGATGGTGGTGACCCGGGCCGCGCCGGGCGGGGCCGAGCAGAACGACCCGGCCCCGTGCGTCGGCCACACCGGCGTCGGGTCCGGCAGCGCGGCCAGCCGGCGCAGGGAGCGGTACTGGGCGCGGGCCAGTTCCCCGGCCCGGCCGGCGCCGAGCAGGTCGGTGCGGGCGGCCGAGCCGACGATCAGCGACCCGCCGGTGAAGACCCCCAGCTCCCGGCTGCCGTCGAGGAGCAGGTAGGACAGGTGCTCATCGGTGTGCCCCGGCGTGGCCAGGGCGCGCAGGGTCAGCCCGCCCAGGTCAGTCTCGTCCCCGTCGGCCAGGGCGGTGTGCTCGTGCGCCCGGTTCCCGGCCGCAGCGGCCAGGACGGTGGCCCCGTCATCGGCGGCCAGTTGCAGGGCCCCGGTCAGGAAGTCGGCGTGCAGATGGGTGTCGGCGGCGAAGGCCACCGTCAGGCCGCGCCGGGCGGCTGCCTGCCGCAGGGCACGCAGGTCGCGGGTCGCATCGACGGCCAGTGCCCGGCCGTCGCCCAGGTCAGCCAGGTAGGCCGAGTTCCCCAGGCCCTCGTCGACGAGCGGGATCAGATGGTCACGGGCGTAACTCACGGGCCCTCCTGCAGTAGCGGGTCACCACTGTTTCCGATGCTACAATATTCCAAAGTATCTTGGAGTAATGATGCGAGTCGATGAGCACGCGCGCAAGACGGCCATGTACGAGCAGTTCGCCCGGGTCGGCAAGGCCCTGGCCAACCCGGTCCGGCTGGAGCTGCTGGACCTGCTCGCCCAGGGCGAGCGCAGCGTCGAGGAGCTGGCCGGGGCGGCCGGCATGAAGGTCTCCAACACCTCCGCTCAGCTGCGCACGCTGGCCGCCGCCGGCCTGGCCGCCGCCCGCCGTGACGGCGTCCGGATCCACTACCGGCTCGCCGACCCCGGGGTCAGCGCCTTCGTCGGCGGTGTCCAGGAGTTCGCGGCGTCGCGCATGGCCGAGGCGGAGCAGGCCGCCCGGAACTACCTGGGCGACGTGACGGTGCTGGAGCCGGTGGCGCAGGAGGAGCTGGTGCGCCGGCTGCGCGACGGCCAGACCCTGGTCCTGGACGTGCGGCCGGAGGCCGAGTACGCCGCCGGCCACATTCCCGGCGCGGTCAGCGTTCCGCACGATCAGCTCGCCGCCCGGCTCGCCGAGCTGCCCGAAGGCGCCGACATCGTGGCGTACTGCCGGGGCCGTTACTGCGTGTTCGCGCCGGATGCGGTCCGGCTGTTGCTCCGGCGCGGGTTTGCCGCCCGTCCGCTGGAGGGCGGCATGCCTGACTGGCGGCGTGCCGGGCTGCCCGTGGCCTCCGGTGTCCGTGCATGACCGCGCCGGGCTGACTGGCCCAGGCACCTGCCAGCGACGTTCATGAGTCCGCTCCCTCGCTGACCCGGTCCTTGCGCGCGGAATTATGCGCGGCTACCGGCCGGCCCGCCGCGCCCGGTCGATGAGCTGCCCGGCCCG
>DASUBV010000106.1:0-2483 GCA_035763085.1 Streptosporangiaceae bacterium | reverse complement strand
CCGCCGCGTGCCGGCCGACTTCGATCCCCACGGCCACCCCGGTCGTCTGCGCTATACGCACGATGATCTCGCGGCCGATTTTCTCGCTGCGTACTAGCCCCTGGCTTTCAAGTTCCCTGACTGCCTCGGAGACCGTGCCAGTTGCCCTGTGCCCACCTCCGGGTTTCAGGGTGCTGTCCGTGTTCTCGGGCGGATGCGGCTGAGGCCCGCCGGGGTTGCCGGCGGGGCCTCAGCCAGTGTGCGGAGCAGGGCTAGCGCGGCCGGTGTCCTGCTGCGTGGCGGATGGCCGTTAGCAGGAGCTGGAGGTTCGCGCTGTCGAGGCTGGTGACGGTGTCGCGCAGGGCGACGGGGGTGCCGGCCGCGATGCTGGCGGCGAGCTGGAGGACGCTGCGCTCGCCGCTGCTGGCGGGGAGGCTTCCCCCGTGCAGGGCGGTGACCGCAGCGTCCCAGTCGATGCCGGCCATCGGGGTCACGCCGTCGGTGATGCTGGTTCCCTCCCAGATGAAGGCGGCGAAGTCGCCGCGATGAAGGAAGGTCTCGTGGCCGATGAGCAGTTCGGTGCCGGCTTCACTGCAGTAGAGGCCGGCCGCGCAGGCGCGCAGCGCGGCGGCCAGCGCGGCGGTCACTGCCCGTCCCCGGTCCTGGTGCCTTCGGGTTCCTGCTGGTCCAGGACGCGCTGCAGGGCGCGGTGCCTGGCCGGGTCGTAGGCGGTGCCGTCCTGCCAGCAGCGCCAGATGACGTAGATCCAGGCGCGGGCGGTGATGCGGACGGCGTGGGGGTGGTCCTTGCCGCGGGCCCGGGCGGCGTCGTAGATGCTCGCTGCCCAGGGGCTGGCGTGGCGTGAGTCGCCGGCGAAGTCGCAGACGGCGTCGCGGAGCTGCCGGTTGACCGCCCAGCGGAACCCGGCTGAGGAGTATTTCCCGGACTGGCGGGTGACCGGGGCGACGCCGGCCAGCCCGGTCAGCGACCCGGGGTCGGGGAACCGGGGCCGGCAGTCGCCGATCTCGGCCAGCAGCCGGGCCGCGCGCAGCGTGCCCGTCCGGGGCAGGCTGGTGAAGACGTCCGCGTCGGGGTGGGCGGCGAGCTGGGCGGCGATCTCTGCTTCCAGGGCCCTGGCCTGGGCGGCCAGCGTGGCCAGGGTGGCCACCAGGGCGCTGGTGACCGCAGCCCGGGCGGCGCCGTCGGCCCCGGTGGCGCCCGCCGGCGCGGCGTGCAGCCTGGCCAGCAGCTGCCCCGCACTGGGGGCCTTTCCCCGGCTGGGCAGGGTCTTCAGCCAGGCGGCGAGGTCGTCCTCGCTCAGCCGCCCGGCCGCGTCCTGCGATCCGAACCGGGACAGGAACGCCAGGCTGATCCGGCTGTCCAGCTCCGCGAACAGGGCGGTCCCGGCAGGGAACGACGCGCCCAGGTGAGCGCGCAGCTGGTTGCACGCCGCGATCCGGTGGCCGACCAGGTCACGGCGGGCACGGACGGCCGCGCGCAGCGCGAGGGTCGCGGGCGAGTCCGGGACCAGCGGCCGCAGCCGGGCCCGGTCGGTGCGCAGCACGTCGGCCAGGACGAACGCGTCGAACCGGTCGTCCTTGGCGCCGGCCGACCCGTAACGCGACCGCAGGTTCTTCACCTGCCGGGACGTGATCACCACCACCGTCAGCCCCGCCGCGAGCAGCGCGTCGACGAGGACCCCCTCGCCGCGCTCGATCGCGACCTCGGCGGCTCCCGCCGCGCGCAGCCCGCTGACCAGCTTGCGGATGCCGGCCTTGTCGTGGGCGGCGCTGAACCGGGCCCGGACCTGCCCGGCCTGGTCCACGACACACGCGACATGGTCCGCGCTGGCCCAGTCGATACCGGCGCTCACCCCGCCGGGCGGAGTTGAGGGAAGAACCTGAACTTGGGCATACTGCATGACAGCCTCCTCGCTGCTAAGCCCAGTGGGGAGGCACCCTCGTAAAAGGAACCGGGACGCGCGCCGTCAGCTCACTGTCCGGCGCTCGAAGCGCATGGCCCTGTCGACGGTCAAGCACGTCCCGGGAAGCCGCCGGACCCGCAGAACTGGCACTGGACCTCGCTGAGGGGTCACGACGATAAGGGCGGTGACCGGCGGCACCTCGGGTGCACCAGCAACACCAGTCGCTGGCGTCCCAAATACTGTCCCCGCCCTCATCCGCACCGCAACAGGTTTATGAGCCGGCATACCCAGGGGTGACCGTTAGGTCGCTAACGGCAAGGTATGCCAGTGAGCGGCCATAACAGCCCCCTCCTGTGCATATTGTGCGTAATGCGCACAATCCGTGCGATATTGCTACTATAGTGTTTGATAGCTGCCGCGACAAAGCAGTGCCCCGCGAGGCGAAGAGACCAAGAGAGACAGAAGAGAGCGGAGTGATCCAATGGCATCACAGCCGGCGAGCGCGAGGACTGGGCGTGCTCGGCCTGATGCGCCCGACGGGAGCCGGAAGGCCACGGTCCAGTCTGTCGAGCGCGCCGTG
>DASUBV010000105.1:0-10330 GCA_035763085.1 Streptosporangiaceae bacterium | reverse complement strand
GGTCCCGGCCGCGTCCGGGATCGCGGCCGGGACCGCGCTGGCGGCGGTCACCGCCGGCCCCGGCGGCAGCCAGCAGCTGATCTTCTTCATCGACGGTCACGGCCAGCTGGCCGCGGCAGCCCGCCAGCAGCCCGGCAGCCGGTGGCTCGTCCGCGACCTGCCGGGGACCCCGGCCGCGGCGACCGCGCTGGCGGCCACGACCTACCAGCTGCCGTCCGGCGGCCTGGGCACCGAGGTGTTCTACCGCACCGCATCCGGCCACCCTGGTGTCACCGCCTGGGACGGGCAGCAGTGGCAGGCCCGCACGCTGCCCGGCACGGCCGGCGGTGTCATCGGCGCCGCCGGATATCCGGGCGCGGGCCATCCCGAGCAAGTGTTCCTGGACGGCGGCACGGCCCCGGTCGCGGACTCCAGCGCAGACTCCGGCGGCACCTGGACGTCCGTCGCGCTGCCGACGACCGTGTCGGCCTTCACCGACACCGTCGTGCTGTACGCCGCGACCGCGGCCGATGACGCCAGCGCGCTCAGCGCGGCGGCCGCGGCCGGCCTGCCCGCCAGCCAGGTGACGCAGTCCTTCGCCACCGCGTGGGCGGCCACGCTCAGCGGCGAGTACCTGGTGATCGCGGTCGGCCAGGCTGCCAGCAGCGCGCTGTACTACAACGTCTGCGGCTGGCCGGACCCGTCCGGCGAGGATGGCGGGTCGACGCCGTTCTACATCACCGCCGGCCCGCTGGCCCACCTGCCGCCCGCCGACGCCTACGAGAACGGCACCGCGGCCACCGCGTCACTGACCCCGCAGCGAGCCGCTGACCTGGCCTACTACGCCACGCACGGCCAGCTGCCCGCGGGCGTCACCGCGCTGCCCGCGGCCGCGGGCCCGCAGTACAGCTGCTCCGGCGAGCCGTCCGCGCCGTAGCTGACCGGCCACCCGGTCCCGGCCGCCGGCCAGCGGGCGGGACCGCTACCTGGAGGACGTCATGACGGCAAGGTTCACGATCAGGCGCAGCAGAAACGGAACGGCCCGGCGCCGGTGGCAGCTCGGCGGCTGCGTGCTGCTGGCGGCGGCCCTGACCGGGCTCGCCGCGAGCCCGGCGCAGCCGGCCAGCGCGGCCTCAGCCCGCGCGGCCCGGGCCAGCGCGGCGGGCACTACCGCCCTGCCCGCGATCTGGCCGACGCCGCAGCAGGTCACCCAGCGGGCCGGCTCCATCACCATCCCGGCCGGGGTGACCGAGGTCGCCGGCGCGGACACCGACCCGGCGGCGCTGCAGGCCCTCGCAGCGGTGCTGCGCGGGGCGGGCGTGCAGCACATCAGCGTCGTCTCGCCGGGCCACCCGGTCCCGCCCGGCCAGGTCACCTTCTACATCGGCACGCCGGGCGGCAACTCCGCCGTGGGCCCGGCCCTGACCGCGCTCGGCGCTCAGGGCCCGGACGGCCTGGCGGCGGGCGGGTACGTGCTGGCGGCCGGGCACTCCGCAGCTGGCCAGGGGGCTGCCGGGCCGGGAGAGGTGGTGCTGGCCGGGACCGATGCCACGGGCACCTTCTATGCGGTCCAGACCCTGCGCCAGCTCGTTTCGCATGGTTCTGGCGCGGCCCGGCTGCCGGACGTGGTGGTCCGGGACTGGCCCGCCATGTCCGTGCGCGGGACCATCGAGGGCTTCTACGGCCCGGCCTGGTCTGATGCCGACATCACCGCCCAGCTGCGCTTCTACGGCGCGAACAAGCTGAACACCTTCGTCTACTCGGCCAAGAACGACCCGTACCTGCGGGCGGACTGGCAGCAGCTGTACCCGGCCGGCCAGCTCAGCGCCCTGACCCAGCTCGCGAGCACCGCGCAGGCCCAGCACGTGCAGTTCGTCTACGCCCTGTCCCCCGGCCTGTCGGTCTGCTACTCCTCCGCCGCCGACCTGCAGGCCCTGGAGGCCAAGGACCAGCAGCTGTGGGACGCCGGGGTGCGCCAGTTCGCGCTGTTCTTCGACGACATCGGCTCGGGGTTCAGCTGCCCGGCGGACACCGCGCAGTTCGGCTCCGCCGCCAGCCCGCTGGCGGCGGCCCAGGCCTACCTGATCAACAACTTCGTCACCGGCTTCATCGACACCCACCCGGGCGCCCAGCCGCTGATCACGGTGCCGACCGACTACGCGGGCGTGGCCGACTCGGCCTACCGCGAGGTGTGGAAGTCGTCGCTGTCGTCGCAGGTCCTGGTGTACTGGACCGGCGTCGGCGTGATCCCGCAGACGATCACCGCGGCCCAGGCCGCGCAGGTCGCCGCCGAGTTCGGCCACCAGATCGTGGTCTGGGACAACTACCCGGTCAACGACTACCAGCCGACCCGGCTGTTCCTGGGCCCGCTGACCGGCCGCGCCGCCGACCTGGGCAGCCAGGTAGCCGGGCTGACCTCCAACCCCATGCAGGAGGCGGCGCCGTCCACCGTGCCGCTGTTCACCACCGCCGACTACACCTGGAACCCGCCGGCCTACGACAGCGGCCAGCAGGCGGCCTGGAACGCCGGCATCGACGCCTACGCCGGCCCGGCGGCGGCCGCGCTGCGGGTGCTCGCGGCCGACAACCAGTCCACGCCGCGGATCGGCACCGCCGAGGCGCCCGCGCTCACGCCGCTGATCTCGGCCTTCTGGACGGCCTACGCCGCGAACCAGGGCCCGGCGATCAGCCCGCAGCTTCGCGCCGCGGCGCGGGCGCTGATCGCCGCCTGGCAGCAGATCGCCGCCGCCCCGCCGGTGATCGGCCGCCGGATGCCGGACTCCGCTTTCGCCGCCGAGGCCGCACCGTGGCTGGCCAAGTTCGCCGACTACGGGCTCGCGGGCGCGGCCGCGGTCCGCTACCTGCTCGACACCGCGGCGGGCGCCACCGGGCCGGCCGCCATGCAGCAGGCCGCGCTGGAGAGTGCCTACCGGCGGGCCGCCGCCATCCCGGACGTGGTCGGCGAGGGCGTGTTCCAGGCCTTCGTGCTGAAGGCCGACCCGGCGCTGTTCACCGACTCGGTGCTGCTGTACGCGGCGGACGCGACCGACGACTCCGCGGCGCTGGCCGCGGCCAGCGCCGCCGGCCTGCGCCCGGACCAGGTGACCCGGTCCTTCGCGACCGCGTGGTCCGCCGCCTCCAGCGGGGAGTACCTGGTGATCGCCGTCGGCGGCCCGGCCGACAATGCTCTCTACTACAACGTCTGCAGCTGGGATAACCCCTCAGGCCTGCCCGGCGGATCGACGCCGTTCTACCTCGCGGCCCCGCCGCTGGCCGCGATCCCGGCCATGAACGCCTACGAGAACGGCGCGGGCCAGACGGCCGCGCAGACCGCGACGCTCTCGGCGGACCTGGCCTACTACGCCGCGCACGGCAGCCTGCCGGACGGCGTGACCTCGCTGCCCGCCGCCGCCCGCCCGGCCAGGACCTGCGCCGGGCAGCCGGCGCCGTGACCGGCGAGTCCTCAGGTCAGCAGGGGCGCGGCCGCGGCGTGCACCTGCCGCCGCAGCGCGCGGATCGCGCTGTGGTCGCGCCCGAAGTGGACCGCGTTGGTCAGCAGCACCAGCCAGCCGCCGCTGGCCGGGTCGAGCACCAGGCTGGTGCCGGTGAACCCGGAGTGCGAGACCGCCGTGGCCGGCCAGGACCCGCCGTGCACGTCCATGCCGTCCCCGGCGCACGCCCAGCCGAGCCCGCGGCGGCCGTCCAGCCCGGCGGTCTGGCAGCTGGCCGCCGCGTGCCGCAGCCCGGCGCTGACCGGCCCCCCGCCGTCACTGACCCACCAGGCGGCGAACCGGGCCAGGTCGGCCGCGGGCGCGAACAGGCCGGCGTGCCCGGCCACGCCGCCGAGCAGCCGGGCGTTCTCGTCATGAACCACTCCCGTCCACGCGGTGCCGTCGCCGCGCGGCTCGGTCGCCGCGATCTCGGCGGGCGGGACCGCGAGCGGCGCGGCCAGCGGGCAGAACCCCGTGCCGGTCATCCCCAGCGGCCCGGTGACCAGGTCCCGTACCACCTCCTCCAGCGGCTGGCCGGCCGCGGCCGCGGCGATCTCGCCCAGGGCGAGAAAGCCGAGGTCGGAGTAGACAATCCGGGATCCCGGCGGGGCCTGCAGCCGGATGCCGTGCAGCGCGCGCCGCAGCTCCTGCGGCGAGCTGCAGCACTGGTCGAACCGGCGGGTGTCCGGCAGCCCGGAGGTATGGGTGAGCAGGTGCCGGATCGTGACCGGCCCGGCCCGGCAGGCGGCGAAGTCCGGCAGGAAGCCGGTCACGGCATCATCGAGGCGCAGCTGACCCCGCTCGATGAGGGCCAGGATGGCCGTGGTCGTCGCCACCACCTTGGTCAGCGACGCCAGGTCGAAGATCGTCCCGGCGGTGACCGGCCGGGCCGTGCCCGGCAGCGTGTCGGCCTGGCCCGCCGCCCAGGTCGCCAGGGTGACCGGGCCGCGGCCCGCCGCGGCCACGACGCCGGGGACCCGCCCGTCGCCCACCGCCGCCGCGAGCATGCCGCCAATGGCGCCCGGTTCATTGCCGCCGCGCAGAAATCCCTTGTCAAGTCCTACCATAATAGAATCTTATCTCGTAACATATTAACCACCACTGGGAGGGGGGCTGAGCGACTAAGGAGAGCCAGATGCGCGCCGAAACGCCCCGGTTAAGAGCAAGAGGCCTGCTGGCCGCCGCTGTTGCTGTCACCATGACGCTGCTGGCTGCGGCCTGCTCCAGCGGATCGTCAGGCGGCGGATCGCAGAGCCTGAAGATCATCACGTGGGTTAACCCGCCGGCCGTCACCGCCATCAAGAAGATTGACGCCGAATTCCAGAAGAAGTACCCGAACATCCATGTCCAGCTGCAGACGGCAGCCAATGTCAACGGCCCGTACCAGACGCTGCTGCAGACCAGCGTGGACTCGGGCTCGGCGGACATTGTCTCGACGGTGTCGCCATTCCAGGCACTGCCGCTGAAGCCCACCAAGGCCAACATGAGCCCGGTGCAGTACTGGTCGACCAAGGGCGTGTTCGCCCCGCTGAACGGCAACAGCTTCCTGAGCGCCTACACGCCCGGCGCCGTGGCCGCCGAGACCTACCAGGGCAAGACCTACGGCGTGGTCTCCGGCTCCTACCAGGAAGGCGTCTTCTACAACAAGGCGATCTTCACCAAGTACCACCTGCAGCCCCCCGCGACCTACTCGCAGTTCCTGACCCTGCTGCAGACGCTGAAGTCCCACCACGTCACCCCGATGTTCGTGGGACTGGGCAACGTCGGCCCGGTCTACCTGCAGTTCATCTACTACGAGCTGATGATCAGCCTGTGGTACCCGCATGCGCCCGGCGGGAACCTGGCCACCGCGCTGGAGAACGGCAGCGCGAAATGGACCAGCCCGGAGTTCACCCAGGCCATGAACGAGGAGAAGACGGTCGCGCAGTACCTGGAGCCCAACTACACCGGCGTGCCGTGGGAGAGCATGCCGGGCGACTTCGCCAAGGGTGACGCGGCGATGCTGCTGGACGGCTCCTGGGACCTGGCCGCCGTGCACCAGGCCAACCCGTCAATGAAGGTCGGCTTCTTCCCGCTGCCGGGCAGCAACGTGGCCGCCGATAACCAGCCCGAGGTCGGCTACAACCTCACCTTCGAGGTGCTGAACGCCTCGCACAACAAGCCGGCCGCGATGAAGTGGCTGAAGTTCTTCTCCTCGCCCTCGGTGTACGCCCAGTACGTCAACATCACCGGCATCTCCTCGAGCCAGAAGAGCGGCACCTTCACCGGCTTCTCCGCCCAGTCCCTGGGCAAGTGGTTCGGCAAGGGCGTGAACCTGAACGTCTTCTACCCGGTGCTGTCCAACAGCAATGGCTTCTACGACCAGCAGACTAACTGGCCCAACCTGCAGCTCGACGTCATCCAGGGCAAGAAGACGGCGCAGCAGGCACAGGCCCTCTACCAGAAGGACTGGACCGCTCCGTGATCCTCGGCGGAGCCGAGGAAACTCGCCGGCCGGACCGTGCCGGGGCCAGGCTGCGGCCTGCGCCCCGCGCGGCCCGGCCGCGGCCGGCCCGGCTGCTCAGCCGCAGCTCCCGGCTGAGCATGTGGGCCGGGCTGCTCACCGGCCTGGCCGTCTACGCCCTGTTCGGCCTGGTGCCCGCGATCGGCAATCTGCTGGTCTCGGTCACCGACTACACCGCGCTGCCCGGCGTGCCGACCAGCTTCACCGGGCTGGCCAACTACAAGGCGCTGGCCACCACGCAGAGCCCGGGCTTCATGTCCGGGCTGATCGCCACGGTGGTGTTCGTGACCGGGGTCACCATCGTGCAGAACGCGCTCGCCCTGGCCCTGGCGCACCGGCTGCGCGACGACTCGAGGACCGCGGCGCTGCTGCGGGTCCTGGTCTTCCTGCCGATCGTGCTCGGCGTGACCATCGTGGGCCTGATCTGGATCCTCATCTTCGACCCTCAGCAGGGCCCGGCCGCCTCGCTCTTCGGCGCGCTCGGGGTCCACTCGGCCTTCTTCGGCGCCTCCGGCTGGGCGATGCCGCTGGTCATCGGCGTGCAGATCTGGCAGAACGCCGGCTTTTCCACACTGGTGTTCATCGGCGGCCTGAAGGCCATCCCGCCCGACATCTATGAGGCGGCCAGCATCGACGGCATCGGCGCGTGGCGGCGGCTGCGCCAGATCACCGTGCCGCTGCTGGCGCCCTCGGTCACGGTCAACGTGGTGCTGGCCCTGGTCGGCTCGTTCACCACCTACAACTTGATCTACGTGCTGACCGACGGCCTGTACGGGACGCAGACGCTCGGGATGCTGGCGTTCAACGCGGCGTTCGGCAGCGCCGAGGCCGACCTCGGCTACGGCGCGGCGGTCAGCGTCGTGCTGTTCGTCATGACCCTCATCGTTGCCCTGCCGCTGATGGCCTGGCTCCGGCATCGCGAACGGCGGCTCACCGGATGACGGGCAACCCCGGCATGCGCCGCACCCGCAGGCTCGCCCGGCTGGCCACGGCCGCCCTGGTCGTGATCATCTTCCTGCTGCCCGTGCTGTACGCGGTGATGATCGCGTTCGAGAAGCCCGCGCACTTCCTGACCTCGCCGCTGACCCCGCCGTTCCCGCCGGCGGCGGGCAACTTCGGCCAGGCGTGGTCGGGCGCCGACCTCGGCCGCCAGCTGGTCAACACCATCATCTACTCGGTGACGTCCGCGGCGCTGTCGACCATCCTGGGCCTGCTGATCGCCTTCCCGCTGGCCCGCAGGCTGGTCCGGCGCGCCCCGGCCCTCTACACCGCGTTCGGCATCGGGCTGTTCCTGCCGCTGGCGATCATCCCGCTATTCGTCGAGGCCCGGTCGCTGGGGCTGTACAACAACCTCATCGGGTACATCCTGCTGCACGTCGAGCCCGGCCTGCCGCTGGCCGTCGTGCTGCTCACCGCGTTCGTCACCTCCATCCCCGCCGAGCTCGACGAGGCGGCCTGGATGGACGGCGCGGGCTACCTGGGGTACCTGATGCGGGTCGTCGTCCCGCTGACCCGGCCGGCCCTGCTCATCTCGTTCCTGTACGCGCTGCTGGGTACCTGGAACGACATCATCGGCCCGGTGGTGCTGCTGGCCAACCCGGACCTGTTCCCGGTCACCCGCGGCATCTACAACTTCTACGGTGCCAACCAGAGCCAGTGGACGCTGCTGGCGGCGGCGATCGTGATCGCCAGCCTGCCGGTGGTCGCGCTGTTCGCCGTCTCGCAGCGCCAGCTCATCCGGGCCGCCGTGGCCGGCTCGGTGAAGGGCTGAGACTGGCGGGCTGCGACTGGCGGCTGCGACGGCGGGCGGGCGTATCAGGAGGCGACGGTGAGGACGATCTTGCCGCCGGGGTGACCATCCTCGATGATCTCGTGCGCGCGGCGGGCGCTGGCCAGCGGCAGCACGTGGCTGATCACCGGCCGCAGCGAGCCGTCGGCCAGCAGCCCGGCCAGGCTGCGGGTGCGCTCGCCGTCATCGCCGATGAGCACGCCGTGGAAGGTGATGTTGTCATCGATCATCGGGTCCAGGTCGAGCTCGGGACTGGCGATCGCGGCGATCTGGCCACCCGGCCGCAGCGCGCCGAGCGCGTCCGCCGGCGACCGCCCGCCGACCAGGTCCGCGATGGCGTCCACCGGGCCGCCGGCCAGTTCCCTGGCCCGCTGCGCGACGTCCTCGGTCGTGTAGTCGATGCAGGCGGCCGCGCCGAGCGCGCGCATCTGCTCGTGCATCGCGGCGCGGCCGACGGCGATGGCCTCGATCTTGTGCGCCGCCGCGACCTGGATCAGGAACAGCCCCACGCCGCCGCTGCCGCCGAGCACCAGCAGCCGGCCCCCCGGCGGCAGCCCCAGCCGGCCCAGCACCGCCAGGGCGGTCCCGCCGGCCACCGGCGCCGCCGCGGCGTCAGCGAAAGAGGTGCTATCGCCCAGCCGGGCCAGCAGTCCGGCCGGCAGCACGCACAGCTCGGCGTACCCGCCCGCGCCATCGCGGAAGTGGGTCATCGCCATGACCCGGTCCCCCGGTGCCCAGCCGGTGACCCCCGGCCCGGTGGCATCGACCACGCCGGCGATGTCGTAGCCCAGCACGCACGGCGCCCGCAGGCCGGCCCAGCTGCCGTCGGCCCGGTTGCCGGCATCCACCGGGTTGACGCCGGCGGCACGGACGGCGACCCGTACCTCACCCGGCCCCGGCACGGGGTCGGCCAGGTCGGTCAGCTCCAGCTGCTCGGGGCCGCCGAACTGGCGGACGACCACTGCTCTCATCCAGGGGTTCCCTTCTGCATTCCCATCGGCTGCCGCGTTCCGTCAGCCACCGTGTTCCTGTCGGCCGCTGCGTTCCCCGTCGGCTGCTCTGTTTCCGTCAGCCGCCGCGTTCTCGTCAGCCGCCGCGCTCCCGTCAGCCGCCGGTCTCCTCAGCCGCCGCGCTGCCATCAGCCGCGGGTCTCCTCAGCCGCCGCGCACAGGCCGCCGAAGCGGGCCACGAACCGGCGCTGGCGGCGGGTCTCGACCGCCCGCGGCGAGTAATGCTCGCGCACGTACCCGACCGCCTCGGCAGCCGGCACCCCGTCGAGAACGGCCAGGCAGGCCAGCGCGGTGCCGGTGCGTCCCTGGCCGCCGTGGCAGGCCACCTCGACGCGGTCGGCGGCCGCCCTGACCCAGGCCTCGCGCAGCGCCCCGGCGGCCGCCGCGCGGTCGGCGGGCAGCCGGAAGTCAGGCCAGCGGACCCACCGGCTCTCCCAGTCCACCTGCGGCGGCTCATGGCCCAGCAGGTACAGCGCGAACGTGGGCGGCGGGCCGGGTGGCAGCGGGCGGGCGAGGCCGCGGCCGCGGACCAGCCGCCCCGAGGGCAGCCGGAGCACGCCCGGGGCGGCGGGATCCCAGGTGCTGAGCACGGTACGACCGTAGTTGCCGCCGCCCGGCGTGCCCAGTTATTTCCGGCTGCGCTATTTCTGGCCTGTGCTGTTTCTGGTCTGCGGGCTGGGCTGATACCGGTCTGGCCGCCGCAGCGCCGGCTGGCGCACGATCGTGGTCATGCCGCTGAACTCTGATCAGATCAACCGCCATAAAGAGCGGGCCAGGACCGAACGTGCCGAGCTGGACGCGGTGCTGGACGCCGGGCATCACATCGGGACGCTGTGCACCGTCGCTGACGGCCGGCCGTGGGTGGTGCCGATGCTCTACGGACGGTGGGGTGACCGGATCGTGATGCACGGCTCGGTCGGCGCGGGGGCCCTGCGGCATGTCAGCGCCGGGGCGCCGGCCGCGTTGTGCGTGACCCACCTGGACGGCTGGGTGTACGCGCACTCGCTGTTCAACTCCAGCGCCAACTACCGCTCGGCGGTCGTGCACGGCGCGATCACCGCGCTGGAGGGCGAGGAGGCGGTGGCAGCGCTGAACCGGATCGGCGAGTGCCTGTTCCCCGGCCGCGCCGCCGAGGTGCCGCCGCACACCCGCAAGGAGATCGCGGCCACCGCGGCGCTGGCCATGGACATCACCGAGGGGCAGTGGACGGTCAAGGTCCGCGACGCCGGGCCGGGCGACCCGGAGCCGGACGAGGTCGTCGACCCGCAGCTGTGGACCGGCGTGGTGCCGATCGTGACCGCCTACCGGACGCCGCAGGCCACCCCGCGCGCGGCGGGCCTCCCGGTGTCGGCGTCCCTGCAGGAGTACCTGCGGAGCCAGCCCGTGGTTTAGCAGCCTCGTGGCGTGAGCAGCCGGCGGTGGTGAGGGCCGTGCTGGAAGGTGAGCCCCGGCGGCTCAGGCCTGCGCGAGCTCGCGGGTGACCTCGCCGATGAGGGCGGCCGCGGCCGCGGCGCTGGTCTCGGGCAGCCGCGAGTACCCGCACACCAGCCCGGGGACC
>DASUBV010000104.1:0-17528 GCA_035763085.1 Streptosporangiaceae bacterium | reverse complement strand
GAACTGGTCCACCGCGGCGTCAACGGCCTGCTGCACCTCCTCGGTGTCCTCGGTGTCGATGGCGCCAGCGAACTTGCCGACCGGCTGCAGCTCTCGCACGTGCAGGACCCGCACCTCGCCGCCGGACAGCTGCGCGAGGCCCCGGGCGGCCTCAAGCACTCGGTCGGTAATCCCGGAATGGTCGACCGCGACCAGCACTCGCTCATACATCGGCTTCCTCGCCTTTCCCTTGTTCCCGGGCCGCTCCGGGTCAGCGCGGCTCCTGAGGCAGCAGGAGCCGCGCATTCACGATCGGCCGCTGGCTGCTGTCGTTGGCAGAGCATTCAGTCATGGCCGCCAGGCCATTAGTCCCGATCTGGGCGGCGCCCTGAGGTGCAGCGGGCCGCCGGTGCCAGTCAGGCGCAGGCGGGGCCCCCGGCGAGGACGCGCAGGCGACACCGGCATCAGCGGCCGGCCTGGTCATCGGCGCCATCATCGGAACCGGGGCGGTCACGACGCTGGCCGTGCTGGCCGGCCCGGGCATCAGCTCCCTAGTCGTGCTGCCGCGATCGCCGCGGGCGCGATCGTCAGGGCCGCGGATTCTGCTGCGCCCAGCGCTCGTAGGCCGAAACGGCGGCGGGCAGAGTCGGGAACAGGAGAGCAGGGCCAATGGCATCGTCAAGGCCGAATGCCCGCAGCCGGGTCAGGAGGTCCTGCTTGACCCTGGCTAGAGCGAAGGTAATGTCCCGGCGGCTCAGCTCGGCCCGGAGCGCCTCCACTGCCTCCAGTGCCGTGAAGTCGACTTCCACGTTGGCCTCAACGTTCAGCACGAACCACCGCACGGGCACGTGCTGCTGCTCGACCGCTGTCAGCGCCCGGCGACGGAAGTTCTCGGCGTTTGCGAAGAACAGCGGCGCGTCGTATCGGTAGACGACCAGGCCGGGAACCGTCCGGGCCTTCGGGTAATCGTCCACGTCATGCATGCCGGCCAGGCCGGCTACCCGCCCGAGGATGGCATCGTGCGGCCGGGCCACCCGCACCAGCAGGTCCGCGATGGACAGCGCGACAGCGATCACCACCCCGTACAGGATATTGAACACCAGCACCCCGGCGCAGGCCGCCACCGCGATCGCCAGCTCGGTGCGGCGGAACGACAGCAATCGCCGGAAGGCCGTGACGTCGATCAGCCGGACAGCGGCGTAGATCACGATCGCGCCGAGCGCCGCCGTCGGGAAGTGCGACAGCACCGGGCGCAGGAACAGCACGACCACCACGACCATGGCCGCGGTCACCAGCGAGTAGACCTGGGACCGGCTGCCGCTGGTGACCGCGATGGCCGTCCGGCTCGCGCTGCTGCTGACCGGGAATCCGCGCAGCAGACTGGATCCGGCGTTGGCGACGCCGAGCGCCAGCAGCTCGCGGTTAGCCGCGATGCTCTCATCGCGCCGGGCAAAGGCACGGGCTGTCAGCACATCATCGGTGAATCCGACGATCAGCACGGCAAAGGCCGGCAGGAGCAGGTCTTTCAGGTCATCCAGGTGCAGGCTGGGCAGCTGCGGGGCGGGCAGGCCGCCGGGGATGGCGCCGACCGTCGCCAGACCGCTCGCGCTCGCACCGAGGGCGGTCACCGCCCCGGTGGCCAGCAGGACGGCCAGCAGCGGGCCGGGTGCCTTGGGCCAGCGCTCGCGCAGGGCAAACAGGAAGGCCACGACGCAGGCGGCGAGCACGGTCGGGCCGGCGCTGATCTCGCCCAGGCCGCGGAAGAAGGACGCGAGCTGCGGGAAGAACTCCTGCCCGGTGACCTTCACGCCAGTCACGCGCTGCAGCTGGTCGGCGATCATGATCAGCCCGACGCCGGCCATGTAGCCCACCAGGACCGGGCGGGACAGCAGATCGGCAACGAACCCGCAGCGCAGCAGCCCGGCGGCAAGGGCCATGCCGCCGGTCAGCAGGGCCAGCGTGGTGGCGAGCCGGGCGTAGCGCGCCGGGTCACCGGCGGCCAGCGGCCCGATCGAGATCGCGGTCATCAGCGCCGTGGTCGCCTCCGGTCCCATCGACAGCGACCTCGAGGATCCGATCAGCGCGTAGGCCACCAGCGCGGGCAGCGCCGCCCACAGGCCGGTGACCGGGGGCAGGCCCGCGACCGAGGCATATGCCATCACCTGCGGGACCAGGTAGGCCGCCACGGTGAGTCCGGCTATCAGATCACCGCGCAGCCAGGCGCGCTGGTAGCCCGGCAGGAGCGGCAGCCGGAGATTCACCTCCGGTATGTACCCGGTGAGGCACACGGGCCGAAGGTCCTGCCGGGTCACAACGTTCGGCCCTGCCCGGGGCCGGCCTGCGCGCGCTGCGATGGATGGGACGGCGGAAGCGGAGAGAAGGCGGGATCGATGAGCATCATGGTGCACCGGCCGCACAAGTCCGTGGCAGAGCTCCTGCACTGGCTGGAAGAGCCCTTGCTGGCCATCCGCCCGGCTGGCGTTCATCCGATGCGGGCAGAAGAGCAGCTGAGCGACACGCAGTATGTTCTGCGGGCTGAGATCCCCGGCGTCGACCCGGACCGCGACATCGAGGTCACCGTGGGCCACGGCGTCCTCACCATCACGGCCCGCCGCCACCTGGAGACCGGCGACGAGCGGCGCTCGGAATTCCGGTACGGAACCTTTACCCGCAGCTTCCGGCTCCCGGCACACGTCGATGAGGACCATATCCGCGCCAGTTACAGCCACGGGATCGTCGAGATCACCGCGGAGCTGCGCAGCGCTAGCGGGCAGGGGCTGCGGCGCGTTCCGGTCACGGTCAGCCAGCACATCCAGCCGACCTGATCGCCGCGCGCTCACACGCGCTCCGGGGACGGGGACGTCAGGAGGCCCATGATGAACAGCAGCAGCGGAGACCTGGGCAGGCGGATTGCCGAGCAGCGGGCGCTGGCCGGCATGAGCCGGGCCGAGGTCGCGGATCAGGCCGGCATGGCCGAGACCTACGTGCTGTACCTGGAGACCAGTCCGAGCCCCCACCCGGGAGAGGGAGACCTGATCCGGCTGGCCGCCGTGCTCGGGACGACGCCGGGCGCCCTGGGCGGTGCCGGGATGTACCTGCCGCCGGGACAGCGCCGGGCCGCTCCGCATCCGGTGCTGGTGGAGATCGCGGCCGCTGAGTGCCTGGCCTACCTGCGGCCCGGAGGCGTAGGCCGGTTCCTGTACGTCGCCGGCCGGGGGCCGGTAGCCGTGCCCGTCAACTATCGCATGCTCGGCGACGCCGTCATATTCCGCACTGGCCGGGACAGCGGGATTGCCGCGGCCATCGGGCAGCAGCCTGTCTCCTTCAGCGTCGATCACCTGGACTCGGTTCTGGCCGAGGGCTGGAGCGTCCTGGTCAGCGGTTCCGCCCGGATCGTGACCGACCCGGACGAACTGGACGAGGTGATCACCCTGGGCATCGAGCCATGGGCTGGCGGCGAGCGAGACGCCTACGTCCGGCTGACGCCAGGCGAGATCACCGGGCGGCGCATCCGCACGTCCCGCCCGACGACCTGGCCTCCGGCTGAGAATGCCGGGACGGCCACAGAGTGAAGGAGGAGAAACGATGAGCACGCAGATCCAGCCACGACACGAAGACGTCCCGGACATGTCCGACTGGCCAGGATCACCGTTGTCGACGCTGCATCACACCAGTCCCACCGCCATGCCGATCCGGACCGAGGATTATCAGCGCAACGGCCGGTACGTCGTCCGATTCGAGCTGCCCGGCATTGACCCGGCCCACGGGCTCGACGTGACCCTAGCCGGTCACGTCCTGACCGTGCACGCCGAGCGGGAGCCCGACCTGACGGGCGTGTATCACTCTGAGTTCCGCTATGGCCAGTTCTGCGGTCAGGTCAGCCTGCCGACCGGCGTCGACGACAGCGACGTCACGGCGACCTACGCGGACGGGCTCCTGGAACTCAGCCTGGGCCTGGAGGACGAGCCTGCTGCCCGCAAGATCAAGGTCGACAAAGCTCCCGCGGAGAAGTTGTAGCAGGCCAGCTGGCCGGCCGGCTCATCAGGCCTGCCGGCCGGCTCAGCCGGGCAGCATGACCGGCCGGGTGGGCCGCCACACATGTTCTGGCCCGTGCGGCCGGATGACGGTCAGCACCTCGTCGACGAGCTGGGTGAATCCGGCTGATTTCAGGTCTCCGCCCGCTCCCCCGCTTTCCGTGCTGATCGCCGTCGCCGCGGGCCAGCTGGCCGCGACCGCGGCCATCTGCCGGGCAATCTCCGCGTCGGCGTCGGAGGCATCCGCGGTGCGGCGCGCCATCCGCTGCCGCATCAGGTCCCCGGGAGCCTCGCAGCGGACCTGGGCCAGCTGGGCGTTCACGCGCCGGGCTGCCGCCTCAGCCGCCGCCCGGTGCTCAGCCGAGATCCAGGACGCGTCAGCGATCACCGACTCGCCGTGCGCCATCATGGTCTCGGCCCGGTGCAGCAGCTCGGCGTAGCAGCGCCCGGTCCATTCCGCCGTGTAGATCCCGGCGCCGTAGGCGGCCGCGGCGCTGGCGGCCGGCTCGATGCCGGCTAGTTCCTTGCGGATCCGGTCGCTGTTCAGCACGGCGAAGCCGAGCCGGTCGGCCGCGGCCCTGGCCAGGGCGGATTTCCCGCTGCCCGGCAGGCCGCCGATGAGCACGAGCGTGACAGCGCCGGCCCGCAGGTGCCGCAGCGAGATCTCCGCCAGCCGCCGCGCCGAGCCTGCCATCTCGGCGCCGTCGGTCTCCTGGCCAGCCTTGATGCAGCTCACCTTGGCGCGGACAAATGCCCGGTAGGCGACATAGTGGTGGCGCAGTGACGCCGGCGCGGGGTCGCCGGAGAACTCCGCGTACCAGTCCGCGAACTGGCGGGCCAGCACCGGGGCGCACAGTCGTTCCAGGTCCATCATGAGGAACGCGGCATCATCCAGGCCGTCGAGCCAGCGCAGCTTGTCATCGAAGTCCAGGCAGTCCAGGATGCGCGGGCCGTCGTCGAGGCAGTAGATGTCGTCGGCCAGCAGGTCGCCGTGACCGTCCACGATGCGGCCCGCGCTGACCCGGCCCGCCAGCAGGGGCCCGCGGCCGGCCAGGAACTGCCGGGCCAGCTGGCCGGTCTCGGTGAGGACACCAGGATCCAGCACCTGCCCCGGCAGGCCGGCCGCCTGGCTGAGGTTGTCCTCCCAGCGGCCAAGCAGCGCATCGCGGCTGCCCTGCGCGGAAACCTGAGCCGAGCGGGGGGCACTGGCGTGCTGCACCGCGAGAATCCGGGCCACCTCGCGTACCTGGTCCGCGACCAGCGTGCCGGCCCGGATCAGCGCCGACAGCTGCCGGGAGGCGGGCATCCGGCGCATGACGACCAGGTGCTCGCACGCCTCGCCGCCGGGATCACGAACCTCGGCAACGCCGAGATAGACATCAGGCGCGAACCGCCGGTTCAGCTCCGTCTCGCGCAGGCACGCTACTTCGCGGGCATCGAGGGTCGTGAAGTCAAGAAACCCGAGATTGACCGGCTTTTTCTGCTTGCAGACACGATTACCAGCGAAGAAGACGACCGCGGAATGAGTCTCGGCGACCTTCGCATAAGGCTCATTTTCCGGACCTGTCCCTGTCGGCATGACCAAGTGTCATTCCCCCCGGATATCCGCCGCATGACCGCTTCTGGGATACTGCAGCCGGTCCCGGACATCGACGACCCCGTCGATGTGCCAGATCGTGTCGAGCACATTCATGGCCAGCGGCCGGCTCTCAGCGACACCGGTCAGCGTCACGATCCCGGACACCACCTGCACGGTTATCGTGCCCGGCTCCAGCCGGAAACCCTCAGCCAGCTGATGGATGATCTCGGCGCGGATGTCGGCATCAGCCCGGTCGTACAGGCCGAGCACGTCCACCCGGCTGACGATGCCCACCAGGCGGCCCTGCCCGGTGACCACGGGCATGCGCTTGACGCGCCGGCGGTGCATGACCCGGGCCGCCTCCTCCACCGGGCACTCCGGCTCGATCGTGATAGCGGGGCTGGTCATCAGCTCCGCTGCCGTCAGCCCGGCGACCTTGGCCCGGTCCCGCCACAGGTACGGAGACCGGGCCTCCTCCGGCCCTGGCGGGAACGCCTCCTTCAGCAGCAGGTCCGCCTCCGAGATGACGCCGAGGACCCGGTTAGCTGAATCCAGCACCGGAAAGGCACTGACATGGCGCCGGCGCATGACATTGATAATTTCCTTGAACCGCGCGTCCTGGCGGACCGACACCACGGTCGTGGTCATCACATCCTTGACGATGGCGCTCATACAATCCCCTCCCCCGCCGGCCTGACTCCGGCACCGGTGTTGCCGTCAGGATGCTCCGCGGGTTCCTGAGGCAGCCAGGGCGCAACGACCCGCCTGGCCGGGCCCAATGTCACGAACGGCGCGGGCCGGATCGGGACTAAGGGCCCGGGAACGGCATGCCAACGGCCCTGACATTCCTCGCCCCAGTCGGAGAATCTGGAAAAAGTTGCAGCGGCGGGCAAAAGAGCAGCCGCACGGCTGAAGGGAAGCAGGCATGTCCGGAATCGTGGTCGGAGTCGATGGCTCTACGGGCTCTCATGAGGCGCTCGGCTGGGCCGCCAGGGAAGCTGCCGTCCGGCATGCCCCGCTCACGGTCGTGACGGTGCACCCGGTCATGGCCAGCGCATGGACCGGAAACCCGGTCATCCTCGCGCCGGATGAGCCCGCGCTGAAGCAGGTGCGGGCCGCCGCCGAGGAGGCAGTCGCCAAGACAACCAGCCAGCTGGGTGACGCCCAGCCGGCCTCGGTCACCGTGAAAGCCGTCAACGGCTTCATTGCCGAGGAGCTCATCGGCGCATCGCGTGACGCGGACGTGCTGGTCGTCGGGTCGCGCGGCGCAGGCGGATTCGCCTCGCTGCGGCTCGGCTCGGTCGCCAGCCAGCTGGTGCATCACTCGGCGTGCCCGGTGGTGATCGTCCCCAGCGGCCGGTAGCCCGGTGGCAGGCATGGCTCCCTGGCCAGGCGCCGCGGTGCCTGGCCAGGGATCAGTGCGTCTTCCGGCTGGTCCCGGCCGGGTGATTTTGGGCGGAGCATGATCTCGCATGGTCCCTTCGCGGCGTGATCCCCGGCGGGGCGGGGGAAGGAGGATGACTGTGATCACCGGCCGGTGTCGTCAGGCCGCCGCCCGGGTCGCCCGGCGGGCGCCTGCGGCCATCCTGGTGCTGACGGTCGCCGGGCTGACAGCTGGTGGCTGCCTGCACCTGGCCGGCCAGGCCGGCCAGGGTAATCAGGCCTGGCTGGCCGTTGCTGCCATCGGGCTGGCCTTCGCCGGATGGGCGGTCGCCGACAGCCTGCGCCGCCGCCGAGCGGGGGTCGACCTCATCGCGCTGCTGGCGCTGGCCGGCGCGGTGGCAGTCGGGGAGCTGCTGGCGGCTGCCGTCGTGACGGTCATGCTGGCGAGCGGGCGTGCCCTGGAGGGGTGGGCGGCCGGCCGGGCCCGTCATGACCTGGCCGGCCTGCTGGAGCATGCGCCGCGCACGGCGCGCCACTACCGCGAGGGGACCCTGGAAACAGTTCCGCTCGGCGGCATCGCCCCCGGCGACCGGCTCATGATCGCCTCCGGCGACGTCATCCCGGTGGACGGCACGATCACCGGCGGGACGGCGGTCCTGGATGAGTCCGCGCTAACCGGCGAGGCCGTCCCCGTCGAGCACCCTCTCGACGCCCGGATCCGCAGCGGCACCGTCAACGCCGCGACCGCATTCGACCTGCGCGCCGACGCACGCGCCGACGAGAGCACGTATGCGGGCATCGTGCGGCTGGTGTCAGAGGCCGAGGCCGCGCAGCCGCCGTTCGTTCGCCTGGCTGACCGCTATGCGCTGGTGTTCCTGCTCCTTACCCTGGCCGTCGCGGCCGCTGCCTGGGGCCTCGCGGATGCCGGCCGGGCGGTGGCCGTGCTCGTCGTGGCGACACCCTGCCCGCTCATCCTGGCGGCGCCAGTGGCGCTGGTGTCGGGCATGTCGGTCACGGCCCGGCGCGGGATGGTGGTCAAGGGCGGCGGGGTGCTGGAGCAGCTAGCCCGCAGCTCCACCTTGCTGCTGGACAAGACCGGCACGCTCACCAGCGGCCACCCCTCGGTCGCGGCTGTCGTGCCGGCGCCGGGATCCACGGCGCAGGACGTCCTGCAGCTGGCCGCGTCCCTGGACCAGGCATCCGGTCATGTGCTGGCCGGCGCGGTCGTCAGCGCGGCCCGGGAACAGGGGTGCCGGCTGACCGTGCCGGGCCGCCCGGAGGAGGTTCCGGGCCAGGGCATCCGCGGCATCGTCGGCGGACATCAGGTAGCCATCGGCAAGGCTGCGTGGTGCGGTATCGACGATACGGCCCGCAGGGCGGGCTGGGCGAAAGCCGCGCGCCGCCGGGCCAGGCTCGACGGCGCGCTGACCGTGTTCGTCGCCATCGACGGCGAGCCGGGCGGGGTGCTGATCCTGCAGGACCCGCTGCGGCCGGACGCCGCCCGGACCATCCGCGTGCTCCGCCGTGGCGGAATCCGCCGCATTGTCATGGTCACCGGTGATCGCGCCGAGGTCGCCGACATGGTCGGCACGGTCATCGGCCTGGACGCGGTCCTCGCCGAGCGGACCCCCGCGGAAAAGCTGGACGCCGTCCGCGCCGAGCGCGCGCACGGACCGGTCATCATGGTCGGCGACGGTATCAACGACGCGCCCGCGCTGGCCCTGGCCGATGTCGGCGTGGCGATGGGAGCACGCGGGGCCACCGCCTCCGCCCAGGCCGCGGACGCCGTGCTGATCGTCGACCGGCTGGACCGGCTGGGCGAGGCCGTCGAGATCGCCCGCCGGACGCGGCGGATCGCGCTGGAGAGCGTCCTGGCCGGGATGGCCATGTCGCTGGCGGCCATGGGCGTCGCGGCGGCCGGCCTGCTGCCCGCCGTCTGGGGGGCGGTGCTGCAGGAGGGCATCGACGTGGCCGTGATCCTCAACGCGCTGCGCGCGCTGCGGCCCGCGATCCCGGCCAGCCGCCTGACGCCCGGTGACATCGCGCTGACCCGGCGGTTCCAGGGGGAACATGAGACGATCCGGGCCGACATCGAGGAACTGCGCGGGGCCGCCGACTGCCTGGGTCTGGCCGCGCCCGATCGGGCGCTGGCCCGGGTCCGCCGGGCTCATGACCGGCTGGTCGGCGAGATCGCCCCCCATGAGCAGGCCGAGGAACGCGAGCTGTATCCCGCGCTGGACCGGCTGCTAGGCTCCCCAACGGCCACCGAGACGATGAGCCGTGCACACGCTGAGATCGCGCGCCAGGTCCGGCGGCTCGGCCAGCTCCTGGCCGAGATCGGCGACGGGCCGCCCGATGACGCCGATCTTGCCGACTTGCGTGCCCTGCTGTACGGGCTGTACGCGGTGCTCCGCCTGCACACGGCCCAGGAGGAGGAAAGCTACCTGTCGCTGGCCGAGGACGTCAGCGGGCCGCCGGCGCAGCGGCTCGGGACCCCGTCCTAGCGCCCGCGGCAGGCGGTCCGGCTGCGGGTGCGAGCCGCTGCCCGTGGCGTGCTAAAGCCCGGCCGCCGCATCCGGCCGGGCTCTGCGGACCGCTTCGGCGCCGGTCAGGAAGCCGGCTTTGCGCCGCGGATGATGACCACGGGGCAGCGGGAGTGATGGACGCAGTGCTGGCTGACCGATCCCAGGAGTGCCTCGGTGAAGCCGCCATGGCCGCGGCTGCCCATCACGAGCAGGTCGGCGCCGTCAGCCTGGTCGATGAGGACCTGCGCGGCGTCGCCTTCCCTGACGACCTCGGTGATCCGCGGCCGGTCACCGTCGCCGATCGCCTTGCTGATCGACTCGTTCAGGACTTTCCCTGCCAT
Source organism: Streptosporangiaceae bacterium (assembly GCA_035763085.1). Lineage (GTDB taxonomy): Bacteria > Actinomycetota > Actinomycetes > Streptosporangiales > Streptosporangiaceae > DASUBV01. The sequence continues at coordinate 7,687 of DASUBV010000104.1, read as the reverse complement.
GCCCTCAAAATCCGTCTCTTCGAGCATGCCGAACGGCGGCCACGCGTACCCGCCCACGAGCAGCGGATAATGCCACGCGATGGTCGCGTCAATCGTGGCGTCGGTGAGCTCGGCCTGGCGGATCGCCCACTGCAGGGCCTCCACCGAGGGGCCCGACCCGTCCACTCCCACGACGATGCGCCCGCGGCCGCCCGGATTGTCCTGTGACATCGCTACCTCCTCGGTTGCTCGTGACCAGCCAACGCCGTCCCGGGCTCGCCCGGCCAGGGTCATAGGACCCGCCCGGACGGGACGTCCGGCAACCTCAGGTCGTTCGGCCATGGCCGGGGGGACCTCGGTCCCTGCTGCCGGGGTGCCGGGACGAGCAGGCTGGGCAGGCCAGCTAGTTCCAGCGCGGGGAGGCGATCGTGCGGCCGGTGCCTGAGCAGCCGGCAGCCGGACCAGGCGGCGCTGCTGCGCAGGTACCTGCGGACGGTCGGCTGCCCGACCCGCTGGAGCCGCTGTCCGAGCTGCTGCGTGACCTGCGCACCTCCCGCACCGGCCTCACGAGCCGGGAGGCAGCCCGGCGCCTGGTGGCTTACGGCCCGAACGAGCTCAGCCGCCGGTCCGGACGGCGGTGGCCACGTGAGCTTGCCCAGCAGCTGATCCACCCGCTGGCCCTGCTGCTGGCCGCGGCGGCCGTGCTCGCCTGGGCCAGCGGTGCCCCGCGGCTGGCGATGGCGATTGCCGCCGTGATCGTGCTGAATGCCGTGTTCGCCTTCGTTCAGGAGATGCAGGCCGAGCGTGCTGTCGAGGCGCTGGCCGCGTTCCTCCCCGAGCGCGCGGAGGTGACCCGGGATGGCACGGTGGCGGAGATTCCGGCCAGCAAGCTCGTGCCGGGCGACTTGCTGACCATCGGCGAAGGTGACCGGATCTGCGCCGACGCGCGGCTGATCGCGGGCTCGGTTGAGGTCGACCTGTCCACGATCAACGGCGAGTCCGTTCCCGTTACCCGGTCGGCTGGCCACCCGTCAGCCGGCGCGTCCCGCCTGCAGGCAGAGAACCTCCTGTTCAGCGGAACTGCCTGCACCGGCGGCGAGGCTCAGGCCGTCGCCACGGCGACCGGCATGCAGACCGAGCTCGGCCGGATCGCGGCGCTGAGCCAGCGGGTCACCCGCGAGGAGAGCCCGCTGGAGCAGCAGGTCCGGCGGGTCGCCCGGCTGATCGCCTACGTCGCGGTCGGCGCCGGGTGCGCCTTCTTGCCGATCGGGCTGCTGGCGGGCCTGACGCTGACGGCAGCCGCCAGCTTCGCCATCGGCCTCCTGGTGGCCAATGTCCCCGAGGGCCTGCTGCCGACCATCACTCTCGCCCTGGCCGTCGGGGTGCGTGACCTGGCCCGCCGCGGCGCCATTGTGCGCCGCCTCAGCGCCGTCGAGACGCTGGGCTCTACCACCGTCATCTGCACCGACAAGACCGGGACGCTGACCCGGAACCAGATGCGGGCCGAGTCCGTCTGGCTGCCGGGCACGGGCACGATAGCTGTCGGCCAGCTGGCTTCCTCAGACGGGCTGTCCCGCATGGCCGGGGCCATCACCGCGTGCAATAACGCCGAGCTGGCCAGCCCGGCGGGCCAGCCGCCCGCCGGCGACCCGACGGAGCTGGCACTGCTCGACCTGGCGGCCGGCCTCGGCACCGATACCGCCCGCCCGGTCAGGGACGCTGCCCGGCGGGCGGTATTCCGCTTCGATCCCGAGCTCAAGCTGATGTCCACGGTGGACTCCGGCGAGGATGGCCTGGCCGTGCACGTTAAGGGTGCACCCGAGGAGGTGCTGGCCCGCTCGGCCCGGATCGCCGGGCCGGCCGGCGACCGCCCGCTGTCGGCCGCCGCCCGCCAGCAGGTCGCCCAGGCCATGCGCGAGCTCGCAAGCCGGGGCCTGAGGGTCCTGGCTGTCGCCGTCCGCGAACTGCCGGCGGAGGCGGGCGTGCCGGCCAGGCGCGGCGATGCCGAGCGTGACCTGTCCCTGCTCGGGCTGGTGTCGATGGCGGACCCGCCGCGGCCGGAGGTCGCGGCGGCCATCGAGCGCGTCCACCGGGCGGGAATCAGGATTCACGTCGTGACCGGCGACAACGGCCTGACCGCGGCGGCCATCGCCCGGCAGGTCGGCATCGGCCAGCAGCAGTCCCGCGTGGTCAATGGCCCGGATCTCGACGCGATGCCGGAACGGGAGCTCGACGAGCTGCTGGCGTCCGGAGCCGAGATCATCTTCGCCCGCAGCTCGCCCGAGGCCAAGCTCCGCATCGCCGATGCGCTGCGGGACATGGGCCAGGTCGTCGCGATGACCGGGGACGGGGTGAACGACGCGCCAGCGCTGCGCCGCGCCGACATCGGCGTGGCCATGGGCCGCTCGGGCACCGACGTAGCCCGCGAGGCGGCCACCATGGTGCTGACCGACGACAACTTCGCGACCATCGCCGCCGCCGTCCAGGCCGGGCGCCGGGTCTACGACAACGTCCGCAAGTTCATCCTGTACATCTTCAGTCACGCCCTGCCCGAGGTGGTGCCGTTCCTGGTGTTCGCGCTGTCGGGCGGCCTGATCCCGCTGCCGCTGACGGTCATGCAGATTCTGGCGATCGACCTGGGCACCGACACGCTGCCCGCCCTGGCCCTGAGCCGGGAGCCTGCCGAGCCGGGCCTGATGGACCGGCCGCCGCGCCCGCGCAGCCAGGGCGTCATCACCGGCGCGATGCTGGCCAGGGCCTGGGGGTTCCTCGGCGTCATCAGCGCCGTGCTGGTGATGCTCGGGTTCTTCATCACTCTGTGGCGGGCCGGCTGGACGCCGGGCGCCCCGGTCGAGCCCGGCAGCCCGCTGCATCACGGCTACCGGCAGGCAACGACGGTCGCCTTCCTGGGCATCGTCGCCTGCCAGATCGGGACCGCGTTCGCCGCCCGCACAGATCACGCGTCGCTGCGCTCGGTGGGTGTCTTCAGCAACCGGTACCTGCTGGGCGGCATCGGGGTCTCGCTGGCCTTCGCCGCGCTGCTGATCTACCTGCCCGCCCTGCACGGCCTGTTCGGCACGGCAGCACTGTCGCCGCTCCAGGTCGCCGCCGTCGCGCCGTTCCCCGTCATTGTCTGGGGCGCTGACGAGCTGCGGCGGCTGGCCCGCCGGGCGGCCCGGCCCGGCCAGGCCGGCTGCTGAGCCGACGCCGCTGAGGCCGCGGGACGTCTGGCCCGGCGTCCGGGACATTCGGCTCTGCTGCCGCAATGCCCGGCTGCGCGAGCGTGGAGCGAGCAAGCCAGAGCACCGGCCTGGCGGCCGCCGCTCTGCTTCGTACCGATGGGAGGCATGGCATGAAGGCTCAGGTAGGCGACCGGCTGATACCCGGCGAGAGCTCCAGCCGGACGGGCCTGATCATCGGATTGCGCGAAGCGGACGGCTCGCCGCCCTACGTCGTTAAGTGGCTGGATACAGGTCATATCGCCCTGGTGTTCCCGGGCCCGTACGCCAGGCTCCTGCCGGGGCATCAGCAGACGGACCGCCCGGCGCCCGCAGCCGGCGGGCCGGCCGGGACGGCGGGCCACGTCCGCGCCTGACCTGCGCGGCTTCCTCACATCATTGATGTCCTGTTCCCGGCGGCACGACCGCCGTGCCGGGCGGTTCCGGCACGGGCAAGACCATGCTGCTGCAGCAGGTGACCAAGTGGTGCGACGCGGACGTGATCGTCTGCGTCGGCTGCGGTGATGGCGGCAGCGAGCTGGCCGGCATGCTGGCGGAGCTGAGCCAGCTCACCGATCCGCGCACGAGGAGCAGGAGCGCGCCGATGCGGCCAGGCTCCGCCGGGCCGCCGCCGGTCGCGCACCAGCCGGAGTTGATCAGTCTGACCCGGTCCGGTGAGCCGGGCGAGCCATCGCCTGGTCCCCGTCCGGGTCCCGGAACGAGGTCGGCTGGTCCCCGTCCGTATCGCGGACGGAGGCCGGCCGTGAGCCCTGATCACGGCCCATCAGCTCGCGCAGCCGCTGGTATTCCTCGGCGCCTATCTCGCCGCGGGCCAGCCGCTCATCGAGGATGTGCGCTGCGCGGCCGGACTGCCGCGCATCGCGGTCGCCGCCCCCGGTCCGGCGCAAAGCCCCGGTGACCAGAGCCCAGGCCGCCCAGATCAGCACGCCCCAGAATGCGATCATGACAATCCACATGATGGCGGCCTGCCACCAGGCCCATCCGCCGTTGCCGTACCAGAACATCATCGCCGCCATCTCCTCTCAGCCGGAGCACGCTCCGCGCCAGGGCGACTGCCTTCGCTAACGACCTTCTCGCGCCGCCGGCCGGCGCAGCAGAGGCGTTCGGCCGACCGGGCCGGGCCCTTGGTCCTGGCCTTGCCGCCGGTGCGCCGGCGGCCCGGGCCGTCCGCTCAGCGTCGTCGCGGGTCAGGACGGACCCGCTGCACCTCGTCCAGGACTGCCCGGACCAGCCTCGGAAGGCTGGCGGCGACAGCAGGTGACAGTCCCGGCCCGGTGCCGAGGTCAGCAGCCTCGACCGCGAGCACGACCAGCTGCCGGGGACCGCGATCCAGGGCCTGTGCCAGCCGGATCGCGTCCGGGACGCCCAGCCCGTGCGTGCTCCCGGCGGCGGCCGGGCGGCCGGGCAGCGCGCTGCTGCGGTGCAGCCGCCCGGGCGCCGGCGGCTCGCAGAGCACCGCGTCCGCGACGACGGCCAGCGGGGCCTGATCCCACAGCTCCAGCAGGTGGCTGGGCTCTCCGTCGGAGACCGCCAGGGTGACCCCGGCCGGGCAGGACGGCCGGAGCGCCGCGATCAGGGCCGGGCCGATGCCGTCGTCGCGGCGGTAGGGATTGCCGATGCCGATCACCACGGCACGCGGCGCGCTCACCGGCGCTCGATCCGCAGGTCGAGGAAGTGGGCCGCGCAGGAGATGCACGGGTCGTAGTTGCGGATGGCGCGCTCGCACCGGGCGGTCAGCTCATCGTCGGCAAGGTCCAGCCCGGCTGCTACCACCTCTCGCAGGTCGGCCTCGATGGCGGCCTGGTTCTGCGAGGTCGGCGGAACGATGACCGCGGACTCGATGCGCCCGGCCGGGTCCAGCCGGTAGCGGTGGTAGAGCAGCCCGCGCGGCGCCTCGCTGACCCCGTGCCCCGTCCCGGCCACGGGCGGCACCTCGGCGAACGACGGATCGGGCGGGTCGTAGCCGGCGATGATCCGCAGGGCCTCGCTGACCGCGTAGACGACCTCCACCGCGCGCACCACGATGCTCCGGAACGGGTTGCGGCAGGCCGGGCCGAGCCCGGCTGCTGCCGCCGCCTCGCGCGCCGCCGGCGACAGCTGTCCCGAGCTGATGGTGTACCGGGCCAGCGGGCCGGTGAGGTAACAGCGGCCGTCCAGCGTCGCCTGCAAGGCGGTGGAGTGCGGGACCTGATGCTCGGTGACATGCTGGCCGAGCTCCCGGGCCGGGAACTCCAGCCCGCTGGCGGAGGCAACCTGGCCGCGCTCGATGGCGTAGCAGCCAGGCTCGCGCAGGGCCAGCAGGTCGTGGTCCAGCTCCAGTTCCGGAAACTCGAATCCGGATACCCAGGCGACCGTGGCCAGGGCATCGTCCAGGGCCGGCCACAGCTGCTCCGCCAGCGCGGTCAGGCTGGCCGCCGCGGGCGCGCGGTAGAAGCCGCCGAGCCGGGTGCTGACCGGGTGGATGGCGCGGCCGCCCACCGTCTCCAGGATCGCGTTGCCGGCCTTCTTCAGCCGCAGTCCGCGCTCGACCGCGGCGCGGTGATCACGGGCCATGGCGACGACATCGGGGTAGCCGAGGAAGTCAGGCGCGTGCAGCAGGTAGATATGCAGGGCGTGGCTGGAGATCCACTCCCCGCAGTACAGCAGCCGGCGCAGCGCGGCGATCTGGCCGCCGACGCTGACCCCGCACGCGTCCTCCATCGCCTGCCAGGCGCTGGACTGGTAGGCGACCGGGCAGATGCCGCAGATCCGGGAGGTGATGTCGGTGGCCTCGGTGTACTGGCGGCCCCGCAGGAAGGCCTCGAAGAACCGGGGCGGCTCATAGATCCGCAGCTGCACGTCGCGAACCTGGCCGTCCTCGACCACCACCCGCAGCGCGCCCTCGCCTTCGACCCGGGCGAGCGCGCTGACCTGCAGCTGCCGGCTACGGTGCGTCATCGCCTGCTGCCTCCCGCCGCGGCCGCGCGAAGCCCTCCGCCGCCACGTTGAAGGTGGACAGCACCAGGTCGACGGTGCGCCGGCTCATCCCGCATGCCTGCAGCTGCCCGGTCAGGGCCGGGACATTCGCACCGGTCATCGGCCCGAAGCAGCCGTAGCAGCCGCGGCCCGCCGCCGGGCAGAGCGCGCCACAGCCCGCGTGGGTCACCGGCCCGAGACACGGCGTTCCGCCGGCCACCAGCACGCAGGTCAGGCCCCGGCGCTTGCACTCGGTGCAGACGCTGGTGTCGGGGATGTCAGGCTTGCGCCCGGCCAGGAACGCCGTGATGACCTCGATCAGCTGCCGCTTGTCGATCGGGCAGCCGCGCAGCTCCAGGTCCACGGCCACGTGCGCGGAAATCGCGGTGGAGGTGGCCAGCGAGTCGATGTACTGCGGGCTGGCGTAGACCGCCGACCGGAACTCACCGGAGTCACCGAAGTTACGCAGTGCCTGAATGCCGCCGCTGGTGGCGCAGGCACCGATGGTGACCAGGTACCTTGACTGCCGCCGGATCTCCCGGATCCGCTGCTCATCGCCGGCCGTGGTGATCGATCCCTCCACCAGCGACAGGTCATACGGGCCGGGCCGGACCTCGCTGGAGGCCTCGAGGAAAAGCGCGATGCGCACCTCGCTGGCCAGGGCCAGGAGCTCGTCCTCGCAGTCCAGCAGCGTCAGCTGGCAGCCGTCGCAGGAGGCGAACTTCCAGACGGCCAGGGCCGGCCGTTCTCCGCCACTCTCGCCGGTGCGCGTCATTGCCGCTCAGAGCTCCCGGATGGCCAGCAGCGGGCGAGCCACCGCGTAGTCCACGACCGGCCCGTCCCGGCAGACCAGCAGCGGCCCGAGCTGGCAGTGGCCGCACAGGCCAATGCCGCACTTCATGTTCCGCTCCAGCGAGACCCGGATGTCGCCCGCTGCCATCCCGTGGTCCAGCAAGATCCCCGCCGACAGCCGCATCATCGGCTCGGGACCGCAGATGAAGGCCGTGCTCCGGCCCGGATCCAGGGTCAGCCGGGCCAGCGGCTCGGTCACGAACCCGACCAGGCCGTCCCACCCGGCAGCGGGCTGGTCGGTGGTGAGCGCCACCTCCAGGCCGGGCAGTCCGGCCCAGTCCTGCAGCTGCCCGCGGAACAGGAACTCGCCCGGCCCGCGGGCGCCCGCGATGAGCACGACGCGGCCATAGGACTCCCGGCGGGCCAGGGCGGCCAGCACAACCGGGCGCAGCGGCGCCAGCCCGGCGCCGCCCGCCACGATGATCAGGTCCCGGCCCGCAGCCGCAGCCACGTCCCAGCCGGTGCCGAACGGGCCCCGGACGCCGATCAGGTCGCCGGGCCCGGCGCGGCACAGCGCGCGGGTGATCGCGCCCACGTCGCGGATGGTGTGGCTCAGCGACCCATCGTCAGCGCCGGGATCCCCGCTGACGGAGATCGCTGCCTCGCCCACCCCCGGCGCGTACAGCATGCTGAACTGCCCGGGCGCGAAGGACGGCAGCGCC
>DASUBV010000103.1:0-13254 GCA_035763085.1 Streptosporangiaceae bacterium | reverse complement strand
ACCCCCAGGCCGGAGGCGTCCCGCCCCCGGACCCCCAGGGGAGCCGGCGAGTTCCGGGCTGCTTTAACCCAGGGGGGAACCCCCTGGAACCCCCAGGCCGGAGGCGTCCCGCCCCCGGACCCCCAGGGGAGCCGGTGAGTTCCGGGCACCCTGCGGGCACCCGGAACTCGCCGGCAAGGGCACCGGGCTGAGCCGGTAAGGGCGGGGCTGGAGGGTGGCCTGGTCTCAGGATGCGCTGGCGTCGTGCGGGTCCTGGGGCCAGGCGGCGGCCAGGTGCTCGCGGGTCTGGGACAGCAGCTCGGGCAGCACCTTGGTCTGGCCGATGATCGGCATGAAGTTGGCGTCGCCGCCCCAGCGCGGGACCACGTGCTGGTGCAGGTGCTCGGCAATCCCCGCGCCGGCCACGTGACCCATGTTCATGCCGATGTTGAAGCCCTGCGCGCCGGAGGCCGCGCGCAGCGCCGTCATCGCCCGCTTGGCGAAGTCGGCGAGCTCGGCGGTCTCCTTGTCGTCCAGCTCGGTGTAGTCCGCCACGTGCCGGTACGGGACGACCATCAGGTGACCGCTGTTGTACGGGTACAGGTTGAGCACCGCGTAGACCAGCACGCCGCGCGCGATGATCAGGCCCTGCTCGTCCGGCAGCTTCGGGATCCGGCAGAACGGGCACTCGCCGGCGTCGCCCGGCTTGCCCTCGCCCTTGATGTAAGCCAGGCGGTGCGGCGTCCACAGCCGCCGGAACCCGTCGGGGATGCCGACGCCGTCCTGAACCTCCGGATCCGGCACCGCCGTCAGACCTGCTCCCGGCGGGCTACCGCCGAGGTGATCTCCGCGATCGCCTCGGCCACCGGCACGCCGTTCTTCTGCTCGCCGCTGCGGTAGCGGAACGACACCGCGCCCTTGGCCACGTCCTCGTCCCCGGCCAGCAGCATGTACGGGACCTTCTGCTTCTGCGCCGTGCGGATCTTCTTCTGCATCCGGTCATCGCTGCCGTCGACCTCGACCCGGATGCCGTGCTCGCGCAGCTGCGCGGCCACCTCCTCCAGGTAGGGCACGTGCGCCCCGGTGATCGGGATGCCGGTCACCTGGACCGGGGCCAGCCAGGGCGGGAACGCGCCGGCGTAGTGCTCAGTGAGGATCCCGAAGAACCGCTCGATCGAGCCGAACAGCGCCCGGTGGATCATGATCGGCTGCTGGCGGGTGCCGTCGGCGGCCTGGTACTCCAGCCCGAACCGCTTGGGCAGGTTGTAATCGACCTGGATGGTGGACAGCTGCCAGGTCCGGCCGATCGCGTCCTTGGCCTGCACCGAGATCTTCGGGCCGTAGAAGGCGGCGCCGCCCGGGTCGGCGACCAGGTCCAGGCCGGACTCGACCGCGGCCTGGCGGAGCTGCTCGGTGGCGTGCTCCCAGTCCTCGCTGCTGCCCACCCACTTGTCCTTCACCTCATCGCGGGTGGACAGCTCGAGGTAGAAGTCGCTCAGGCCGTAATCGCGTAGCAGGTCCAGCACGAAGGTCAGCAGCTTGCGCAGCTCCTCGCCGATCTGATCGCGGGCGCAGAAGATGTGCGCGTCGTCCATGGTCAGCCCGCGCACCCGGGTCAGCCCGTGCACCACGCCGGACTTCTCATACCGGTACACGGTGCCGAACTCGAACAGCGGCAGCGGCAGCTCGCGGTAGGAGCGGCCGCGGGACCGGTAGATCAGGATGTGCATCGGGCAGTTCATGGGCTTGAGGTAGTACTTGGCCCCCTCCAGCTCCATGGGCGGGTAGATGTTCTCGCCGAACCAGCCCAGATGGCCGGAGATCTCGAACAGCTCCGACTTGGTGATGTGCGGGGTGTTCACGAACTCGTAGCCGGCTTCCTCGTGCCGCCGCCGCGCGTAGTCCTCCATGACCTTGCGGACCACGCCGCCCCGGGGATGGAAGACGGCCAGCCCGCTGCCGATCTCGGCCGGGAAGGAGAACAGGTCCAGCTCGACGCCGAGCTTGCGGTGGTCGCGCTTCTCGGCCTCCGCCAGCAGGCTCAGGTAGGCGTCCTGGTCCTCGCGGGAGGCCCACGCGGTGCCATAGATCCGCTGCAGCTGGGGATTGTGCTCACTGCCCCGCCAGTAGGCGCCGCCGCTGCGCATCAGCTTGAAGGCCGGGATGTGCCGGGTGGTGGGCACGTGCGGCCCGCGGCACAGGTCCTTCCAGCACCGCTCGCCGCTGCGGGCGTCCACGTTGTCGTAGATGGTCAGCTCGGCCCCGCCGACCTCGACGGCCTCCTCCTCGCTGACCTCGACCGCGCTCGGGTTGTGCGCGGCGGCCAGGTCGGCGGCGGCGGCCTCGATGGCCTTCTCCGCGGCGGCCGGGCCGCTGCCCTTGAGGCTGATCAGCTCCAGCTTGTAGGGCTCGGCGGCGAGCTCCTCGCGGGCCTGCGCGTCGGTGACCACGCGGCGCGCGAAGCGCTGGCCCTGCTTGACGATGTGCCGCATCTTGCTCTCGATGGCCTTGAGATCATCGGGCCCGAAGGCGGCAGGCACGTCGAAGTCGTAGTAGAAGCCGTTCTCGACCGGCGGGCCGATGCCCAGCCTGGCGTCGGGGTAGAGCTCCTGCACGGCCTGGGCCAGCACGTGGGCCGCGGAATGGCGCAGGATGGACAGCCCCTCGGGGCTGGCGGGCGCGACCGGCTCGACGACGTCGCCGTCGGCCAGGGCGGCGGCCAGGTCGCGCAGGCTGCCGTTGACCCGCGCGGCGATGGCGTCCTGGCCCGCCAGCGCGGTGGCCGCCGTCGTGCCGGCTTCCACCACGTGCTCGCGTCCGGCGAGAGTGATGTGCAGCTTGTCGGCAGGCACGGTGGCTCCTAGGTGTGATGGTGGCGGCGGCGGGCGGGCGCCCGCGCGTCCCGCGGTCCCGATGCTATCGAGGCCGGACGGACGGTGCCGCCGGACGGGCCGGTCAGCGCGAGGTGACGGTGACCAGCGTGCCGTAGGTCATGTACGGCCAGATGTACTTCGACTGGGCCAGCGGCAGCTCCACGCAGCCCAGGCTCTGCTGGAAGCCGTAGGAGGCACGCGGGAAGTAGTGCACCGCCTCGCCGGCCCGGAAGTAGGACACCCACCTGACCGGGTCGGCGTACTTGGTGCCGTCCGGGTTGCGGCCCTTCATGATCTGGAAGGTATAGCGCAGGTACACCGGGGCGGTCCCCACGGTGGTCGGCGCGGCCGGGATGCCGGTGTTGGCCGCCGTGTGCAGGATCACCTTGCCGTCATGCCAGACGGTCAGCGTCTCGGGGACGTGCTGGCTGGCGATCGCATAGCTGTAGCCGTGCTGGTTGCGCTGGTCCTTGGCCGCGGCGGACAGCAGTTCCTTCCAGACCAGCGGGCCGGCCACGCCGTCCAGGGTCAGCCCGTGGTCGGACTCGAAGGTCATCACCGCGCCGTGCATGATCAGGCCGCTGGTGCTGCCGTGGTCCCAGAAGGTGTGCAGCGTGCCCGGATAGCCGTGCCTCCAGTGGAAGGTGCCCGACGGCGGGGTGTACGCGGCGGCCAGCTGGCCCTTTGAGCTGCCCACCGAGGGCACGCTCTGGCCCGCGGTCGGGGTCCACTTCAGCGGCAGGTAGCCGAGCTGGGCGAGCAGCTCGGTCAGCCGGGACGCGGAGTAGCCGCCGGTCTCGAAGCGGACCGTGTGCGCATGCGGCAGGGTCTGCCCGGAGGCTGACCTGACGCCTGCCGCGCCGCCCGGGATGTGCACCCGGACGTGGGTGTACTGCCTGAAGCCGCGGGCCGGGACGAACTCGACCGCGTCCGACCCGGCAGACTGCCAGGTCCCGGCGACGGCCGGCCTGACCGCAGGCATCGGCGAGTCGGCGGCCAGCGCGGCGGAGAACGTGACCCGCACCGGGGCGGTGCCGTTGACGTCCCGGGCGTGCCTGGCCGGGGTCACCGCGACGATGCGCAGCGGGATCTTCGGCTTCGTCGCGGCCGCGCCCTTGCCGCCGCCGGCATTGGCGGCGGTCGTCCGGGCGGAGGCATGGGTCAGGGACAGGGCCATCCAGGTTCCGGCGGCCAGCACGAGGACAATGACGCCGCCCAGCACCGCGATCCGCCCGCGGAACTGACCTTTCACAGACAGCGCCGCGATCCGCCCGCGGAACTGACCTATCACAGACAAAGACGCGCTCCCTCGCCTACGCGCCCGGTCCGGCCCAGGGACGGGCGATCCCTCCGATGCCTGATGTATACCAGGAGATTCTCTCAACGGAGACTAGATGCTTAGGTCCGGAGAAGGCCGAGAATCTGGTTAAGAAACGGACACGACCCGCCCCGCTGCCTAGTTCTTCGCCGCGGCGACGCTCGCCGTTCACCGGAGCCGGGCACGGGCCCGGCGGGCGGGCACGGGCCGGGCATGACTCCGCCCGGCCCCCGTCAGGAACCGGGACCGGGCGGAGTAGCTGCGCTTCCGGGCCAGGGGGCGACCCCTGAATCCCCGCCTGCCGCCGGCCGGCGGCAGGCGGCAGGCGGCGGGAGCGCTAGCCGGAGACGGTGACCAGGCTGCCGTAGGTGAGGTACGGGTAGGCCTGCTCGGCCGCGCCGTAAGGCAGCTCGACGCAGCCCAGGCTCTGCTGATAGCCGTAGCCGCCCCGCGGGAAGTAGTGCACCGCGTCGCCGCCATTGAAATAGGAGACAAACGACACCGGGTCGGCATAGCTGCTGCCGTCCGGGTTGGTGCCGCGCATGATCTGGAACCGGAACCGCTGGTAGACCGGGAACGTGCCGTCGGCCGTCGGAGCGACCGGGATTCCGGTGTTGGCCAGGCTGCGCAGGACGATGCGCCCGTTGTGCCAGATGGTCAGACTCTCCGGCAGTGCCTTGCTGGCCAGGGCGTAGGTGTAGCCGTTGACGTTGCGCTGGTCCTTGCGGGCGGCCTTGAACAGGGCAGCCCACAACGCCGGCCCGGCCGAGCCGTTCATGGTCATCCCGTGCTCGGACTGGAAGGCCATCACCGCGCCGCGCAGCACCACGTTCGCCCGGTCCGGCTGCCACATGCTGGCCAGCACCGAGGGGTAGCCGGGCTGCCAGGTGAAGGTGCCGGCCGGCGGGCTGAAGGCCAGGGCCTGCTGGCTCTGGGGCTGGTAACCGGCCATCTGGTACTCGGCCCTGGCCGCCGCGCCCTGCGCCGGCGACCAGGTCAGCGGCAGGTAGCCGAGCTGGCTGAGCAACTGGCCCAGGCGCAGCGGGGAGTAGCCGCGGGTGGTGAAGTGCGCCACCGCCGGGCGGTCCAGCAGGGCGCCGGAGCCGGTCCGGACGCCGCCCTGGCCGGCGGGCACCGTGACGGTGTAGCGGGTGGCCGGCCGGAGGGCGCGGGTCGCGGTGAACGTCGCGTCGCTGCCGACCATGCTCCAGGTCCCCGGCACCGCCGGCCTGATCACCGGCATCGGCGACCCGGCCGCCAGGGGCGCATTGAACTGGACCATCACCGGCACGCTGCCGTCGGCATGCCGGGCCCCCGGCGCCGGGGTGACCGACAGGACGCTCAGGGCCGCCACCGTGCTCGCGCCGCCCTGCCCGCCGCTGCCGCGGCCATGCCGGGTCGCCCCGGCGTGCAGCACCACGTAGGCCACGGCCAGCGCGATGACGGCGACCGACGTGACGCCCAGCGCGATGAACTGATTCCGGCGCCGCCTGGGTCCGCCCGGTCCCCCCGACCCCGGCGTCCCGGACTCCGGCCCGCCGGCCGCCGGATCTGCGACCGCCGGGTCGGCGGCTGGCCGGCCTGTCTCCTGGCCTGCGGTCTTGCCGGTCCCCCGAACACTGAACACGCCGTTCCCCCGTCTGTGCGACGCCCAGCCGCGCGCCATCACCTTTCGTAACTGCCTGCGTCATCATAGTTACTTAGCGTCACCTGCGTACCCGACTCAAATAGCCGGGAACCTATGGCCGGCGTAAATGATCAGTCACGAAGGGCTCAGAGAATGGCGGGCCGGGCCATTACTGCATGATTCGGGCGGCCGGATATGCGAATGGGCGCTGTCAGCAGACCCGGCACACCCGGCAGACCGGGCGGACCCGGCGACTAGCGGCAGACCCGGGCGGCTCCCGGGGCCGGGCGGCGCGGGCGGCGGCGCCGGCCGACACACCTCCGTCACGCCACCCCCGCTGGCCACCTTGCTCCCAGCAGCCTCACAAGCGCTCACCCTTGCGGACGGACTGCGGCCGGGCGGGAACTCCGGGTCCGCAGGACCAGCACATCTCCCGGATGCACCGGCCCTGGGCCGAATCGTCGCCGCCCGGCCAGCCGGCGGCGCCAGCGAGATCGCCCGCCGCGGCGGCCCGCCGCCCCTCGTCGCAAATCGCGACATCGAGCCGCCCGGCGCGAGCAGGTGTAAACGCTGGTCAGCGGGTAAGAGGGGGGTGGGGTTTCAGGCCAGCCTTGACCCCGCATGGCCTGGCCTTCAGGCCCGGCATGCCCCGTCGCGTGCCGGGTTCTGCGCACATCACATGACGAGCTGGATTCTGGACAGCGCCTGGCTTTCGCCAGGAATCGTCCTGGACTCGCTAGGAAGTTGTTGGCCCGGCGGTTACCGGGGGGCGCTCGGGTTAACTGAGATGCGAATCGCGGGTTCACGAAGGAGCAGGGAAGTGAGCGGCCTCACACGGGTCATCGTCGGGGTCAGCGGGACGCCGGGGTGCCTCCCGGCGCTGCGGTACGCGGCGAGAATCGCCCGGCTGTACGACGCAACTCTGGTACCAGTTCATGCGTGGGTCCCGCCCGGCGGCGACCTGGCCGACCGGCGGTGCCCGTCGACCTACCTGCGCCGGATCTGGGCCGATGAGGCGCGCGAGCGCCTGAAGGACGCGCTCAGCATCGCCTGGGGCGGCGAGCTGACCGAGATCGACGTGCGGCCGGTAGTGACGCGCGGCCAGCCCGGCCCGGCGCTGGTGGACCTGGCTGAGGCCGACGACATGCTGGTCATCGGCGCCGGGCGGCACGGCTGGCTGAGCCGGCTGTGGCACGGCCAGGTGAGCCGGTACTGCCTGGCGCACGCACCCTGCGCAGTCCTGGCGGTCCCGCCGCCGGCGCTGGACCACACCTCGGTCCGCTCGGTCCTGCGCGCCGCCTCATCAAGCTCGGCCTGACGGAATCTGACGGAACTGCCATACCGTCACTGCACGCCCGGGCCAGGGAAACTACGGTCCGGGCATGGCCGACGAGTGGCACGTTGAGTTCTACGCTGACGGGACCGGCCGCGAGCCCTGCCGGGAGTGGGCCGAGAAACTCTCAGCGCAGAAGTCAGCGGCCTTCAGAGCGGCAATTCGGCTCGTGCTCATGCAGCGCGGCCTTGACGTCATGCAGACCGAATACGGCAAGGCGCTTGGCGGGGGCTGTACGAGTTTCGTGTGCGATGGTCAGCAGCCGAGATTCAGCACAAAATCACTGGCCTTCCTCACGCGGCCGCCGTCGGACCACCTGAGAAGATCTTGCTCCGAGTGTTCTTCTGCACAGCCGGACAACGGGTCATTCTGCTCATCGGCGGCTACGACAAGGCGACGGACTCAAGCCCAGGACGACAGAACAGGGAAATCGCGCGGGCCCGAAAGCTGCTCAAATCCTGCCAGGAGACCCGACGACGCCGTGCACGCTGAGAACTCGGCCGGCAGTCCGCCCCGATGGTGCTGTGCCGCCGAAGCCACTTGCTATCGGTCGCTGATACGCTTTAACATATATTGGATCAGGGCCGGGAGGCGGCGATGGGTACTAGCGTCAGGGACTGGCTGGCTCAGCAGGCGGAAGCGGAAGCCCCGGCCGAGGCTGAGCTTCGCCGAAGATTCGAGGACGCAGTTGCGCTCGGACTGCAGTTCCGGGACGCGCGCGTGGCTCGCGGGCTGACCCAGCGGCAGCTCTCTGAGATGACCGGCGTGCGCCAGGCAGATATCAGCCGGATCGAGCGCGGCGCAGGCAACCCGACCGAAGCCACCTTGCAGCGCCTCGCGCATGCTCTGGACCGCCAGCTGGCGCTGGTCTGACCTGCGGCCGCCGCCGGGAAGCCGGGACGGCAGGCCCCGTGCCAGCCATGGGGGGGCTTGGCCAGCACGGGGTTGCAACCATCCTATCCGCGTGCAAGATGCAGGCACCGGGCGAAACAGCACAGTCCCCAAGCTAGAACCTCCGATTCGCCGCTGTCGCGGCCAGGAACTCCAGCAGCGCGCCGGTCAGCGCGTCCGGGGTCTCCAGCGAGGGCAGGTGGCCGGCCGGCAGGTCGAGGCGGCGCGCGCCGGGGATCCCGGCGGCCAGCACGCCCGCCATGTCCTGCACCGCCGGCAGGTCGTGGGTGCCGTTGACCACCAGCGCGGGCAGCGCCAGCTCAGCCAGGCGCCCGAGCGCGGGCCGGTCCGGCTCCACCTCGGTGACGTCCGGGCCGGCCCACTGGCGCCGGAACACCCCGCGGCACATCTCCAGCGCCTGCTCATGCACGGCCGGGTCCAGCACGCCGGGCTCGCGGTAGGGGCCGACCACCATGAGCCGGACGTTGGCCGCGGCCATCGCCGCCACGTCGGCCGGGTCCACCGAAGCCGCGGTGTGGTCGCGGTAGGCGGCCAGCCTCCCGGCCGGGATGCCCGACGAGCCCTTCTCCGCCGCCAGCGCCGCCATCTGCGGCGTCCAGATCTCATAGCCCGAGATCGCCGAGCAGACCAGCGCGAGCGCGGTCACCCGGCCGGGCGCGGCCAGCGCCGCGTCCAGCGCGTGCGCGCCGCCGTAGGAGCAGCCGACCAGCGCGGCCGACTCCAGGCCGAGGGCGTCCAGGAGCCCGAGCAGGTCCTCGTGCCGGGACACCGGCCCGGCCGCGTCGCCGGATTCCCCGAAACCCCGCCAGTCAAAACGGAACACCCGGTAGTGCTGTGCCAGAACCGCGAACTGCGGCTCCCACATGCGGCGGTCAGCCAGCCCGGCGTGCACGAGCACGACAGCCGGGCCGCTGCCTGCCTCGTCGTAAGCCAGCTCCCCGCTGCCGATCGTGATCTTCATGCGGTAACCGTACCGAAACGGCCACCCTGGCCCGGGCTTGCCGAGTCGGCGGCCCGGCCGCGGCTGGGCTACCCTGGACCCATGCCTGCGCGCATGAGCAATAGCTGGTGGCCGTCCTGACGGACGGCTCCTGACTCATGCCCTGACTTGAAGCCGCCCGCCCGGGCGGCTTCGGCGTTTCCGCGGTCGCCTGGCGGGCCTGACCACGGAGACCAGTCATGACGGCCCTGCTGCACACCACCGCTCCCCCGTCCGCTGCGCGGCCGGGTGCTGCTGCCCTGGCTCGCGAGCTGTCGGGCATCACGCCCTCCGGCTCGCTTACCCTCGGCAACTACCTGGGGGCGCTGCGCCGGTTCCGCGCCTATCAGGACAACGGCTTCTATTTCGTCGCCAACCTGCATGCCCTGACGACCGAGCATGACCCGGCGCAGCTGCGGCGGCTGACGCTGTCCACCGCGGCGCTGTACCTCGCCGCCGGCGTCGACCCGGACCGGGCGACCGTGTTCGTGCAGTCCGATGTCGCGGCGCACGTGGAGCTGAGCTACCTGCTGGAATCGACCGCCCACATCGGCGAGCTGAGCCGGATGATCCAGTTCAAGGAGAAGGGCGGGCGGCCGGGCACGCGCGCATCGCTGTTTACCTACCCCTGCCTGATGGCGGCCGACATCCTGCTCTACGACGCCGCCCGGGTGCCGGTCGGCCAGGACCAGTCCCAGCATGTGGAGCTGGCCCGCGACGTCGCGCAGCGGTTCAACGCCACCTACGGGCCCACGTTCACGGTGCCCGAACTGGTGCCGGCGGCGCTGGCCGCGACCGTGCGCGACCTGGCCGACCCGGCGAAGAAGATGAGCAAGTCCGCGCCGCTGGACGCGCCGGGCGTGATCCGGCTGCTGGACGGGCCGGACGTCGTGCGCCGCAAGGTCCGCCGGGCCGTCACCGACAGTGACGGCGAGATGCGCTACGACCCGCAGGCCAAGCCGGGCCTGTCCAACCTGGCCGAGATCATCGCGGTGCTGACCGACGGCACGCCCGCGGCGGTGATGGCCGCCTACCGCCGCTACGGGGACCTGAAGCAGGCCTGCGCCGAGGCGATCGAGGCTGAGCTGGCCCCGGTCCGCGCGCGCCACGATGAGCTGCTGGGCGATCCGGCGGAGCTGGGCCGCACCCTGGACCGCGGCGCCGAGCGGGCCGCCGCCGTGGCCGGGCCGGTCCTGCAGCGCGCCCGCGAGGCCATGGGGATCAGCCGTCACGCGGGCGCACGGTAAATCACGGCGCCGCCGCGCCCGCGCTGCTGGGCGCTACCCGTATGACCGGGCAGCCCGCCGCTGCGCGTTCCCGGCTCGCTCGACCACGGCGCGTACCGTGACCAGTCCGCGGGAGAGCCCGGCCCACGACGGGCCGCCGAGGCAGATCCGGATACCGCTGCGCGGGCTGGCCGGGTCGGCCATGACAGCGGCAGGGGGGGTCAGCTCAACGCCATCACTGGCCGCGGCCAGCACCACGGCATCGGCAAGCTGGCGCGGCAGCGGCAGGAAAGCGTGGTAGCCGCCCTGGTCCGAGGCCTGCAGCGACGGTCCCAGGATCGTCCGGGCAAGCGCGCTGCGGCGGGTCCCCTCGCGGCGGATGGCCGTGCGCACCTCGTCAGCGATGCCGACCCGGGTGAGTTCAGCCAGAAGCTCGCACTGGATAGGTGAGACCGGCTGGGCCAGGGCCCGGACAGCCGCGATAGCGCGATCGCGAAACGCGGCTGGCGGGAGCAGGGCACCGACCCGGATAGCGGGACTCAGCGCCTTGGACGCGCTGGTGACGTAGAAGGTGCGGTCCGGGGCGAGTTCGACCAGCGCCGGGGCGGTCCGGTCCTGGCTGAGGGCGTAGACGTCATCTTCGATGATGACGGCGTCATGCCGGCGTGCGATGCGGACGATCTCGCGCCTGCGCCGGCCGCCCATGGTCGCGGCAGTCGGGTTGTGCAGGGTCGCCGTCACATACAGCAGCGGGCGGACGGCTGCTGCCCGCGGGCGGGCGGCCAGGGCGCGGTCCAGGGCTGCCGGGTGCAGCCCCTCGCCATCGGTTCCGACTGGGTGGACCGGGTGGCCGGCGAGCCCGGCATAGCGCAGGGCGCCCGGGAAGGTGAACTCCTCGGTGAAGACCGGGGCGCGTGCCTGACCGGGCGAGGCCGCGAGCATCGCCGCGGCGATAGCCTGCTGCGCGCCATTGCACAGCACCAGGTCGCTGGCGTCCAGGTCGAGCCCGGACGCCGTGATCCAGGCGGCCACGCAGCCGCGATGACCGGGCTGCCCGCCCGGCGGCCCGTAGTCCGCCAGGCCGCGGGCATCGATGCGGCGGCTCACCACCGTCATGGCGGCGCCCAGCGCGTCGTCGCCCAGCACGGCCGGCGGCATGTTCGCCGCCAGGTCGAGGATCCCGGCGGCGTCACTCCCCCGGTACGCCACGAACACTCCGCGGCCCCGCGAGCCCCGCACCAGCCCGCGGCGTTCCAGCGCCGCGTAGGCCTTCGTGACGGTCCCGGTGCTGATGCCCAGCTCAGCGGCCAGCACCCGGTGCGCGGGCAGGCGGGCGCCGGACGACACCCCGCCATCGGTGATGTCCTCGGCCAGCGCTGCGATGAGCCGCTGCGACACCGGCGCGCCGGAGGGAGCCAGGCGGGGCGACCACGGTGACGGCTCACGCACGACGTGGTTCCTCTCATCCGATGCGTCTTAGGACACTTTGCTTCTTGACGGCAAAGCGTATCAAGGTGGGCGCGCCGGAAGGAGCCTTGTTGATCAGCATCACGTCAGCCGCCGGGATCGCGCTCGTGGCGCTCACCATGGTCCTCACTCCGGGGCCGAACATGATCTACCTGGTCTCGCGCAGCCTCTCGCAGGGCTGGCGGGCCGGGCTGTTGTCGCTGCTGGGCACCATCGCCGGCTTCGTCATCTACATGACCGTCGCGAACCTCGGGCTCGCGGGCGTGTTCCGCACCGCCCGCTGGCTCTACACCGGGGTCACGCTGGCCGGCGCGGCCTACTTGCTGTACCTGGCGTGGCAGGCGCTCCGGCCCGCCGGCTTCACCCTGTTCCAGCCCCGCGAGCTTCCGCGGGACCCCGCGGCCCGGCTGCTGCGGATGGGCCTGCTCACCAACCTGCTCAACCCCAAGGCCGCGATCATGTACCTCGCCCTGATCCCCCAGTTCCTCGCCCCCGGCCGCGGTCACCTGATCGCGCAGGGCTTCGCGCTCGGGCTGATCCAGATCACCGTCAGCGCCGCCGTGAACGCGACGATCGTCGTCGCCGCAGGCGGCCTCGCCGCCTTCCTGGCCAGGGCCCGCGTGGCTGGGGTGGCAGCGACGCGTGACCGGCCTTCTCCTGGCCGCGGCCGCGATCCATCTCGTCCTCAGTAGCCAGCTGCCGTCGATCCGCGGACGGTAATTTGCCACCGCTCCGTTCGTCGGTGTATTAGTTGACTACTGAACCAGTGCACTAGGAGAGGTGGCGAGTCGGTGGCACCGGCTAATGAGAGCGGGCCGATCTTTGCCCAGATCGCTGATCAGCTGGCGAATCAGATCGCTGACGGCGGGCTGGGCGAGGGCGAGCGGATCCCGTCAACCAACGACCTGGCGGCGTTCCACCGGGTCAATCCGGCAACCGCGGCCCACGCGCTGTCCGTCCTGGTCGACGACGGCCTGGCGGAGAAGCGGCGGGGCGTGGGCATGTTCGTGGCTGCGGGCGCGCGGGAGCGGCTGGTCAGCGTGCGGCGCCGGCAGTTCGCCGAGCGGTACGTGCGCCCGATGGTGACCGAGGGCGCACGGCTCGGGCTCGGGCTGGACGACCTGACCGGGCTGGTGCACGAGGAGCTGGTCGCCGCCGCGCTGCCGGCCGGGAGCACGTCATGACGCCGGCGATCTCCCTGACCGGGGTGGGACGGCGCTTCGGTGACCATCAGGCCCTGCGCGAGGTCACCTTCGACATCGGGACCCCGTCGATCGTCGGCCTGCTGGGCCGCAACGGCGCGGGCAAGAGCACGCTGCTGCGCATCCTGTCGGGCCAGGAGGTCGCCACCGCCGGGCGGGTCAGGGTGCTCGGGGCGGCTCCCCTGGAGAACGACGCGGTGCTGCGCCGCATGGTGCTCATCCGGGAGGACCAGACCTACCCGGACCTGAAGGTCAGCCAGGCGCTGGCGGCGGCGGCGATGTTCTACCCGAACTGGGACGCCGAGCTCGCCGGCCGCCTGCTCGACGACTACGAGCTG
>DASUBV010000102.1:0-8409 GCA_035763085.1 Streptosporangiaceae bacterium | reverse complement strand
GGCGACCGGCGTGCCTTCCTGGGCGATGGACACCCCGAGGTTGAAGTGCAGCAGCTGCCACATGTAGTGGCCGTACTGCTCGGCCAGCGGCTGCCTGGGGACGAAGCCGTAGATCGCCGCGGTGGCGCGCGCCGCCTGCTGTGGCGTCATGCCGTGCAGGATGTCCTGCGCCTCCAGCGCCTGGGCCGGGTTCCCCGGCATGTCCAGGACGAGGAAGAACGTCGCCGAGGCCACCACCCAGATCATGATCAGGCCGGTGCTGAGCTTTACCGCGAGCCAGCGCGCCAGCTTCAACGTGCCGCCTCCGATCGTGTCGTGGCCTGGCTGCCCGCAGGCCGGCCCGGCGGCCCGCCCACTGCGCCGCGGCGGGCAGGGCCGGACCAGCCCTGCCCGCCGTTTGCGGCGATGTTCTGTGCCTGCCTACTTTGCCCGAACGTATCCGTCAGTCATCCACAGGCCCGGGTCCTGTCCGACTATCTCGTCGCTCTTGGGGAAGTCGGTGAACCGCTTGGTGTTCACGAACTGGACGTCGATGTAGTCCCAGAGCTGGATGACCGGGACCTCGTAGTTAGCGGCCTGGATGATCTTGGCGGAGATCGCCTTCTGCTGGGCGAGCCCGGCCGGGGACCCCAGGTTCACCTGGCTGAGCTGGAAGGTCAGCTGCCCCGGGTTCACCGTCCCGGCGCCCGGCACCGTGACCGTGTCCGGCGTGTTCAGGAAGTTGTCGGCCGCCGCGTTGCCTGCCGGGTACCGCTTGGCGGTGGTCCCGGCCGGGACGTAGCCGTCGTAGGTGCCGTAGATCCGGGAGAACGTCGCGTACGCGCCCGGGCCGAGTGCGATCAGCCACCAGCCGACCGGGTACTGGCCCTTGAACAGGTTGGGCTGGTACTCCGTCCAGGCCGGCCCGCCGGTGATCTTGGTGGGGATGCCGAAGCTGGTCAGCTCCGACTTGATCACCGAGGACGCGGACAGCCAGTCGGCGAAGCCCTGCGGCACCGGCAGGGTGATCGTCCACGGCTTGCCGCCGGGCAGGTACCACTTGCCGCCCTTGAGGGTCAGGCCCGCGCTCTTCAGCAGTGCGGTCGCCTTCGCCGTGCTCGGCTTGTAGGGATTCAGCGCGGCCTGCTGGGCCGGGGTGAGGTAGTCGGGCAGCGCGGCGGACACCGCCCCGGTGATCGTGGTGGACGGAGTGCCGCTGGTCGGCTCGCCGACCTTCTGCACGGCGGAGCGGTCGATCACGTAAGCCAGGGCCTGGCGCACCTTCACGTTGTTGTACGGGGCGGTCTTCTCGTCGAAGGTCAGCGCGGAGGCGACCAGCGAGGGCATCTTGACCGGCGTGTTGCCGGCCGCGAGCACCTGCTTGTACACGTTGGTCGCCATCGCCGTGTACGGCGCCGCGTCGAGCTTGCCGCCTTCCAGGTAGCTGTAGATCTGCTGGGCGCCGCTCTGGTGCTCCATGATCACCTGGCCGACGTGGACCTTGCCGGCCGCGTAGAAGTGCGGGTTGCGGACCAGCAGGGCCTCGCTGTTGTTCAGCCGCTTGATGGCGAACGGGCCGGCCGAGATGTCGGTCTTCGGCGCGTAGGCGTCGATCTTCTTGGCCAGGCTGGTCAGCGACGTGGAGGCGGTGGTGGCGGCCTTGCCGGTGCCCTCGCTCGCCTGAATGGTCGACCAGATGTCGGCCGGGAGCAGGCTCCCGTACTCGAAGGACGGCACGATCCACTGCGTGGCGGCGCCGGAGCCCTCGCCGAGCACGGTCTCGAACAGGTTGTTGTGCGCTCCCTGCGCCTCGGTGAAGGTGACGGTGCTCGGGTTGTCCACCGTGACGCCGCCCAGGTTGTAGGTCTGCGCCGTGCCCTGCGCGAACCAGATCGCGGCGGAGTCCTTGACGTCGGTGGCCGTGACCGGCTTGCCGTTGGACCACTTGGCGCCTGGCTGCAGGTGGACCGTCAGCGAGGTCCCGTCCGGTGACAGTGACCAGGACTTGGCCAGCCCGGGCAGTTCCTGGTTGGGGTTGGCGGAGTTGCCGGCGTTCCAGCCCAGCTGCATGGCGTCGAAGGTCGGGAAGACGTTGTTGGTGGCGTTGAACGGGTTCATCGGCGCGCCCGGCGTGATCACCGTGGTGTAGCCGATGGTCGTGAAGGTGGCGTTACTGCTGCTGCCACCTGATCCGGTTGACGCGCATGACGCGACAAGCGCGACCGATGTCGCCAGCGCAAGCGGCATCAAGGCGACTCTTGGTCTCCTGCTGTTCATGAGGGCACCTGCTCTGGCGACGACGTTAGGTCTGATCGGTGCACCGGGGCCGGGCAGGCGAGTGCGTGCGCGGCCCGCTGCTCCGGCGCGGCTAACCGCGCAGGCGACGAACGACAAAATATTACGGATTAGCTCCAAGTTACGTCAATAGACAACATGTCGCCCGTTATCTGCCGAGCCGGTGGTCCGCGCGCGTTGTCCTGGCCGGCCCCCTGGCCGAGCCTCTGGCTGGCCCGCCGGCTAGCCGGGCGGCCGGCGCGGCGCCCGGCGCCCGCCCGCCGCTAAGCGCCTGGCCTGGACCGCCGCGTAGGTCCGCTCCAGCGCCCGCACCGTCTGCTTGTAGTTGCGCTGCGCGACCGCCACGAACAGGCAGTCCACGACCGTCAGCGCGGCGATCCTGCTCGCCATCGCGCCGGACCGGAACGTGGTCTCGCGCACGGCGGTGGTCAGCACGTGATCGGCGACCTCCGCGATCGGCGAGCCGGGGAAGTTCGTGATCGCCACGGTGGTGGCGCGCTGCTTGCGTGCCTCCGCCAGGCTCGCCACGGTGTCCTCGGTCGTGCCCGTGTGCGAGATCCCGATCGCGACGTCGCCGGCGGCCAGCAGGGCGGCCGACGTGACGGCCATGTGCGGGTCTGGCCAGGCATAGACGATGCGCCCGATGCGGTGCAGCTTCTGCTGTAGGTCGAGCGCCACGAACGCGCTGGCGCCCACGCCGTAGATGTCGACCCGGCGTGCCTTGACGATGCTGTCGACGACGACGCCCAGCGACTCCGGGCTCAGCTGCGCGCCGGTGTCCTCGACGGCCCTGGCATCCGCGTAGGTGATCTTCTTGATGATCTCCGCCAGCGAGTCGCGCGGCCCGATGTCGCTGCCGACATCCTGCTCGGTGTCCGCGCTGGCGGCATGCGCCGCCGCCAGCGCCAGTCGCAGTTCGGGGTAGCCGGGGAAGCCGAGTGCGCGGCCGAACCGGATGACTGTCGTGCCCGAAGTGCTGCAGGCGGCGGCCAGCTCGGCGATCGTCATGCCGGCGGCACGCGCCGGGTCCTGGATTACCGCGGCGGCGACCCGCCGCTCGGCCGGCGCGAGATTCGGCATCAGCGCCCGGATATGGGCGAGCAGCGTCTGCGGCGTGTGCGACGCGCGCAGGGCCGGCCCTGGCGCTTGCGCCGGGCGACGGCGGGCTTGGTGTGGCATGCGTCAGCCTAGGTCGGCACGGGCGGATTCGTCCAGCTCAGCGCCGGGCCTGGCGATCACCGGGCGGCGTCCTCGCCGGCCGGCGGCCCGGACAGCAGCCGGGCGAGCAGTTCCGCGGCCGCGGTCAGGTTGGCCAGCGCCGGACCGCGGGTCCCGATGTAGCTCGCTCCCGCCAGCGCCCGGTCATCACCGCCGGTCGCGACCACGATCGCGTCCGGCCGGGCCGCCAGGGCGGCGGCCAGCAGGTCGCGCTGCCAGGGCCGCTCCCGCGCGTCCCGGACCGCGACGATGAGCGGGCGGCCCCGTGCCTGGCCCAGCAGGCCGGCCACGTCCGGCGCGCCGCCGCCGGCCTCTTCGCTCAGCCGCCGCCCGTCCGTCCCCGGGATCAGCCCGCTGACAATGGTGAGCAGGCTCGCCGCGGCCTCGCCGACGCCGGCCGCGGGCGCGGCCCCGGCCCCCAGGCCGCGCAGCCAGCCTGCATCCAGCACAAACGGGCCCCCGGACGCCGGCGTTGCCGTCAGGCAGACCTGCAGCGCGCGCCGGGCAGCGGCCAGCCCGAGCGCGCTGTCGTCCGCGCCGCGCATCGCCCCGGCCGTGCCGCTGTCCTTCCGGCGGGCGGCCTGCGCGCGCGTCCAGGCGGCAAGCTCGCCGACTCGCGCGGCGGCCGCCTCGATCCGGCCGGGCGCGAGCGTGCCGTCCCGCACCGCGGCGGCCAGCGTGTCGCGCGCCCGGAGCTGCGCGGCGTGGTCGGCGGACAGGCACAGCAGGTCGGCGCCCGCGGCCATCGCCCGGACCGCCCCCGCGGCCTGGACCGCGTTGTCGCCGATCGCAGCCATGTCCAGCGCGTCGGAGACAATCGTGCCGGCAAAGCCGAGCTCGCCGCGCAGCACGCCGGTCAGCCAGCGGCGGGACAGCGTGGCCGGCACAGAGTCGACGGCCGGGAACAGCACGTGCGCCGTCATCACGCAGCGCACCCCGGCCGCGATCGCGGCCGCGAACGGCACCAGGTCCGACTCCCGCATGGTGGCCAGGGGCGCGTCGACGACGGGCAGCACCAGGTGCGAGTCGCCGGCGCCGCGGCCGTGCCCGGGGAAGTGCTTGGCGCAGGCGGCCACCCCGCAGCCCTGGACGCCCTCGACGAATGCGGTCGTGTGCGCGGCCGCCCGCGCCGGCTCGGGCCCGAACGACCGCAGGCCGATGACCGAGTTCAGCGGGTTGGCCAGGTCGGCCACCGGCGCCAGGTTCAGGCTCAGGTCGGCGGCTGCCAGCCTGCCGCCGATGGCCGCCGCTACCTGGCGGGTCAGCGCCGGATCGTCGACGGCGCCGAGCGCGCTGTTGCCGGGGAACGAGGAGCCCGTTCGCGCCTCCAGCCTGCTGACCAGGCCGCCTTCCTCGTCCACCGCCACGATCAGGTCAGGGCGGCGAGCCCGCAGCTCGCCCACCAGCAAGCGGAGCTGATCAGGGCCGGCGATGTTCTGCGCGAACAGCACCACGCCGCCGAGGCCCTCATCGAGCCAGCGCCGCAGCCAGTCCGGGACCCGCTGGCCGTCGAAGCGGGCCAGCAGGCAGGCGTCCAGGGCCGGCGGCACGGCCGTCATGGCGACACCAGCGGCGTGCGGGACAGCCAGAGCACGACAGGTCGGAAGATCACTCTGACAGTTTGTCAGTTTTTAACGTATCGGCAAGAGCCGGCGGATATTTAATACTTCGGCGCGGAGCTCAGGTCAGCGCGGCAGCAGCGTCGCTCGCCATGACCGGCAGGTAACCGATGTGCGTGTTCGGATGCGCCAGCTCCGCGTCAGGCTGCCGGGCCGCCGCCGATTTGGGCCGCATCCAGGTAGCTGACGATGCGGCGCGCGTCACGTCGGTCGGGGTCGAGGTCGGTGTTGTAGACGCCGATGCTCCATCCCCGGCAGCCGTCCCTGCTCAGGGCGGCCCGGGTGATGCCGGTGAGCTGCCGCCAGGTCAGGCCCTCGGGCATCGACGGATCCGCAGCCGCCCCGCAGGCGCGGAACTCGGTCCGGTCCAGCACGTCCAGGTCGATGTGCAGCCACCAGCCCGCCGCCTGGCCGGCAACGGCAGCGGCAGCCTGCGCGGCGAGCCGCTCCGGGGCACGGCGGACCTCCGCCGCACTGTGCAGCCGGACCAGGCCGGCGATGCTGGCGACCCCGATCTCGTCGCGGTAGCCGGCGTCGCGCTGGCCGAGCATCGCCAGCGCCTCGGGCCGCAGCGCCGGCAGCCTGCTCCGCAGCGGCTCCGGCACCCGCTCCCCGGTGAGCCCGAGAAGCAGCGCGACCTCCATGTTCGCTGCCTCGCCCGTCTCCGACTGCTCCATCGTGGTGGCATCCTCATGACCATCGATGAAGACCAGCCCGGCCGAGCCGCACACCTCGCGCACGGCAGGGATAGCGCCGAGCAGGACAGCGCAGTCGCCCCCGTACAGGAGCGGGAAGCGGCCGGCCTGCAGCGCCGCCCGGACGCGCTGGTGCACCGACTCGGCCATCTCCAGCAGCGCCCGCTCATTGAAGAACCCGGCCAGCGGGCCACGAGAGGGGTCACCGGCGGACACGACGACATCGGGCGCCAGCTGCGCGCCGCGGACCGCGGCCGCCAGCCCGGCATCCCGCAGCCACGCCGGCGCCGCCGCCTGACCCTGCGCGCGGGCCGAGCCGTCGAAGCACACGCCCGTGAGCTCCACGTGCGCGGGAATCACGGCAGGCCGCCGGGCCGGGTGTCGGACATCGGCGTGTTGACCGTGACCTCGCCGGTGTAGGCGCGGACGTGCAGCGCCGACTCATGACCGTGCCCGTGGTGCAGAGTGAGGTGCGCGACCGGGCCGTCGGTGGCCTGGTCGTTGCGGTCGCCTGCATGCCAGTTGCGGTCCGCGAGCGGGAAGTTGGAGCCGGCCACCTCGATGCGGATCCGGTGGCCAGCCGGGAAGTAGTTCGCGGTGGCCATGCCGCCGATCCGGATCCGGTAGATCTCGCCCGGCACTAGTGCGGCGGGCTGCTCGAAGCCGTCGCGGTAGCGCAGCCGCAGGCAGCTGGTGGCGAGGTTGTAGGCGGTACCGTCCGGATAGACATCCACCAGCTTGACGAAGACGTCCGCGTCCGCGACGTCGGCCGACACGTAGAGTTCCGCGCTGACGTCGCCGGCGATCGCTACCGGCTCGGTCAGCACGGGCGTGCTGTACACCAGCACGTCAGCCCGGCACTCAACCGCCCGCTGATCGGCGCAGACCGGGCCATGGGTGCCGAGGTCGCCGCCGAGCGACTGCACGGGGTTGTGCGGGTCGGCGATGAGCTCGTCGGTCCCGGCGCCGCGGGCGGCCGGCACGAGGGCGCCATCGCCCCAGAGCGTCTGGGCGGACCCGTCACTGGCCAGGAAGAGCGTTCGCGTCTCTGTCTCCGGCAGCGGCCAGGACTCGCCGGTCAGCCAGGTGCCCGCGCCCATCAGGAACGCGTGCACCTTCGGCATCGGCTGCCAGGCGTCGGTCTCATCGCAGAGGAACCGGTCGAACCACGAGATGATGATCTCGTCGTAGGGGAACCGGGAGTCGCCCACGGGCCGCTGGCCGAGGCGGGCCTCCGGGCTGGTCGCCAGCATCCGGCAGTGCTCTGTCGGCGCCATGATCAGGTACTGGTCGGGATGATGCTGCTGGAACTCGAAGAGCTTGACGGTCTCGTACGCGCCGACGTCCATCCACCCGTTGATGTTGATGGACGGCGTCGCGCCGGTGTGGCCAGCGTCGATCAGGTCAACGACCTTCCAGGCCGGGCTGACCGGGCCGTCGGCCATGAAGGTCTCATAGCCCGTCAGCGGCGAGCCCATCCGCCGCAGGATGTCGCCGCTGGGAGCCTGCAGCGTCGCCTTGTCCAGGGCTGCGGCGTACTCCGCGCCGCGGAAGTCCGGGACGGTCACCGTGTACTGCCGGAAGATCCGGGCCAGCTCGTCCCCCTCGGCGCCAGCGGGGAGCTTGGGTCGCTGCACGACACCGAACGGGCCGTACCACAGTGCCCATGTCTTGATCATGGGAACGCCGCCGCGGAAGAAGAGGCCGTTCGACCCCTCGGCACCGGGGATGTCGCCGACGCCCGCGCCGGCGCTCATCGGCACGCAAGCGCGCAGCGCCGGATGGCCGATAGCGCCGAGCTTCAGTTGGTTCTCGGCGGTCGAGGAGCAGCCGTGCAGGCCCACCTTGCCGTTGGACCATTCCTGCGCGCTGATCCAGTCCAGGGTGTCCTGCGCGTCGGCGGTGGTGGTGGTCAGGATCCCGAAGTCGCCTTCTGACCATTCGCTGCCGCGCTCGTTCTGCATGATCAGCACGTAGTTCTTCTTGAACTGCGCGGTGTGCATGGGCTTGAACTGATCAGGGATGGAGGCCGCGTACGGCGAGCGGACCAGGAGGGTGGGATAGCGGCCGCCGGCCCGCGGCCGGAAGACAACAGTCGCCAGCCGGATGCCGTCGCGCATCGGCAGCATGACGTAGTCCACGCGATAGCGGACCGCGTCCGCGCCGAGGGCGCGGACAGCGGACTCGAGCGCCGTGGGCGGCCGGAACTCCTCGGACTCGTTGTCAGCTGCTGTCATGCTCGGTCGACCTCCGCAGTTAGTCATGCGATCAGCGCGTCGGGCTTGGCGGCCCATTATCGACGCGAACTTTCTGCGCCGGCCGAACGCCGCCCGGCCGCCCGCGGGCGCGCGCTCGATCGCTGCCCCCGCATCGCCGGCGGGCTCATCGCCGAAGAGTGGATCTGCTCGGATACCACTAGCCTGCTCCGCCAGCTCAGCTGACGGCCACGCATTGAGGTTCTCGCCCCCGGTGGTTGTCTGATCGCCGGCAAGATGGGATGCCGGCAGGCTGCCATACATGGACGCGCCCATGCCTGCTCCGCTGCGGTGTCCCCTCAGCAGCGAGCTCTGGCCGGCGTCCGGGCGCGGCCTGGCCGGTTCTGG
>DASUBV010000101.1:0-8844 GCA_035763085.1 Streptosporangiaceae bacterium | reverse complement strand
CCGGGCTTCACGCACCGGGTGCTGCGGTTCGCGATCCCGGCCGGCGCCATCGTCGCGGCGGCAGCATTCTCCGCTTTCTTCCTGGCCAGGCAGGCCGGCCTGCCGCTGAGCCAGCAGCGGACCGCGGCGACCATCGTCACGCTGATCCTCAGCCTGTTCGTGCTGACCCTGCTGGCCCTGCCGCTGACCTGGCGGCGGACCCTGCTCGTCGGCGCTGCGCTGGCCGGATTCGCGCTGCTGTTCCCGGTCGCTGTCATCCGCGGCTTCTACGGCCTGCAGCTGCCGCACGGCCAGCTTCCCGCGACCTTCCTGATCGCGGCGGCCGGAATCCTGGTACTCGCCGTCTTCTGGGTTGTATCCCGCCGCAGGCTCGGCTGAGGGCGTGGCCAGCGCTGCCGGGTCCCAGTGCCTGGTGTCCTGCCGCCGCCTCTGCCGGAGCCAGGGCCGCCGGGCGCCGACCTACGGTCGCGGCGGGCGTCGTATCCGGCCGGGCATCCGCCGCCGCCCCGGCCTTACTGCTCCGGGTCGAGGCCGGACAGCAGGCCGAAGGCAAGCTCGAACACCTCCCGCGTGACCAGGCCGGGGGTCAGGCGCTTTTCGATCTGCAGGCCGACCAGCATCGCCTGCCCGATGGCCCAGGCCTGGACCGGCGTGACCCCTGCGGCGGGTCCGCCGCTGTCGGCGCCGGCTAGCTCCCGGAGCCGGCGTTCGCGACTGCTGCTGTAGCGCTGCAGCGCGTCCGGGGCGCGCAGCAGCGCGGCGAAGAACTCCAGGTACATCGCCAGCTCCTCGGTGTCCCCCGGGCCTTCCGCGGCGGTGGCGCGGCCGAACTCGGCCAGCCGCTCGCGCAGCGGCCGCGACTGGTCGTTCAGCGTGGCCGAGTAATCGGGGGCCGGGGCTGCCTCGAGCGCGCTGAGCATGAGGTCCTCCTTGCTGGCGAAGTGCCCGTAGATGGCGCCCTTGGTGACCTCGGCCGCCTCCGCGATCTGCTCCAGCGACGTCGCGGCGTAGCCGCGCTCGCGGAACAGCCGCTGCGCCTCCGTCAGCAGCCGCTGCCGCGTGCGTTCCTTGGACTCCGCTCTGGTCACCCTGGCCATGCCCCCATGCTGCCACATTGACATACTCGCAGCATACAGATACCTTCGGAATCCAGATACTACTGGTATACGAAAAGCTGATGGCCTGGCCGGGAGCGACTGGCCCGGCGGTGCGGCGAAGGAGTGCGGGATGGGCCTCGGACAGCGAGTCAGGAACCACGTCGTCGAGCCGGCCGTGCTGCGGCTGTGCCAGTGGCGGGGCGATCCGGTCGCCCGGCTGCTGCACCCGGCGGCGAAGGCTGACCCCTACTCGCTGTACGCGCAGGTGCGACAGCGCGGCCTGATGCGCAGCCCGCTCGGCGTGTTCGCCGCGGCCGACCACGCGACGGTGGCGAGCATCCTGCGGGACCGGCGGTTCAGCAGCTCGCCGGCGCACCAGCGCGGCTACCGGCCGCCGTCCTACCCGCCGGGCGACCCGCGGGCCGCGCTGCCCGCCGCCACCCTGCTCACGATGGACCCGCCCGACCACACCCGGCTGCGCCGGCTCGTGGCTGGCGCGTTCACCCCGCGGGCGGTCGCCGGGCTGGAGCCGTGGATCCGTGACACGACGGTCCGGCTGCTGACGGCCGCGGACGGCGCAGCCGGCTTCGACCTGATCGACGCGCTGGCCTTCCCGCTCCCGATCGCGGTCATCAGCCATCTGCTCGGCGTGCCCGCCGAGGATCAGGCCCGGTTCCGGGCCTGGGGCAATGAGGTGGCCGCCACCGGCCTGGACCTCCAGACGACGACGGCCGCGCAGGCGCAGACCCGCGCCGCGGAACTGGAGCTGACCGGGTATCTCCAGGACCTGGTGCGCGAGCGCCGGGCCCATCCCGATGACAGCATCCTGTCCGCGCTCATCGCGGCCGAGCAGGAGGGCGACCGGCTGACCTCCGGCGAGCTGGTGAGCACGGCCCTGCTGCTGCTGATCGCCGGGTTCGAGACCACCGTGAACCTGATCGGGAACGGCACGGTCGCCCTGCTGCGCGACCCGGGCAGCTGGACCCGGCTCCGCCAGGATCCGGCCCTGGTACCCGCGGCGATCGAGGAGATGCTCCGCTACGACAGCCCGGTCCAGCTCACTGTCCGGGTAGCCACCGAGGATGTCGAGATCGGCGGCCGCGTGATCGCGGCGGGCCGGGCCGTCATCGTGTTCATCGGCGGCGCCAACCGCGACCCGCGGGTCTTCGAGCAGCCCGACGAGTTCCGGACTGACCGGCCGGATCCCGGCCGGCACCTGGCCTTCTCGCTCGGCATTCATCACTGCCTCGGCGCCTCGCTGGCCCGGCTGGAGGGCCGCATCGCCATCGAGGAGCTGACCCGGCGGTTCCCGGCACTTGAGCTGGCCACCCCGCCGGCCCGGCGCCCGCTGCTCGTGCTGCGCGGCTTCGAGAGCGTTCCCGTCCGCGCCCCGCAACTGCCTGCACAGCCCGTCGCCGGCCGGCCCGGCGCGGCCCGGCCGGCGTAACCGGGCCGGCCGCCTCCGGCACCGCGGCGGCCGTGCCGGAGGCGGCTCGCCGAGGCCGGCGACGCCGGTCCCGCTGTGCGGCACCGGTACCTGACATGGCGGAACCGGTCTCATGCACCGGCGGCTATGCGGGTTCCCTGACTGCCGGCGCTGGTGACGCCGGGGCTGACTGGGGCACGCGCCCGGCCAGGCCGGCGAGGCAGCGGACCTCGGCCTGGCTGATGTGGTCGGCGAAGTGACGCTGCACGGCAGCGACGAATGCTGGCTGGGCGGCCCTGAAGAGCCTGTCGCCCTCGGCAGTGAGTGTGGCGTGGACTGCCCGGCGGTCCGCGGAGTCTTTCTCGCGGGCGATCAGGCCGCGGTCCTCGAGGCGGTCCACGGTCTTGGTCACTGCGCTCCTGGCGATGGTGAGCAGCCCGGCGATGTCGGCCATCCGCAGGCTCCTGCCGGGTGCCATGGCGACCTGGCAGAGCACCAGGTTCTCGGCCAGGGTGAGTCCGACGGCGTGCTGCAGGTCCCGGTTGACGGCGATGCGCGCACGGTCAACGACGTCGCACACCGCTGTCCATGCCTGCAGGGCCTCTGGCCGCTCCCCAGTCACATAATCACGCTAGCAGCTAGTTGACATCGCTACCATTCTCTGACGTAATATTCTCTTGATGATTGTTCTCTAGAGAATCAAATGCGGACCGTGCAGGGAAGCCGGGCGCCGGGACCAGCCGGCCGCCCGGGGAGGGAGGTTCTGGCAGTGAGCGTCTTCTCGGATAAGGAACTGGATTACCTGGCCGACAAGCGCCTGGGCCGACTTGCCACGATCGGTGCCGGCGGCCTGCCGCACGTCGTGCCGCTCGGCTGGAGCTACAACCCGGCGCTGGACACGATCGACATCGGCGGCCGTGACTTCGCCCGGACAGCAAAGTTCCGGAACGTCCGGGCAAACCCGGGGGTCGCCCTGGTGATCGATGACGTGCTCCCGCCGTGGCGGCCCAGGTGCGTCATGGTGCGTGGCGAGGCTGAGGCGCTGGACGAGGCAACCGGCGCCGATGGCGAGCGGCTCGGACCGATCATCCGCATCCACCCGAGCCAGGTCCTCAGCTGGGGCCTCGACAGCTCCGCGCCGTGAGTCCGGCCCGTACCCGCAGCCGGCCCCGGCCGTCACCGCAAGGTCGCCCTCATAATCTCGGCGGCTGATCTCGCAGTCCCGGGGCTGCCGGCTCGCCAGGCCAGTGCTCCCCGGGCCGATGCTCGCCTGGCCAGCCAGCCGGGGGCGCGACTAGCGCTACGGCACGACGGTGACCGGCCAGCGGGCGGTCTTGACCAGCCGCCCGGCCAGCGACCCTACGAACCGGTGGCCTGCCCGTTCCGAGGCGCCGACGACGACAGCATCAGCGCGGACCTCCTGAGCAACCCGCCGCAGCTCCGTGAACGGATCTCCGCGGACCATCCGGAACTCGGTGTCAATGCCCCGCTCTCTGGCCAGGCGCTCGACCTGGCCGCGCAGGTCCGCAGCCGTCTCATCGCACGCCTGCGCGATCACCCCGGCGCTGTCCCCGGTCATCATGGCCAGCGTCCCCCCTGACGCCACGTAGACCACCGTCACGCGCGAATGCTGCCGCCGGGCCAGGCCATTGGCGTAGGACGCGGCCCGCCAGGACGTGCGTGAGCCGTCCAGGCCCACGACGATCATCCTCGGGCCGTCCGTGCCGACCTCAAATTCCTCATGTCCGGTCATTCCGATAAGTATTCCCGGCCGCCTGCCCGCCCACCCGCGAGCCGGGCACGGGCAGGATCAGGACCCGGGCGGCGCCCGGCCGGCGTGCGCCGCGCGCGGCCTCCTGCTGGCTGGCTTCGCGGACGGAGCCCGGCCGCCCGGCGCATGCGCTGACTGTCACCGGGGCGGGCGAGCCGCACGGCCTGAGCCGAGGATGAACCCGGCGCCGCTCATGCCGGCCTGCTCACGCCGGGAGGTCGCCGGGGTGGCTGAGCTGCTGGCGCAGATCGTCCTCAAAGCCGTCGTACGCAGCGGCAACGTCATCGAGATCGAGCTGCGAGGGCAGATCGTCGGCGCGCTGGCGGGCGATCAGGTAGGCGGCGGTGGCTCTGATGATGCGCGTCTCGTCGGCCTCGCCAGGGGCCAGGCGGGCGATCACCGCCGGAGTCGCGATCAGCCTGATCTCGACGATGTCGTCGTCTTGCCGGGCACGCACGAGGTACCGGTGCTCTCCGAGCGTCTCGACCTCCGGCTGGTCGGTCATCGCGACTCCTCTCGATCTGCGGTCCGTACCGGCATCCCTACCCCGGCTGCGGGCCAGCCCGCGGATGCCCGCCCCGGCCGGCCCGCGCACCCGGAAGTGATCCTGGCCTCCGGGGGCTGCTCGAGGGGGAGGAAGCGGGGCAGCTGAGGCACGGCGGCGGCCAGCCGGGCTAGCTCCTGCGGGGCCGGGGCCCCGCTCCTGGCGCGTTATTTTTACAATGTATATAGTTTCAATTACTGTAGCACGTGGCGAGAGGAGCGGGATGACCTACGTAATCGCGGAGCCGTGCGTGGACGTGCTGGACCGGGCGTGCGTGGAGGAGTGCCCGGTGGACTGCATCTACGAGGGCGAGCGGATGCTGTACATCCACCCGGATGAGTGCGTGGACTGCGGGGCCTGTGAGCCGGTATGCCCGGTGGAGGCGATCTACTACGAGGATGACCTGCCGGATCAGTGGAATGTCTACAAGGAGGAGAACGCGCGGTTCTTTGCCGAGCCACTGCCCGGCCGCGACGAGCCGCTCGGCTCGCCGGGCGGGGCAGCGAAGCTAGGACCCACCGGCGCCGACACGGCGCTTGTTGCCGGACTCCCGCAACGGGACCAGGCGGTGTGAGAAGTTAGTGTGACCTCAGGCTGGCCGGGCAACTGGCAGGCCCGGCGGGCGTGCCAGGCCGGGACGCGCAGCACGGGCTGTCGCCAGGCCGGCCGGACGAGGCGGCCAGGGCGGACGCAGCCGTGCTGCGCAGCCGCTAGTTTCTACTACGATTACTGATATAAAATAAACTATGGATGCTGAGCAGCTCTTCGCCGCCGAGGACACGACCGTCCTCGGCCGGAGCCGCACTGATGTACTGGACATGCTGCACGCCGCGGACGGCCCGCTCGGCGTCCAGGATGTCGCGCAGCGGATGGGCCTGCACCCGAATACCGCGCGCTTCCACCTTGAAGCCCTGGTCGAGGCAGGCCTTGCCGTCCGCGAGACGGAGGGGCGGGAGACGCCCGGCAGGCCCAGGATCGGCTACCGGGCGGTCGCGGACAGCCCGGCCGGGCGGCGGCGCTACCGGCTGCTCGCGGAAATGCTGACCAGCCTGATCGCCGAGACGATGCCGGAGCCGGGCGCGGCTGCTGAGGACGCCGGGCGCGAGTGGGGCGCCTTCCTCGCTGGTCAGCCACTGCCGTACCAGCGGCTGACCAGCGAGGAAGCTATCTCGAAGCTGACCGTGATCCTGGAGAAGCTTGGCTTTGCGCCGCAGGTCGAGGCCGGCGACCGGGCGAGCCGGCTGCTCCTCCATCAGTGCCCGTTCCGTGAGGTAGCCGAGCACCACCAGGACGTGGTCTGCTCGCTGCACCTGGGGCTGCTGCGGGGGGCGCTGACCCGGATGCGGGCGCCTGTCACCGCCGAGCGGCTGGAGCCTTTTGTCGAGCCCGGCCTGTGCGTCGCCAGCCTGACGCAGGATGACGGCCCCGCCGACCGCCCGCAGGGCGGAGCCAAAGACCACTAGCCGGCCCAATCGCCAGCAGAGTGGCGCCGCCGGTGCCGATCAGCAGCTCGCCGAGGCTGCCGGGCAGCCCGGCCATGACCGCCAGAAGCGGCGCGGCGCAGTCAGGCTGATCTCGGGCCTGGTCACTAGCGCCACCCGAGTTGCTGCTTAGCCCAGTCGCTCATCATCCGCTCCGGCTCCCATGGCGGCTCCCAGACGATCTGCACGTCCAGGCCGGTCACGCCGGGCGTGCCCCAGAGGGTCTCGCGGATGGAGTCCTCGATATAGCCGCCGAGCGGGCAGCCAGGCGTGGTCAGGGTCATCACGACCGCTGCCGCCCCGTCGGCCGAGAGCCGCACGTCATACACCAGGCCCAGGTCGACAATGTTGATCCCGATCTCCGGGTCGATGACCTCGCACAGCAGCTCACGCAGCATCTCCGGGCTGGGCTGCCCGCTCAGCAGGGCCATCATGTCCCCTGGCCCGCGGCCCGCCTGCGAGGCGTGTTCCCCTGGGTACCCGGACGTCACGGCTCACTCCCTTCCGGCCCGCCGGCCTGCCGGCCTGCGACCGGGCGGCTCTCCGGGCACGCCGGCGGCACGGCCGGTCAAGCCGGCTGCTAGCTTCCCTAATATCCAGCGAAGTTAGTTAAAACAATTATTATTGTGATATACATTAGCAGAACGGCCCGTGCTTCCCCGGCAGCCGCCGGGCCCAGCACGCCCGGGCCAGCGCACCCCGGGCAGCTGAGGCTCCCTACGTCTCGTCATCCTCGCCATCAGCGCGCGCCAGCCAGGTAGCCAGCCGGTCGACCGGGACATCAAAATCAGGATGCAGGTCGACGAAGATCTGCATCCGGGCGGCCAGCCAGCCCAGCGTCACCTGCTCCTCCCCGCGCCGCTCGCCCAGCTCCTCGATACCCCGGTCTGTGAAATACACCGCAGTCCTCCGTCAGATTTACACTAGCGGAATAGTATAAACATTCAGGGAGCCTGCCGGCTCCTGCCGGAGAAAATGGACAGCGTGACCGGTCAGGCCTGCGAGCCAGGCCGGATCGTGGCCCGCAGGCCTGGCGACGGCGCTCGCTGCCGGGTCACGGCGCAGGTCACTGCAGAGGAGAAGCAGACATGGAGTCCCTGTCGGAAGCTCTCGAGCGGGAGCACCATGAGATCGACACCGGCATCGCCGCGCTCAGCGAGGCGCCCTGGGACCGCCCGCCGCTGACAGATGCGATCCGCGCGCTGCGCCGTCACATCTACCTGGAAGAAGACCTCCTGTTCCCCTTGCTGCACCAGGCCGAGCCCGGGCTCGCGGCCCCGGTGTACGTCATGCTCCGCGACCACGCGCAGATATGGGGCACGCTGGACGCACTGGAGCGAGGGGCCGACACCGGCACGGGGCTCGCACTGCGCAAGCGCCTCGCCTCCCAGCTCCTGCACCACAACCTGAAGGAAGAAAAGGTCATCTACTCGCGAGTCGACGACCTGGTGAACCCGGCAGCAGCGGGCCGGCTGCAGGCGTTCCTCGCCTCCGGCGACCTGCCCGCCGGATGGGTGTGCTTGATGAAGGCGCGCCGCCAGTCCGGCAATCCGGCACTCGCCAGCGGTTAGGCGGGCACCGTCCTGCCGTCCTGACGCGTTCCCGCCGGGCCGCCCGGGCCGGGCGGATCACGCTGGCCCTGGCCACCGGGCCGCAGCGCCTGCCCGCGTGCTGCCGGCCGACAGCGCGCCCGGCAGTCCGGGACGTCCATCTCGGCCGGGAACCCCAGCTTGCCGAGGTTCGCCCCGGGCGCCGCGCGTGCCCGGCCGCCGCAGCCGGCGGCCGCGCCCGGAGCATGGCAGCGCCGCAGGCGCCGCGGCCCGCCGGGCGGTCGCTCGGCTCACCGGGCGGGCCGGCTGACCCGCCGGCCTGCCGCAGGCGCGGCACCCGCAGTGGCTGTCGCCGACGTCACAGTCCGGTCAGTACCGCTGACATAAGCTGATAGTAAATACCAACTATCTTTGTAGAAAGTATCTCGCACCCAACAGGAGGCAGTCATGCCAATCGCGACACGGACGGCGCAGACAACGTGGCGGGGCCCGCTGGCCAGCGGGACAGGGCTGATACAGACGGGCAGCGGCGCGGCCGGCGAGCTGCCCGTGACCTGGGCGTCCCGAACCGAGCGGGCGGACGGGAAGACCAGCCCGGAGGAACTGGCGGCCGCGGCACATTCCGCCTGCTATGCGATGGCGCTGGCGTTGCGGCTGGGCGAGCACAAACTCGTCGCCGACCAGCTGGCCATCACCGCAACCGTCACCCTCGCGGAGGCAGGTGGCCTGCCCACCATCGTCTCGTCGCACCTCGACGTGACGGCCAGGATCCCGGGACTGGACCAGGGCGCCTTCGACGCGGTGATCAGCGAGGCCAGCGAGCTGTGCCCGGTCTCACGGCTATTCAGCGGGGCAGAAATCACTGTCGACGCCACGCTTGAGCCACAGCCGTGACCGGCGGCATGGCGGTGGCCCTGAGCCTGCCGCCGCCTGCACAAGCCTCGGTCACGGCCGTGCTGATACTCGCGACAGCGG
>DASUBV010000100.1:0-3921 GCA_035763085.1 Streptosporangiaceae bacterium | reverse complement strand
GGCCCCGGCGACGGGGATCCACGGGTCGAAAGGGCGAGTGCCGTGCGAGAGCTGTATCTGCTCGACGGGGACGCCGAGGAGCTGGGTTGGCAGGAGCGTGCCTTGTGCGCGCAGACCGACCCCGAGGCGTTCTTCCCGGAGAAGGGCGGCTCGACGCGCGAGGCCAAGCGGGTATGCCGCAGCTGCGAGGTCCGGGCCGAGTGCCTGGAGTACGCGCTGGAGCACGACGAGCGGTTTGGCATCTGGGGCGGCCTGTCGGAGCGCGAGCGGCGCAGGCTGAAGCGGCAGGCGGTCTAGGCGGCGGCCGCCCGCGGGCGGCCCGGAGGGCAGCGTCAGAATCGGCGCGGCGTGCACGTCAGGCTGCGCGCTGAACGGGGCGAGGGGCAGGGGGCACGGGGCAGGGCAGGGACTAGGTAAGCTCCCGGCTGCGGCCGGGTCAGGCGGCGGTCACGGTGCGGGAGTGCCTGCATAGCCGGGCATCCGAGCCCGTGCAGCGCCGCCCGGCAAGCATGCCGTCTGCCCTTCGGCGGCGGGCTGGTTCGCGTATTGTTCACGGGTACCCTGCCCCCCGGCAAGACCGCGCCGGCCACGTCCGGCGGGCTCGCCAGCGAACCTGGAAGCAGCTAGCAGACCCCCTTGTCGCCGAACGATACCTACCCGCAGCATGTCGTCACCGCGGTGCTCGTCGCCCATGACGGTGCCGCCTGGCTGCCGCACGTCATCGACGGCCTGCTCGGGCAGACCCGGCCGGTGCAGCGCGTCGTGGCGGTCGACACCGGAAGCCGCGACCGCAGCGGCTCCGTGCTGGCGGCCAAGCTCGGCCAGCAGGTGGTCTTCGGCATGGACCGCGCTACCGGCTACGGCGCGGCGGTGGCCAGGGCGCTGCAGCACAAGGCGGCCAACACCCCGGTGACCGGCCGGGCCCCGCATGGCCGCGGCGACTACGGGCGCGACCAGGGCCGCGGCGAGCCGGTCGAGTGGGTCTGGCTGCTGCACGACGACTGCGAGCCGGCCGCCGACGCGCTGGAGCAGCTGCTGCGCGGGGCGGCCGAGACGCCGGCGGCCGCCGTTCTCGGCCCGAAGGTGATGGACTGGTCCGATCGCGAGGTGATCCTGGAAGCCGGGGTCACCATCGACACCGCGGGCCGCCGGATCACCTCGATCGAGCCCCGCGAGGTCGATCAGGGCCAGCACGACGGCGACCGGGACACCCTGGCCGTCGGCAGCGCGGGCATGCTGATCCGGCGCGACGTGTGGGAGCAGGTCCGCGGGTTCGACACCAGCATGGCGCTGTTCCGCGAGGACGTCGACCTGTGCTGGCGGGTGCACGCGGCCGGCTACCGGGTGCGCGTCATCACCGACGCCGTCGTCTTCCACGCGCAGGCCATGACCCGGCGCCGGCGGGCGGTGTCGGTCGGCCGCCGCGCGGCGCTGCTGGACCGCCGCAACGCCCTGCTGACGCTGGCCGGGAACCTGCCGGGCGCGCCGATGGCGGCCTCGCTGATCGGCAACGTCACGGTGTCGGTGCTGCGCGCCCTGTTCTTCCTGCTGGCCAAGCGGCCCACGGCGGCGCTGGACGAGACGGCCGCCGTCTT
The DNA here is from genome assembly GCA_035763085.1 of Streptosporangiaceae bacterium. GTDB lineage: Bacteria > Actinomycetota > Actinomycetes > Streptosporangiales > Streptosporangiaceae > DASUBV01. The sequence goes on along the minus strand of DASUBV010000100.1, from coordinate 2,326 downwards.
GTCCGTCCTGTGTCACCCGCTGCGCCTGCTGCGCGTGCGGGGGATGCGGGCCAGGGGCCGCCGGGCGGCCTACGGGCGGCTGCGGGCCGACCTGCCGCCCGGCCGGTCGGTCCGCCGGATCGTCGAGTTCGCCGTGTCCATGACCAGCTCCGCGCAGCAGGACACGGCCGGCTCGCACCACGCCACCGAGGACCCCGACGAGGCGGACTTCCTGCTCACCGACAGCGGCCTGGTGCAGCGCGTGCTGACCAGTCCCGTGGTCCTGCTGTTCCTGGCCCTGCTCATCATCACCGGCGTCGCCGAGCGGTCCCTGCTGAGTGCCGGCTCGCTCGGCGGCGGCGCGCTGCTGCCGGCCACCGGCGGCGCCTCTGGGCTGTGGCATTCCTACCTGCAGGCGTTCCACCCGTCGGGAGTCGGCTCGCCGAGCGCGGCACCGCCCTACCTGGCGGTCGTGGCCGCCCTGGCGACTGTGCTGGCCGGCAAGGCCTGGCTCGCGGTGGACGTCCTGCTGCTCGGCAGCGTCCCGATCGCGGGCATGGCCGCCTACCTGGCCGTCCGGCGGGTCACGACGGCGATGCCTGTCCGGGTCTGGGCCGCCGCCGCGTACGCGCTGCTGCCGGTCGCCACGGGGGCCATCTCCGCGGGCCGCCTGGGGACCGCCGCGGCTTTCGCGGTCATCCCGGTGATCGGCCTGCTGGCCGGCCGGATGTTCAGCCAGCCGCCCCGGATCGCCCGCCGGGCGGCCTGGGCAACCGCCCTGGCGGTCGCGCTCGGCGCGGCCTTCGTCCCGTTGCTGTGGCTGCTCGCCGCGCTGGCCGCGATCCCGGCCGCGGCGGCGCTGCGCAGGTCCCGCCCGGCCGTGCTGACAAACCTGGCCATCGTGGTGCTCGTGCCGCCGGTGCTGCTGATCCCGTGGACCCTCGAACTGGCCGCGCACCCGGCCGCGATGCTGCTGGAAGTGGGTACCCAGCAGCCGGGACTGGCCAGTCCCGGCCTGCCCGCCCGGTCGGTGCTGCTGCTCAGCCCCGGCGGTCCCGGCCTGCCGCCCGCCGTCGTCTCCAGCGGGCTGATCCTGGCTGCGCTGCTGGCCCTGCTGGCCACGCGGCGCCGCCTGCTGGTGCTGTCCGGCTGGACCGTCGCCGTCATCGGCCTGCTGGCCGCCGCGCTCGTCAGTCACGTCTCGGTCCGCCCGGCAGCGGGCGGCTCGCCCGTGCTGGCCTGGCCCGGGGCCGCCCTCGCCGTGGCGGCGGCGGGCCTGCTGCTGGCCGCTGCCGCAGGCGGTGACTCGCTCGGCGCACTGCTGGCATCCCGGCAGACCGGCCTGCGGCGGCTCGCCGGCGGGCGCGGCCTGGCCGCCGTCGTGGTGGCCCTGGCCGCATGCTCAGCGCCGGCGCTGGCGGCCGGGTTCTGGGTGCTGCACGGAGTGCGCGGCCCGCTCGGGCAGGACAGCGGCCAGATCGTGCCCCCGCTGGTCTCGGTATCGGCGGCCGGCGGCGCGCAGGCCCGGACGCTGGTGCTGAGCATGTCCGGCTCCCGGGTGTCCTATCAGCTGCTGCGCGGGTCTGGCGCGACGCTCGGGGACGCTGACCTGATCCCGGTGCCGGCCGCCGCCAGCGGGCTGCGCACGGCCGTGGCCGCGCTCGTCGCCCCGGCCGGCAGTCAGGCGGTCAGCCAGAGCCGGCTGCTCGCCGACTACAACATCGGCTTCGTGATGATGCGGGCGCCGGTCAGCACCGCCATGGCGCGCACGCTCGACGGCGTGCCGGGCCTGCGCGCGGTCAGCATGACCGCGTCGTTCGGCCTGTGGCGGCTGACCCAGTTCCCGTCGCGGGCGAGCGTGACCGAACCCGACGGCACCGTCGTGCGGGTCCCGTCCGGGCAGGTCTCGGTCTCCGGCGCCCGGGCGCCGGCCGCGGGCGGGATCCTCACGCTGGCCGAGCCCGCCGGCGGCTGGAAGGCGACCCTCAACGGCCGGCCGCTGACCGCCGTGGCCTCGCCCGCCGGCAGCTGGGCGCAGGCATTCCAGCTACCGCCGGGCGGCGGAACCCTGGACGTCAGTCGCAGCGACCTGCCCCACGATGCGGGCATCGCGATCGAGCTGCTGGCGGTCCTGATCGTAGCCGCGCTCGGGCTGCCCGGAGTCCGGGCCGCCGAGACCGCGGCCGTGCCGGGCCCGGCCGCCGGGTCCGGCACCGGCCAGGCGGCGGAGGGACCGGCAACGGGCCGCCGGCCTGCCCGGCGCGCGGCAGGCAGCCCGGACCTGGCCAGCACCGCCATGGCCGCCGTGAGCCGCCCGCGGGCCGGCGCGACGGCGGACAGTCCGCCC
>DASUBV010000099.1:0-61359 GCA_035763085.1 Streptosporangiaceae bacterium | reverse complement strand
CAGCCCCTTGTTGATCGCGTCCTGGTGGGAGCCGGAGAACGCGGTGTAGACCAGGTCCCCCGCGTACGGGTGGCGCTCGTGCACCGGCAGTTGGTTGCAGTACTCGACGGTCCGCCGGATCTCGTCAATCTGACGAAAATCGATCTGCGGGTCGACGCCCTGGCTGAACAGGTTCAGCCCGAGGGTGACCAGGTCCACGTTGCCGGTGCGCTCGCCGTTGCCGAACAGGCAGCCCTCGACGCGGTCGGCGCCGGCCAGCATGCCCAACTCGGCGGCGGCCACCCCGGTGCCCCGGTCGTTGTGCGGGTGCAGCGACAGGATCACCGAATCGCGGTTGTCCAGGTTGCGGCTCATCCACTCGATCGAGTCCGCGTACACGTTCGGCGTGGCCATCTCGACCGTGGCGGGCAGGTTCATGATCACCGGGCGGTCCGGGGTGGGCTGCCAGATCGCGCTGACCGCGTTGCACACCTCGGCCGCGTAGGACAGCTCGGTGCCGGTGTAGGACTCCGGCGAGTACTGGAAGCGGAAGTTCGTGCCGGGCTGCTTCGCGGCCAGCTCCACCACCATCTCGGCGGCCGAGGTCGCGATCTTCTTGATGCCCTCGCGCTCCTCGCGGAACACCACCCTGCGCTGCAGGATCGAGGTGGAGTTGTACAGGTGGACGATGACCTTGCGCGCGCCCTGTACCGCCTCGAAAGTGCGCTCGATGAGCTCGGACCGCGCCTGGGTCAGCACCTGGATGGTGACGTCCTCGGGGATCGCGTCGTCCTCGATGATCTCCCGGACGAAGTCGAAGTCGGTCTGGCTGGCCGCCGGGAACCCGACCTCGATCTCCTTGTAGCCCATCTTGACCAGCAGGTCGAACATGGCCTGCTTGCGCGCGGTGTTCATGGGGTCGATGAGCGCCTGGTTGCCGTCGCGCAGGTCGGTGGACAGCCACCTTGGGGCCGCCGTCATCGTGACCGACGGCCAGTGCCGGTCCGGGAGGTCGACGGCCGGGAACGGCCGGTAGCGGTAGCACGGCATGCCGGAGGGACGCTGCCGGTTGAAAGGATCATGACTGGACATGTAGGGCTGCTCCTGAGAAAGGACCGCGTGGAATCGGCCGGCGCAGCACTACGACCCGCGACGAGGGGCCGACCGGATTGGCTACCGGGCCTCGCCGCGGCCGCGAAGGAGCAGCACGCCTGTCATGATGAGGTCAGCCTAGCCGGCTCTCCGTTGCGGAGGCGGCCAACCCGCCGGGACCGGCAATCTGCCGCAAATCTGGCCGCTCCGCATCTGGCCGCTCAGCCGTCCGGCGATATATCGTGAAGCCCAGTCGCGATATATCGCCTCTGTCGGCGCGGCGCACGACGCCGTGCCGTCAGCGGCACGGTCATTCCGGGAGCTGCCGACGGAAGAGATGCCCGTGGCGGAGGCGCCAGCCGCCGGAGAGGCATCGGCAGGGGTCCTGCCCGCTATCGTGCCAGCCGGGCGAGGCACAGCCCTGGCGGGGCCGACCGCAGGCACGGGCGCTCCGCCACGCGCGCAGCACGGTCCCGCCGGGACCTGCTACACGTTAAAGCCCAGCGCCCGCAGCTGCTCGCGGCCGTCATCGGTGATCTTGTCCGGGCCCCACGGCGGCATCCAGACCCAGTTGATCCGGAAGTCGCCGACCAGGCCCTCCAGTGCCTCCCGGGTCTGGTCCTCGATCATGTCGGTCAGCGGGCACGCAGCGCTGGTCAGGGTCATGTCGATGGTGGCCGCCCGGTCCTCGCCCAGGTTCACGCCGTAGACCAGGCCCAGGTCCACGACATTGACGCCCAGCTCGGGGTCGACCACGTCGCGCATGGCCTCCAGCACGTCCTCGACTTCCAGTGCCGCCTCAGCCCCAGCCGGCCCCGTCGCGGTTACCTCAGGCTCAGCTGCATCAGGCGCGGCTACATCAGGCACGGGCGCCCGAAGCTCGGTGTCCTGCTCGGTCATGCTCGTCACCTTCCACTCGTATCGCCCGGGGCACCGGGGCTGCCGCCTTCGGCCAGCGCCCGAGCGGTTGCGTCCTTCCAGGCCATCCAGCCCAGCAGCGCGCACTTGATCCGGGCCGGGTACTTCGAGACCCCCTCGAAGGCCACCGCATCGCCGAGTATGTCCTCGTCGGGCTCGGCCTCGCCGCGCGACTGCATCAGCGAGAGGAACTCCGTGCTGATGCCCATCGCCTCGGTGACCGTCTTGCCGATCACCATGTCGGTCAGCACGGATGTGCTGGCCTGGCTGATCGAGCAGCCCAGCGCCTCGTAGGACACGTCCGCCACGGCGGCCTCGCCGCCGGCGTCCTTGAGCGTGACCCGCAGCGTCACCTCGTCCCCGCAGGTGGGGTTGATGTGGTGCACCTCGGCATCAAAAGGGTCCCGCAGGCCCTTGTGGTGCGGGTGCCGGTAGTGGTCCAGGATGATTTCCTGGTACATGGACTCGAGCTGCATCACGCTGCCTTCAACATGCTGGCTGGCCCGGGTGTTCCGTCCCTGAGGTCAGCACTCCCCCGGTGGCACGACATCATGCGGTCCCGAAGAACTTCTGCGCCTGGCGGATGCCGTCTGCCAGCGCGTCCACCTCGTCATGGGTGTTGTACAGGTAGAAGGTAGCCCGGGTGCTGGCCTGGGCGCCGAGCGCCCGGTGCAGCGGCCAGGCGCAGTGGTGCCCGGTTCGCACCGCTATGCCGAGCTCGTCCAGTACCTGCCCGACATCATGCGGGTGCACCTCGTCCACCACGAACGACAGCGCACCGCCCCGGTTCTCGGTGGTCAGCGGCCCGAGGATCCGCACGCCGGGGATGGCCGTGACCGCCTCCAGCGCATGCGCGGTGAGCGCCTCCTCGTGGGCCACGACCCGGTCCATGCCGACCCCGTCCAGGTAGTCGCACGCAGCGGCCAGGCCGACGGCCTGCGCGGCCGGCGGCACGCCCGCCTCGAACCGCTCGGGCGGCGGCAGGAAGGTCGAGCCCTCCATCCGGACGACCTCGATCATCGACCCGCCGGAGACGAACGGCGGCATGGCCTCCAGCAGCTCCCGGCGGCCCCACAGCACGCCGATGCCCGACGGGCCGAGCATCTTATGCGCGGAGAAGGCCAGGAAGTCCGCGCCGAGCTCGGCGACGTTCACCTGCTGGTGCGGCACCGACTGCGCGCCGTCGGCGACGACCATCGCGCCGCGGGCGTGCGCCAGCTTCGCGATGTCGGTCACCGGGGGGATGGTGGCGGTCACGTTGGACTGGTGGGTCACCGCGACGACCTTGGTCCGGTCGGTGATCAGCTCGCCCGCGTTCGACAGGTCCAGCCGCCCGTCCGGGGTGACCCCGAACCACCGCAGCGTGGCGCCGGTGCGCTCGCACAGCTGCTGCCAGGGCACCAGGTTGGCATGGTGCTCCATCTCGGTGATCAGGATCTCGTCCCCGGGGCCGACCTTGAACCGGTCCGCCTGCGGCCCGGCCGTGGCCGCGTTGCTCATCGCGTAGGCGACCAGGTTCAGCGCCTCGGTGGCACTCTTGGTGAAGACGATCTCGCTAGGGTCGGCGCCGATGAACTCCGCCACCCGGACCCTGGCGCCCTCGTAGGCGTCGGTCGCCTCCTCGCCGAGCAGGTGCGCGCCGCGGTGCGCCGCCGAGTTGTGCATCGTGTAGAAATCACGCTCGGCGTCGAGCACCTGGCGCGGCTTATGCGACGTGGCGCCGGAGTCGAGGTAGATCAGCGGGTGACCGCCGCGGACCGCCCGGCCCAGGATCGGGAAGTCGGCCCGGATCGCATGGGTGTCCAGCGCCGGCACCGGCCCGCGGGCGGCGGCGGCGGAGACGGCCTCGCTCGGCGCGGTCATGCCGACGCACCCGCCAGGAACCGCTCGTACCCGCTGGACTCCAGCTCCTGGGCCAGCTCGGGCCCGCCTTCCTCGACGACCCGGCCGCCCACGAACACGTGCACGAAGTCCGGCTTCACGTACTCCAGGATCCGCGTGTAGTGGGTGATCAGCAGCATCCCGCGCTCGTGGTCCTCGCGGAACTTGTTAATCCCGTTCGAGACGATCTTCAGGGCGTCGATGTCCAGGCCCGAGTCGGTCTCGTCCAGGATCGCGATCTTCGGCTGCAGCAGCTGGAGCTGCAGGATCTCGTGCCGCTTCTTCTCACCGCCGGAGAAGCCCTCGTTGAGGTTGCGCTGGGCGAACGCCGGGTCCATGGACAGCCCGGACATGGCCGTGTTCAGCTCCTTGACGAACTGGCGCAGCTTGGGCGCCTCGCCGCGGACCGCGGTGATCGCGGTGCGCAGGAAGTTCGACACCGTGACGCCGGGCACCTCGACCGGGTACTGCATGGCCAGGAACAGCCCCGCCCTGGCCCGCGCGTCTACGGTCATGGCCAGCACGTCCTCGCCATCCAGCGTGATCGAGCCCTGGGTCACCACATACCGCGGGTGGCCGGCGATCGCGTAGGCCAGCGTCGTCTTGCCGGAGCCGTTGGGCCCCATGATGGCGTGCGTCTCGCCGCTCCGCACCGTCAGGTTCACGCCGCGGAGTACCTCACGAGCCTCTCCGGCCGCATCCGTCACGCTGGCGTGCAGGTCACGGACTTCTAGGGTGGACATCAGCTCTCCCGATCCTTAAAGCGAGACGTAAACGTCGTCGCCGTCAATCCTGACTGGGTATGTGGGCACCGGCTGGGTCGCCGGGGGCCCGGTGGGCTTGCCGCTGCGCAGGTCAAAGCAGGATCCGTGCAGCCAGCACTCCACGGTGTGGTCGTAGACCTCGCCCTCGGACAGCGGGACTTCCTCGTGCGAGCAGACATCGTAGATCGCGTAGATCTCACCCTCGGCCCGGACGATCGCCACCGGCACGTCGCCGATGGTCACGCCGATGGCGCCCTCCTCGGGCACTTCCGACAGCGCGCACGCTTTGACGAAGTCGTTCATCGCCCCAGCTCTCGCTCGATCGCCGCGGCGACCCGCTCGCGCAGCTCCGGCACCTCCATCTGGGCGATCAGCTCGCCGAAGAAGCCCTGGATGACCAGGCGCCGAGCCTCGGTCTCCGGGATGCCGCGGGCCATCAGGTAAAACAGGTGCCGGTCCTCCAGCCGCCCGCTGGTGCTGGCGTGCCCGGCGCCGATGACCTCGCCGGTCAGGATCTCCAGGTTCGGCACCGAGTCCACCCGGGTGCCGTCGGTCAGCACCAGGTTGCGGTTGTACTCATAGGAGTCGGTCCCGGTGGCCTCAGCCCGGATCACCACGTCGCCGATCCACACCCCGTGCGCCTCGGCGCCCTGCAGGGCGCCCTTGTAGGACACCCGGCTGCGGCAGTTGCGCTCGGCGTGGTCGACGAACAGCCGGTGCTCCAGGTGCTGGCCGGCGTCGGCGAAGTACAGCCCGCGCAGCTCGGCGTCGCCGCCTGGCCCGCAGTAGCGCACCGACGGCGCCAGCCGGACCACGCTGCCGCCCAGCGTCACCGCCGTATGCGCGATCCGGGCGTCCCGCCCCAGCATCGCGTGGTGGTGCGCCAGGTGCACCGCGTCATCGGCCCAGTCCTGCAGCGAGACCACGACCAGCTGCGCCCCGTCACCGACAATGAACTCGACGTTGTCCGCGTAGGTAGCCGACCCGGTGTGCTCCAGCACCACCACGGCCCGGCTGTTATCGCCCAGCTGCACCACTGTGTGCCCGAACGCAGCACCCCCGGTGGCGTCCTCCCCCCGGACCGAGATCCAGGTCGGCTGGGTGCTCTCCGTCCCCGCAGCCACGGCAACCAGCGTGGCCTCCGAGAACCCGGCGAACGCCCGCGCGCTGACCCTGTCGGCGGGCACGTAGGCGGTGCCGATCCTGGCGTCACCGCGTTTCATCGTCTCAGCGGTGACGCCGGGCGCGGCATCGACGGCCACCGACACCTTGCCGTCAGGCGAGGCATCGGTATGCAGCGACCGAAGCCGCCGCAGTGGCGTGAACCGCCATTCCTCCTCGCGGCCCGTCGGCACGGCGAAGTCCGCAGGGTCGAACGACCCTTGCTCATGCAACCGAGAGACGGGAGCCGCCGACTCGACGGCCCCCTGCAGGACCGACATCAGCCGACCGCTCCTTCCATCTGCAGCTCGATCAGCCGGTTGAGCTCCAGGGCATACTCCATCGGCAGCTCGCGCGCGATCGGCTCGACGAACCCGCGAACGATCGTGGCCATCGCCTCGTCCTCGGTCATCCCGCGGCTCATCAGGTAGAACAGCTGGTCCTCGGAGATCTTCGAGACCGTCGCCTCGTGACCCATCTCCACGTCGTCCTCGCGGACGTCCACGTAGGGGTAGGTGTCGCTGCGGCTGACGGTGTCGACCAGCAGCGCGTCGCACTTCACCGTCGAGCGGGAGTGCTCAGCGCCCTCACGTACCTGGACCAGGCCGCGGTAGGAGGTGCGGCCGCCGGCCCGGGCCACCGACTTGGACACGATCGTGGACGAGGTGTTGGGCGCGCAGTGCACCATCTTGGCGCCCGCGTCCTGGTGCTGCCCGGCGCCGGCGAAGGCCACCGACAGCGTCTCGCCCCTGGCGTGCTCGCCCATCATGTAGACGGCCGGGTACTTCATCGTGACCTTGGAGCCGATGTTGCCGTCGACCCACTCCATGGTCGCGCCCTCCTGGGCGACGGCCCGCTTGGTGACCAGGTTGTAGACGTTCGCCGACCAGTTCTGGATCGTGGTGTAGCGGCAGCGGGCGCCCTTCTTCACGATGATCTCCACGACCGCCGAGTGCAGCGAGTCCGAGGAGTAGATCGGCGCCGTGCAGCCCTCGACGTAGTGGACGTAGGCGTCCTCGTCCACGATGATCAGGGTCCGCTCGAACTGGCCCATGTTCTCGGTGTTGATCCGGAAGTAGGCCTGCAGCGGGATCTCCACGTGCACGCCCTTCGGCACGTAGATGAAGCTGCCGCCCGACCAGACCGACGTGTTCAGCGCGGCGAACTTATTGTCCCCCACCGGGATCACGGTGGCGAAGTACTCCTGGAACAGCTCCGGGTGCTCGCGCAGGCCCGTGTCGGTGTCCAGGAAGATGACGCCCTGCTGCTCGAGGTCCTCGCGGATCTTGTGGTAGACGACCTCCGACTCGTACTGCGCCGCGACACCCGCGATCAGCCGCTGCTTCTCGGCCTCGGGGATGCCCAGCCTGTCGTAGGTGGACTTGATGTCCGCCGGCAGGTCGTCCCAGGTCGCCGCCTGCTTCTCCGTCGACCGCACGAAGTACTTGATGTTGTCGAAGTCGATCCCGGACAGGTCAGAGCCCCAGGTCGGCATCGGCTTGCGCTGGAACAGCCGCAGGCCCTTCAGCCGCAGGTCCAGCATCCACTCCGGCTCGTTTTTCTTAGCCGAGATGTCGCGGACGACCTCTTCGGACAGGCCACGGCGCGCGGCAGCGCCCGCCACATCAGAGTCGGCCCAGCCGAACTTATAGCGCTCCAGCCCCTCAAGCTCGGGGTGTGCGGTTGTCGTCATGCGGAGATTCCTCCGGACTCGGTGGTGTTGTTGCGGTTATGCACCAGCCCGGGCGCCGTGACATGCGTGGTGCATATCCCGTCGCCGTGGGCGATGGTCGCGAGGCGCTGCACAGGCGTTCCGAGCAACCGGCTGAACGCCTCCGTCTCGGCCTCGCAAAGCTCCGGATACTGCTCGGCCACGTGGGCCACCGGACAATGATGCTGACAGAGCTGTTCTCCCCCGCCAGCCGCCGGGGCACCACTGACGCAGGCGGCATATCCGTCCGTCGACAGCGCCTCGGCCAGCGCCTGTACCCGCTCCTGCGGCTCGGCTGACGCCACGACGGGCTGGTAGCGGCGCTCCAGCTCGGAGATCTGCCGCCGGGCGAACTGCGCCACCGCCGCGGGCCCCGCCGTCTCGGCGATGAACCGCAGCGCGCTGCTGGCCAGGTCGTCGTAGGCGTGCTCGAAAGCGCTTCGCCCGGCATCGGTGATCGCGAACAGCTTCGCTGGCCGGCCGCGGCCCCGGTTGCCGTAGGTGCGGGCGATCCGGGTCTCGATCATGCCGTCGGCCAGGAGATTGTCCAGGTGCCGCCGGACGGCGGCCGGCGTCAGGCCCAGCCTGGCCGACAGGCCGGCCGCGGTGACCGGGCCGTTCTCCAGGATCAGCCGGGCAATCCGGCCCCGGGTGCTGCGCTCGGCGCCCACGCTGGCGGACTCGGGCAGCTGGGATCGCCCGGTGCCGACGGCGCCGGGTCCGGTCACGCGCGACCGCGCGTCTGGTGATCCCATGCTTTTCACAACATCATTGTGGCGTAATTCGTTCCTGGCCCGCAATCCGGGGTCCGACGTGGCCGTCAGCTACGCCCGGGCAGCCGGGCAAGCCGGGCCAGCGGAACAAGGCGGCGCAACGTCGCGAAGCCCCGTTTTGACTCAGTTTTTCAGGATTTATCCGTTGCGAGGTGCATCGGCTTATGCGGCGAATGCTGGGATGATGGCGGTCATGACGGACGCAGCGACGGCCAGGCGGATGTGGGCGCTGATCGAGCCAGTCCACGTCGTGACGTATTTCGCACCCGAGGCACGGCAGGCGTTCGAGGCGGCCGGGCTGCGCGGGTTCTGGCGGGGCTACTTCGCCGGGCGCGCGGCGCCGCTGGGCGCGGTGGACGCGCCGGTGATCATCGCGGCGTTCAGCAGCTTCGCGCCGCCTTTCGTGCGACGGGCGCTGCCAGCGGTGTGGGATCTGGCAACCCCGGCGCAGGCGCTGGCGGCGCGCGAGGCGGGCGCGGTGGCGGCGATTCGCGCGGTGCTGGCCGCTGAGGCGGCGGCTGATCCCGGGACGGCAGCGCCTGACCCAGGGACGGCGACGCCTGACCCCAGGACCTCTGACCCTGGCGCGGCGGCGGCTGACCCTGAGGCGCCGGGGACGGCTGCGGGGCTGCTCGCGGAGGCGGTGCGGGACCTGGATATGGCGGGGCGCCCGCTGGGGGCTCCGAACGCGGCACTGCCCGAGCCGGCCGACCCGGTGGCACGACTGTGGCAGGCGGCCACGGTGCTGCGCGAGCACCGCGGCGACGGGCATATCGCCGCGCTGGTCGCGGCGGGCATCGACGGCTGTGAGTCGCTGGTGCTGCGGACAGCGGTGGACCAGGCGCTGCCCGAGCGGCGCGGCTCGGCGGTCGGGCGGGCGCAGTTCCAGGCGGTGCGCGGCTGGGCCGACGCGGACTGGGACGCGGCGGCCGGGCGGCTGCGCGACCGGGGCTGGCTGGACGACGAGCTCGCCGCAACGCCAGCGGGGCTGGCGGTGCACCGGGACGTCGAAGCGGCGACCGACCTGGCCGCGTCGCGGCCCTGGGCCCGGCTGGGCCCGGAACGGACGGCCGAGCTGGTGGCGGCGCTCACACCGGTGGCGCGGGCCTGCGCGCGCCTGCTGCCTTTCCCGAACCCGGTTGGCCTGCCGCCGGCCGGGTCCGCGCCCGGCCCGGCCGAGGCTGAGTCGGCCGGTTCTGGGTCGGCCGGGCCAGCGGCAGCCCGATGAGCTCCGCGCCGCCGTCCCTGTTTGACCTGGCTAAGCCCGCGGCGCTGTCCGACCCGTACCCGGTGCTGGCCGGGCTCCGCGAGGCGTCGCCGTTCGCCGCGCGGGAGGGCCTGCTATACGTGACCGGGCGGCATCACGAGATCTCCGCCGTGCTACGCGATCCGCGCGTCAGCAGCGAGCGGCGCAACTCCCTGCTGGCGGCCAGCAGCGCGCGGCCGGCGGCGCCGATCCGCTCCTTCCTGACGCTTGACCCGCCCGATCACACCCGGTTGCGCGGGCTGGTCTCGCGGGCGTTCACGGCGCGGACCATCGCCCGGCTCGAGCCGCGGATCCGCAGCCTGGCCGATGAGCTGCTGACTGGCGCTGGCCGCGCCGGGGAAGGTGGCGGGGCACCGGGTGGCGGAGTGGCCGGAGCCGGGGCTGCGGGCGGAGCGGGCAGAGCTGGGGCCGCGGGCAAAGCTCGCGAGATTGATGTGGTCGAGCAACTGGCTTACCCGCTGCCGGTTCGGATCATCTCCGAGCTGCTCGGCGTGCCGGTCGACGACCGGCCGCGGTTCGCGGGCTGGTCAGCCCGGCTGGCCCACTCGCTGCAACCGCGCCTGGGCGGGATCACCCAGGAGAGCGCCGAGGAGATCGAAGAACTGAAGACCGCCCGGGCGGAGTTCGCGGCCTATTTCCGCGAGCTGATCGCGCGGCGGCGCCGGGAACCCGGCGATGACCTGCTGTCTGAGCTGATCCAGGCCGAGGACGAGGGCAGCCGGCTCACCGAGGGCGAGCTGATCGCCACCTGCATCCTGCTCCTGGTGGCCGGACACGAGACCACCGTCAGCCTCATCTCCAACGGAATCCTCGCGCTACTACGCCACCCCGATCAGCTGGCCGCGCTGCGCGCCGACCCCGGCCTGGCGTCCGGCGCTGTGGAGGAGACCCTGCGCTACGACGCGCCCGTGCAGTTCACCTCGCGAGTGGTCCGCGGCGGGCTGCAGGTCGGGCGGGTGAGCGTGCCTGACGGCGGGATGGTCCTGCTGCTGCTGGCGGCGGCCGGGCGCGACCCGGCCGTCTACGACGACCCCGACCGGTTCGACATCCGGCGCGGCCCGTCAGGGCACCTGGCCTTCGCGGCAGGCCCGCACTTCTGCCTGGGCGCGCCGCTGGCCCGGCTGGAAGGGGCGATCGCGCTGGAGGCGTTCGCGACGCGGGTCAGGGCGCCGGAACTGGCGGAGGGCGGCCTGGAATACCGGCCGAACCTGAATCTGCGCGGACCGCAGCGCCTGCTGGTCCGGCACGCGGGGACCTTGGCTGGCGGTTAGCCCGCAGGCGGCCAGGCCGCTGACGGCCGGGCCGCTGACGGCAGGCACGCTGACGGCCTGCGGCGATGGTCGGCTGGGTCGGCTTGGCACCATGTCGATATGCCGATTCGGCGACGTGGCGACTCATCGTCACGTCGCCTCATCGTCAGGTCGGCTTAAGTGGCATGGCGAAGGCACACGGCGGAAGCACCAGCAGAAGCGCCACCTCATCGCCGGGCGGGACTTCGCCCACGTCACTGAGCGCGTCAGGTATTAATCCAGAACGAGGCTCCGCGGCGCAGCTCAGGTCAGGAAGCCGCGCAGCAGGGCGCCAGTGCCAGCCAGGTGCTCGGCGACGGCCAGGCCCGCCTGCCGGGCGTCGCCGTCGAGGATGGCCGTCACGATCGCGGCGTGCTGGGCGGCGGTGTGGTCGATGTTGCGCTGCAGCACGGGGATGGCGTTGAGCAGGTCGTTGAGGCGCATCCGGGCGTCGGTGCAGGCGGCCAGCAGCAGTCCGGAGCCGGTCAGCTCGGCGATGGTGAGGTGGAACAGGGTGTCGAGCCGCCGGTAGTCCTGGGGGCTGGCCGCGTTCACGTCGGCCAGCCGGGCCAGCAGGATCTGCCGCGGGTCGTCAGCGGCGCCGGACGCGCCGGACGCGCGGGAGGCGCGGGATTCGCCGGTCGCGCCGGATTCGCCCGGTGCGCGGGGGAAGCCGGACGGGCGGAGCTCGCCGGGCCCGGGTCCGGCGGCATCGGGCGTCGTCCCGGCGAGGCGGCCAGCCAGGATCTCGGCGGCACCGGTCTCCACCGCCAGCCGGAAGGTCAGGGCATCGGCCAGCCGGGCGCCGTCCTCGCGGGCAATGCGGCGCAGCTCGTCGTGGCCCGGAGCGGGCGGGGTGTATGTCACGAAGGTGCCGCCGGACCGGCCCCGCCGCGCCTCGACGTACCCGGCGCGCTGCAGCTCCCCCAGGGCATCGCGCAACGTCGGCCGGCTGATCCCGAGCTGAGCGGCGAGGTCACGCTCGGGCGGGAACCGCTCGCCGGCGGCCACCATGCCGAGCTTGATGACGGCCAGCAGCCGCTCGACGGTCTCCTCGAACGCGTTGCCCTGCTTCACCGGCCGCAGGACCCCGGTCAGGTCGACCGGACTGTCAGCCACCGCTGCCCTCCTGCCCGGCGTGGCGCATGGGACGAATCTGACGCCGGGGTCTTGACATTCGCGCCGGTGCGCCCATCATTGGTCTGATAATAGACCATTCGGTGCGACCTGGGAGTAGTCGTGGCGGTCAACGAGCACGCACCGTCCTCGTCCCCGTTGAGTAGCGACGAGGACACCCTTCACCGGCTCGGCTACGCGCAGGAACTGCGCCGCCGCATGTCCGGGTTCTCGAACTTCGCCGTCTCGTTCACGATCATCTCGATCCTGTCCGGCTGCCTGACCCTGTACGGCTTCGGCATGGCGACCGGCGGCCCGGCGGTCATCATCTGGGGCTGGCTGTTCGTCGGCGCCATGACGCTGTTCGTCGGCCTGGCCATGGCCGAGGTCTGCTCCAGCTTCCCGACGGCCGGCGGCCTGTACTACTGGGCGGCGAAGCTGGCCCGGACCAACGGCCCGGCCTGGTCGTGGTTCACCGGCTGGTTCAACTTCCTCGGCCAGGTGGCCGTGACGGCCGGGATCGACTTCGGCGCGGCGTTCTTCATCAACGCCTTCGGCGCGCTGCAGTGGGGCTGGAGCACCTCGCACTGGGTGACGATCGTGATCTACGCCGTCGTGCTCCTGGTACACGGCCTGCTGAACCAGTTCGGCATCAAGCTGGTCGCGCTGCTGAACGACATCAGCGTCTGGTGGCACGTCATCGGCGTGCTGCTCATCGTCGGCGTGCTGGTGATCAAGCCCGCCCACCACCAGTCCGCCAGCTTCGTGTTCGGGCACTTCGTGAACGACACCGGGCTCGGCATCGGCTCGCTGTACGTGGTCCTGATCGGGCTGCTGGTGGCCCAGTACACCTTCACCGGCTACGACGCCTCCGCGCACATGACCGAGGAGACCCACAAGGCCGCCACCGCCGGCCCGCGCGGCATCGTGATGTCGATCATCGTCTCGCTGGCCGCCGGCTGGGTGCTGCTGCTCGGCGTCACCTTCGCGATCCAGCACTACGAGCCCGAGCGCGCCTCGGCCACGGGCGTGCCGCCGGCGCAGATCTTCGTCGACGCGGCCGGCTCGGCCGTCGGCAAGCTGCTGCTGCTCATCGCGATCGGCGCGCAGTTGTTCTGCGGCATGTCCTCGGTGACCGCCAACTCGCGGATGATCTACGCGTTCTCCCGGGACGGCGCGCTGCCCGGCTCGAACTTCTGGCACCGGGTCAACAAGCGCACCCGCACCCCCACCAACGCGATCTGGCTGGCCGCGGCCGGCGCCCTCGTCCTCGGCCTGCCTTACCTGTGGAACTACACCGCCTACGCGGCGGTCACCTCGATCGCGGTCATCGGCTTGTACATCGCCTACGTGCTGCCGACCTTCCTGCGGCTGCGCCAGGGCGATGCCTTCCAGCGCGGCCCGTGGCACCTGGGCCGGTGGAGCAAGCCGGTCGGGATCATCGCGGTGACCTGGGTGGCCATCATCACGATCTTGTTCATGCTGCCCCAGGCCAGCCCGATCACGTGGTCTACCTTCAATTACGCGGTCGTGGCGGTGGCGGTGGTGGTCGGCTTCGCGGGCATCTACTGGCTGGTCTCGGCGCGCAAGTGGTTCACTGGCCCGCGGGTCCAGGGCTCGGCCGAGGAACTGGCCGAAATCGAGCGCGAGCTGTCGGCCTGAACCGGCATAAGAAGATCATCACCGAGAATTTGGCTGGAGACGAATGCCGCTCTACCGGGGCCACGGCCCGTACACCCAGCAGCGCGGGATGCTGACTCTGGAGCAGTTGCGGGTCGAGGTGGAGGGGCGCGAGATCGACACCGTCGTGCTCGCCTTCACCGACATGCAGGGCCGCCTGCAGGGCAAGCGGCTGGCTGCTGAGTTCTTCCTCGACGACGTCGCGCAGAACTTCTCCGAGGGCTGCAACTACCTGCTGGCCGTGGACGTCGACATGAACACCGTCGGCGGCTACGACATGTCCTCGTGGGAGACCGGCTACGGCGACTTCGTGCTCCGGCCCGACCTGGCCACCTTGCGCCGGATGCCCTGGCACCCGGCCACCGCCCTGGTGCTGGCCGACCTGACCTGGCTGGACGGCACGCCGGTGGCCGCCTCGCCGCGGCAGATCCTGCAGCGCCAGGTGCGGCGGCTGGCCGACCGCGGCTGGACCGCGCTGGCCGGCACCGAGCTGGAGTTCGTCGTCTACGCCGACACCTACGAGCAGGCCGCCGAGCGCGGCTACCGCGACCTGTCCCCGGCCAACCAGTACAACGTCGACTACTCCATCCTGGGCACCTCGCGTATCGAGCCGCTGCTGCGCCGCATCCGCAACAGCATGGCCGACGCCGGGATGTACGTGGAGTCGGCCAAGGGCGAGTGCAATCTGGGCCAGCATGAGATCGCATTCCGTTATGCCGATGTCCTGACGACCTGCGACAACCACTCGATCTACAAAACCGGGGCCAAGGAAATCGCCGCGCAAGAGGGCATGAGCATCACGTTCATGGCCAAGCCCGACGCCCGTGAGGGCAACTCCTGCCACATCCACCTGTCGGTGCGCGACGAGGCGGGCCGCCCGGTGCTGGCCGGCGACGGGCCGCACGGCTTGTCGAAGGCCGGCGAGCACTTCCTGGCCGGGCAGCTGGCCGCGATGCGCGAGCTCACCCTGTGCTACGCGCCCAACATCAACTCCTACAAGCGCTACGTGCCGGGCAGCTTCGCGCCCACGGCCGTGCGCTGGGGCGTCGACAACCGCACCTGCGCGCTGCGGCTGGTCGGCCACGGCTCCTCGCTGCGCCCGGAGAACCGCACGCCCGGCGGCGACGTCAACCCCTACCTGGCGGTCGCCGCGATGATCGCCGCCGGCCTGCACGGCATCGACAGCGAGCTGCCCCTCGAGCCGGCCTGCGCCGGCAATGCCTACGCGGACGACAGCGTCCGGGTCCCGCACACGCTGCGCGACGCCCTGCAGCTGTGGGAGGCCAGCGATGTCGCCGCGGCCGCCTTCGGCGATGCGGTCATCGCGCACTACGCCAACTACGCGCGGGTCGAGCTGACCGCCTTCGACGCGGCGGTCACCGACTGGGAACTGCGGCGCTGCTTCGAGCGCCTGTAGCCACGGCATTTCGACAAAACGGAACGGCGCACCCCAGCACGAGCGAGAAGCGAGCCATGCCTGACGTCACTCAGTACACCGTCATCAACCCGGCCACCGAGCAGCCGGTCCGCACCATCGACCTGGCCACCGTCGAGGCGGCTGACGCCGCCGTCGAGCGGGCCGTCGCCGCGCAGGCGGCCTGGCGCGAGGTGGCGCCCGGCGACCGGGCCCGGCTGCTGCGCCGGTTCGCCGCCGAGGTCGACGCGCACGTCGATGAGCTGGCCGCGCTGGAAGTGGCTGGTTCCGGGCACCCCGTCGGGTCGGCCACCTGGGAGGCCGGGCAGGTCCGCGACGTACTGGAGTACTACGCCGCGGCGCCCGAGCGGCTGGCCGGCCGGCAGATCCCGGTGGCCGGCGGCCTGGACGTCACCTTTCACGAGCCGCTGGGCGTGGTGGGCCTGATCGTCCCGTGGAATTTCCCGATGCCGATCCTGGCCTGGGGCATGGCGCCCGCGCTGGCGGCCGGCAACACCGTGGTGGTCAAGCCGGCCGAGATCACCCCGCTGACCGCGATGCGGATCGGCGAGCTGGCGCTGGCCGCGGGCCTGCCCGAGAACGTGCTCCAGGTGCTGCCGGGCCGGGGCAGCGTGGCCGGGCAGCGGCTGGTCGACCACCCGGCTGTCCGCAAGATCGTGTTCACCGGGTCCACCGAGGTCGGCCGGCAGATCATGGCGGGCTGCGCGAAGACCGTCAAGCGGGTCACCCTGGAGCTGGGCGGCAAGAGCGCCAACATCGTGTTCGCCGACTGCGACCTGGAGCGGGCCGCGGCCACCGCCCCGTACGCGGTGTTCGACAACGCCGGCCAGGACTGCTGCGCCCGGTCCCGGATCCTGGTCCAGGCCGCGGTCTTCGACCGGTTCATGGAACTGCTGGAGCCGGCTGTCCGGGGGGTGCTGGTCGGCGACCCGGCGCAGGCCGGGACGCAGATGGGACCGCTGATCACGGCAGCGCACCGGGACCGGGTGGCCTCCTACGTGCCCGACGGCGCGCCGGTCGCCTTCCGCGGCAGCGCGCCGTCCGGGGCCGGGTTCTGGTACCCGCCGACGGTGCTGGCGCCGGCCGACGCCAGCTCCCCCGCCTTCACCGAGGAGGTGTTCGGGCCGGTGGTGACGGTCACGCCGTTCGCCGACGAGGCCGAGGCGATCGCGATCGCCAACGACACGCCCTACGGGCTGTCCGGCTCGATCTGGACCGGCAGCGTGGGCCGGGCCATCCGGGTGTCGCGGGCGGTGGAGGCCGGCAACCTGTCGGTCAACTCGCATTCCTCGGTCCGGTACTGGACCCCGTTCGGGGGGTTCAAGCAGTCCGGGCTCGGGCGGGAGCTGGGCCCGGACGCCCTGGACTCGTTTACCGACATCAAGAATGTGTTCATCTCGACTGAGGAGTCATGAGCGTGGATCGGCTGACGGACCGGGTTGCGGTAGTAACGGGCGCGGGCAGCGGCATCGGGCTGGCCACCGTGCGGCGCTTCGCGGCGGAGGGCGCGCGGGTGGTGGCCGTGGACATCGACGAGAGCGCCGGCAAGGCGGCCGCCGACGAGGCCGGCGGGGTGTTCCTGGCTGCCGACGTGGCCAGCGAGGAGCAGGTGTCGGGACTGTTCGACGAGGTGGTGCGCCGGCTGGGCCGGGTCGACATCGCCTTCAATAACGCCGGCATCTCGCCGCCCGAGGACGACTCGATCCTGAGCACCGGCATCGAGGCCTGGCGCCGGGTGCAGGAGGTCAACCTGACGTCGGTCTACCTGTGCTGCAAGTACGTCATCCCGCACATGCAGCGGCAGGGCAAGGGGTCCATCATCAACACGGCCTCGTTCGTGGCCGTGCTGGGCGCCGCGACCTCGCAGATCTCCTACACCGCCTCCAAGGGCGGGGTGCTGGCCATGACCCGCGAGCTCGGCGTGCAGTTCGCCCGCGAGGGCATCCGGGTCAACGCCCTGTGCCCGGGGCCGGTCAGCACGCCGCTGCTGCAGGAGCTGTTCGCCAAGGACCCGGAGCGGGCCGCCCGCCGGCTGGTGCACGTGCCGATGGGCCGGTTCGGTGAGCCGGAGGAGATCGCGGCGGCGGTAGCCTTCCTGGCCAGCGACGACGCCTCGTTCATGACCGCGTCCTCGTTCCTGGTAGACGGCGGCATCAGCGGTGCCTATGTGACACCGTTGTAGCCTGCTAGGCGATGGGAGGCGGCGACATGACTGACATCGGGGACCGGCCTGGCGGCCCACCGCTGATCGGCATCAGCGCATACCGCGAGCAGGCCCGCTGGGGTACCTGGGACCTGCCCGCCGTGCTGCTGCCCGAGCGGTACGCGCTGCGCGTGGCGGAGGCGGGCGCGATCCCGGTGCTGCTGCCGCCGATGCCCGGCATCGAGGCGGCCGCCAGGCGGCTGGACGGGCTGGTGCTGTCGGGGGGCGGGGACATCGACCCGGCCCGATACGGCGCGGAGCGCGACCCGAGCTGCGGGCCCGCCCGCGCCGACCGGGACGAGGCCGAGCTGGCCCTGCTCGGGGTCGCGCTGGAGCGCGGGCTGCCGGTGCTGGGCATCTGCCGCGGCATGCAGGTGATGAACGTCGCCCTGGGCGGCACCTTGCACCAGCACCTGCCGGACGTGGTCGGCCACGACGGGCACTCACCGGAGCCGGGCGGCTACGGCGCGCACGAGGTGGCCGTCGCGCCGGGCAGCCGGCTGGCCTCAATCCTGAACCGCACCGACCTGACCGACCACCTGCCGGTCGTGGTCCCGACCCATCACCACCAGGCCGCGGACCGCCTAGGCGACGGGCTGGCCGCGACGGCGTGGGCCACCGACGGCACGATCGAGGCCGCCGAGCTGGACCCGGCCCGGCACCCGTTCGCGGTGGCGGTGCAGTGGCATCCGGAGGCGGGCGAGGACCTGAGCCTGTTCCGGGCCCTGGTGGCCGCCGCGCGCAGCCCGGAGCCGGTCACCGCGTAACCGGCCAAAATAGTTCCCGGCCGGTCCTGACAGCGGGATTAGCTGATCATTAGTCTTCCTGCCATGACCGATGATGCGCCCAGCGACGCCGCCCGGGAACAGAACGCCGCCACGGCGGCCGACAAGGCCGAGGAGCCGAAAGACGATCTCGTCGTCACCCGCCACGAGATCAGCATTGACGGGGCACCGCTGCGGTACACGGTGACCGCGGGCCGCATCGTGCTGCGCAAGGAGCAGATCGCCGACGAGGCGTTCAGCGGCAACAAGGCCACCGCCGAGGTGTTCGTGGTGGCCTACACGCTGGACGACGCCGACCCGGCCAGCCGGCCGGTCACCTTCGCCTTCAACGGCGGGCCCGGCTCCTCCAGCGTCTGGCTGCACCTGGGGCTGCTCGGCCCGCGCCGGGTGCTGATGGGCGATGCCGGCGACCTGGCGGCGCCCCCCTACGGGATCGGGGACAACCCGCAGACCCTGCTGCGCCACTCCGACCTGGTGTTCATCGACCCGGTGTCGACCGGCTTCTCGCGCGCGGTCAGCGGCGGCAAGCCGGCCGAGTTCCACGGGTTCACCGCCGACATCGAGTCGGTCGGCGAGGTGATCCGGCTGTGGACCACCCGCGGCGACCGGTGGATGTCGCCCAAGTACCTGTGCGGGGAGTCCTACGGGACCACCCGGGCCAGCGCGCTGGCCCGGCACCTGCAGGAACGCTACGGGATGTACCTCAACGGCCTGATGCTGGTGTCCTGCTACCTGGACGGCGGGACGGCCGAGTTCAACGACGGCAACGACGACGCCTACGTCTACTACCTGCCGACCTACGCGGCGATCGCGCATTACCACGGCCTGCACGGCGACCGGCCGCTGCGCGAGGTGCTCGACGAGGCGGAGGAGTACGCGGCGCGGGATTACGTC
Organism: Streptosporangiaceae bacterium; assembly: GCA_035763085.1. Classification (GTDB taxonomy): domain Bacteria; phylum Actinomycetota; class Actinomycetes; order Streptosporangiales; family Streptosporangiaceae; genus DASUBV01. Next base: position 42,411 of record DASUBV010000099.1, on the reverse strand, counting down.
TGGGCGCTGGGCCGGGGCTCGCGGCTGAGCGCCGCGGAGCGGAGCGAGGCGGTCGAGCGGATCGCCGCTCTGACCGGACTGTCTGCTGACTACGTGGACCGGGTCAACCTGCGGCCCGAGCACATCCGCTTCTTCACCGAGCTGCTGCGCTCCCGGCGCCAGACGGTGGGCCGCATCGACGGGCGGTTCACCGGCTGGGAGGCCGACTACGGCAAGGAGCAGTGGTCCAGCGACCCGTCCATCGACGCCATCACCGGCCCGTACGCGGCGGCGCTGAACCACTACGTGCGCGGCGAGCTGGAGTACCAGTCCGACCTGCCGTATGAGGTACTGACCAGCCGGGTGCACCCGTGGTCCTACAAGGAGTTCGAGGGCGCGCACCTGTACGTGGCCGGCAAGCTGGCGGCGGCGATGCGCACCAACCCGCACATGCGGGTGCACGTGGACTGCGGCTACTACGACGGGGCGACCCCGTACTTCGCGGCCGAGCACACCTTCGCGCACCTGGCCATCCCCGCCGAGCTGGCCGGCAACATCGAGTTCAGCTACTTCGAGGCCGGTCACATGATGTACGTGCACGAGCCGAGCCGGCTCGAGCAGGCCGAGCAGCTGGCCCGGTTCGTGCGCGGCTAGCGGGGCGGCTCGCCGCCGTTCAGGCTCGCGAGAATGGCGGGCAGCTCGGGCGGGACGAACGGCTCGCCCGAGCTGATCAGCTCCCCGATGGCCCACCAGCGGTGCGCCGTGACCGTGGCCCGCTCGCCGTCCTCCAGCCCGTCCAGGGTGACCTCGACCGGGCCGGTGCGCAGCAGGTAATACTCCTCCTGCTGGCGGTAGGGCTGGCCGTCGTAGCTGAAGCGGGCGGTCCGGCGCCAGACCGGCTGGCCGAGCGCGGCCGGCTCGGCGCGGATCCCGGACTCCTCGCGCAGCTCCCTGGCCGCGGCCTGGGCCAGCGACTCGCCGGGCTCGGCGCCGCCGCCGATGGTGAACCAGAACCGGTAGCCGGGGGCGGCGGGGTCAAAGCCCTGCAGCAGCAGGATCCGCTCCCGGGGGTCCAGGACCAGGACGCGGCCGGACCGCCGTTCCCTGACCGATGTCACCCGGACAGTCTGGCACGCCTTCCCGGCATTGCGGGCCGGCCCGGCGGGCGCGACTACCGCCGCGCAACCCTAGACTTCCCACCGTGAGCAGCGCTCCGGCCGTCGAGATCCACGGCCTGGTCAAGAGATACGCCGGCACGCCCGCGGTCGACGGCCTGTCGCTGACCGCTGCGCGCGCGCAGGTCACCGCCATCCTCGGGCCGAACGGGGCCGGCAAGACGACCACGATCGAGACGTGCGAGGGCTACCGGCGGCCGGACGCGGGCACCGTGCGGGTGCTCGGGCTCGACCCGGTCCGCGACGCCCGCGAGCTGAAGCCGCGCGTCGGCGTGATGCTGCAGTCCGGCGGGATACCGCCCGCCGTCCGGGCCGCGGAGTACCTGCGCACCCAGGCCGGGTTTTACGCCCGCCCGCTCGATCCCGGTGAGCTGCTGGGCCGGCTGGGCCTGGCCGCCAGCGCGCGGACCGCGTTCCGGCGGCTGTCCGGCGGCCAGCAGCAGCGGCTGTCGCTGGCCGCCGCGATCATCGGCCGGCCGGAGCTGGTGTTCCTGGACGAGCCGAGCGCGGGCCTGGACCCGCAGGCCCGGCACGCGACCTGGGAGCTGATCGAGAGCCTGCGGGCGGCGGGCACGACTGTGATCCTGGCCACGCATTACATGGAGGAAGCCGAGCGGCTGGCCGACCACATCGTGATCGTCGACCATGGCCAGGTCGCGGTGGCCGGCACGCTGACGGAGCTGTGCGGCTCGTCCGGGCAGCTGCGGTTCCGCGCCGAGCCCGGCCTGGACACCGACGCCCTGGTGGCCGCGCTGCCGCCCGGCAGCACGGCCAAGGAGTCGCCGGCCGGGCACTACATGGTGGAGGTCCACGGCGGTGTCGACCCGCAGCTGGTGGCCGCCGTCACGGCGTGGTGCGCCGATCACGGCATCCTGGCCCAGAGCCTGCGGATCGAGAGCCGCACCCTGGAGGATGTCTTCCTCGAGCTGACCGGACGGGAGCTGCGCTCATGACCACTGTTCCCGGCCCGGCCAGCGCCGGGCAGGCCGGTGCCGGCAGCTGGCCCGCTCCCGCGCCGGGCGCCGCGCCGCTGCCGCGGATGATCACTGCCCAGGCCGGCCTCGAGCTGCGGATGATGCTGCGCAACGGCGAGCAGCTGCTGCTGACCCTGATCATCCCGGTGCTGCTGCTGCTCGCCTTCGGCCATGAGCCGCTGGTCAACATCGCCGGCAGCCGGATCAACTTCGTGGTGCCCGGCATCCTGGCCCTGGCCGTGCTGTCCACCGCGTTCACCAGCCAGGCCATCGCGACCGGCTTCGAGCGCCGTTACGGCGTGCTCAAGCGGCTGGGCGCCGCGCCGCTGTCGCGCGGCGGGCTCATCGGCGCCAAGACGCTGACCGTGCTGGCCGTCGAGGCCGGTCAGTTCATCGTGATCGCGGGCATCGGCGCGGCGCTGGGCTGGCGGCCGCATACCAGCGCGGCGGGCCTAGCCTCGGCGGTGCTGCTGGTGCTGGCCGGGACGGCCGCTTTCAGCGGGCTGGCCCTGCTGCTGGCCGGCACGCTGCGGGCCGAGGCGACGCTGGCCGCGGCCAACCTGCTGTACCTGGTCATGCTGGGGATCGGCGGGCTGGTGTTCCCGCTGGCCCGGTTCCCCGAGGGGATCGTGCCGGTGCTGAAGCTGCTGCCGGCCGGGGCGCTGGCCGACGGGCTGCGCGGCACGCTCGCGCACAGCGCGGGCCTGCCCGCGACCGACCTGCTGGTCCTGCTGGCCTGGGCGGCCGTGACCATCATCGTCGCCGCGCGCACCTTCCGCTGGGAGTAGGCCGCAGCCGGCCTGCCGGCCGCGGCAGGGTGCTCCTACGATGGGGGTCGTGTCCGGCCATCTTGCTCCCCCGAACCCGGCCGCCGTTCCCGCCGTCGCCGGGCTGGAAGGCGCTGGCTGGCGCGCCCGGCTGCGCGCCCTGGCTCGCGCGGTGCTGGCACCCTCGCCCGCCGCCATGCGACGGCTCGCGCTGGCCGGCATCGTGATCTCGGTGGTAATCATCCTGAGCGGCGCGGCGGTGCGGCTCAGCCAGTCCGGGCTGGGCTGCTCGGACTGGCCGCGGTGCTCAGCTCATGACCTGGCCGCCGGCGGCAGCGGCGGCGAGTCGCTGGTCCACCAGTGGATCGAGTTCGGCAACCGACTGGTGACCGTCGCGATCTTCGTGATCGCGGTGCTGGTCACCGTGGCCGCCTGGCAATTCCGCCCGGTCGCCGGCGCGGGCCGCCGCCGCGACCTGGTCTGGCTGGCCGCGGCGCAGCCCGGCTGCATCGTCGTGCAGGCGGTGGTGGGCGGCATCGTGGTGCTGACCAAGCTCAACCCGGGCTGGGTCTCGGTGCACTTCGTGGCCTCGATGGCCCCGGTGGCGGCAGCCGTGGCGCTGTATGTCCGGTGCCAGGAAGGCACCGGGCCGGCCCGGCCGCTGGTCCCCCGGCTGGTCCGCGGGTTCGCGCTGGGCGTGATCGCCGCCGTCGCGCTGATGATGACGGCCGGCACGGTGGTGACCGGGACCGGGCCGCTGGCCGGCGCCGCGGACGTGCCGCGCTACCCGCTGCCCCAGGTCGGCGTGACCCAGTTCCACGCCGACATCGGCTGGTTCCTGGGCGCGCTGCTGGTGGGGCTGATCATCGCCATGCGGCTGACGGCGGCACCGCGGCGCGCGGTCCGGCTGGGCTGGCTGGTGGCCGCCCTGATCGGGCTCCAGGGCGTGGTCGGCTACGCGCAGTACTTCAGCGGGCTGCCGGCCGGCCTGGTCTGGGTCCACGAGACCGGCGCGGCGGCCATCTGGCTCGCCGTGTTGTTCCTGCCCTTCGCGCTGCGCGAGCGGGCCGCGCTGCCCGCGACCGCCCCGGCCCGGGTGAAAGCGTAGGCGGCACAGCCCTCGCCCCGCCGCCCCGGCCCAGCTGCCGGCGCGGGCGGCGCCCGCGGAAGAATTGGCCAGCTCCGCGAGTTCCTGTCACTGGTTCCGCGGCGGCTTCAGCTGCGGTTCACAGCCGCGCGGGGATAACGGGGAACCGGCAGGGATAGGGTTTTTCCGATGTCCGCTAACTACTGAGGGGGCCTGAGCCAACGTGAGCAGCGACACGCCCGCGGCGCTGGATTGGTCACAGACTGACAGGCGCGCCGTGGACCTGATCCGGGTGCTGGCCATGGACGCGGTGCAGAAGACCGGAAACGGGCACCCGGGCACCGCGATGAGCCTGGCCCCGGCGGCGTACCTGCTGTTCCAGCGCATCATGCGGCACGACCCGTCCGATGCCGGCTGGCTCGGCCGGGACCGTTTTGTGCTGTCCTGCGGCCACTCCAGCCTCACCCTCTACATCCAGGACTACCTGTCGGGCTACGGGCTGACGCTCGATGACCTGAAGGCCCTGCGGACCTGGGGCAGCAAGACCCCCGGCCACCCCGAGCACTGGCTGACGCCGGGGGTCGAGGCGACCACCGGCCCGCTGGGCCAGGGCATCAGCATGGCCGTGGGCATGGCCATGGCCGCCCGCCGCGAGCGGGGCCTGCTGGACCCGGATGCCGAGCCCGGCACCAGCCCGTTTGACCACCACATCTACGTGTTCTGCTCGGACGGGGACCTTGAGGAGGGCATCAGCCACGAGGCCTGCTCGCTGGCCGGCCACCAGCAGCTGGACAACCTGATCGTGCTGTACGACGACAACACGATCTCCATCGAGGACGACACCAGCATCGCCAAGTCCGAGGATGTCTGCGCCCGGTATGAGGCCTATGGCTGGCATGTCCAGCGGGTCGGCTGGCGGCACGAGACCGGCTACTCCGAGGACGTGGAGGCGCTGGACCAGGCCTTCCGGAACGCCCGGGAGCAGACCGGCCGACCGTCGCTGATCTCGCTGCGGACGATCATCGGCTGGCCCGCGCCGCACAAGCAGAACACCGGCGCGGCGCACGGCGCGGCGCTGGGCGCCGACGAGGTGGCCGCGACCAAGGAGATCCTCGGCTTCGACCCGGCGGTCGACTTCCCGGTCGAGGACGAGGTGGTGGCGCACGCCCGCCAGGTGGCCGACCGGGGCAAGCTGCTGCACGCCGAATGGGACGAGCGGTTCGCCGCCTGGACGGCGGCCAATCCCGGCCGCCGGGCGCTGCTGGACCGGCTGGCCGCCCGCCGCCTGCCCGACGGCTGGACCAGCGCGCTGCCGCAGTTCGAGCCCAGCGCCAAGGGCATCGCCACCCGGGCCGCCTCGGGCCAGGTGCTGGCCGCGCTGGCCCCGGTCCTGCCGGAGCTGTGGGGCGGGTCGGCCGACCTGGCCGGCAGCAATGACACCACGATGAAGGGCGAGCCGTCCTTCATCCCCACCGAGCACCAGACCGAGATGTTCCCCGGCAACCCCTACGGCCGCACGCTGCACTTCGGCGTCCGCGAGCACGGGATGGGGGCCATCCTGAACGGGATCACGCTGCACGGGCTGACCCGGCCCTACGGCGGCACGTTCCTGGTGTTCAGCGACTACATGCGGGGCGCGGTGCGGCTGGCGGCGCTGATGAAGCAGCCGTCCATCTTCGTCTGGACCCACGACTCGATCGGGCTGGGCGAGGACGGGCCGACCCACCAGCCGGTCGAGACACTGTGGGCGCTGCGCGCCATCCCCGGCCTGGACATCGTCCGCCCGGCCGACGCCAACGAGACGACCGTGGCCTGGCAGACGATCCTGGAGCACACCGACCGGCCCGCCGGGCTGGCCCTGACCCGGCAGGGCGTCCCGGTGCTCGACCGGTCGGCGGGCAGGCTGGCCAGCGCGGCGGGCACCGCCCGCGGCGGCTACGTGCTGGCCGAGGCCGACGGCGGCAGCCCCGCGGTCATCCTCATCGGCACCGGCAGCGAGGTGCAGATCGCGCTGGCCTCGCGGGACACGCTGCAGGCTCGCGGCATCCCCACCCGGGTGGTGTCGATGCCGTGCGTGGAGTGGTTCGCCGAGCAGGATCAGGCCTACCGCGAGTCGGTCCTGCCGCCGGCGGTGCGGGCCCGGGTCAGCATCGAGGCCGGCATCGCCCTCGGCTGGCGGCAGTTCACCGGTGACCTGGGCGACAGCGTCAGCCTCGAGCATTTCGGCGCCTCAGCCGACTACCAGCGGCTGTATGAGGAATTCGGCATCACCGACGAGCATTTGACCCAGAAGGCCCTGGCCAGCCTGGACCGGGCACGGCGGTCGCAGGAGGCCACCGGGCCCGTGCCCGGCGCCTCGCAGCAGGACGTCCCGCCGCAGTCCGGCCCGGACGCCCGCTAGCACGTACTAAGGAGTGACAGTCATGACGACGCAGGGTGAGGACAGGCTCGGCCAGCTGAGCGCGCTGGGCGTGGCGGTCTGGCTCGACGACATCAGCCGGGAGCGGCTGACGACCGGAAACCTGGCCGCGCTGATGCGTGATTTCCACGTGGTGGGCGTGACCTCCAACCCGACGATTTTCGCCAGCGCGATGTCCAAGGGCACCGCCTACGACGAGCAGCTGCGCGACCTGGGCGTCCGCGGGGTCAGCCTCGAGGAGGCCTCCCGCGCGGTGACCACGCGCGACATCCGGTGGGCGTGCGACGTGCTGCGGCCGGCCTATGACGCCTCCGGCGGCGTGGACGGCCGGGTCTCGATCGAGGTGGACCCGCGGCTGGCCAGGGACACCGCCAGGACGGTGGCCGAGGCGCGGGCGCTGTGGTGGCTGGTGGACCGGCCTAACCTGTTCATCAAGATCCCGGCCACCCGCGCGGGGCTGCCCGCCATCACCCGGGCGCTGTCGGAGGGCATCAGCGTCAACTTCACGCTGATCTTCTCGCTGGAGCGCTACAGCGAGGTCATCGACGCGTTCATGGCCGGGCTGGAGGCCGCCTCCGACGAGCACATTGCCGGACTGGCCTCGGTGGCCTCGTTCTTTGTCAGCCGGGTGGACACCGAGGTGGACCAGCGGCTGGACAAGATCGGCACGCCCGAGGCGCTGGCGCTGCGCGGCCAGGCGGCGGTCGCCAACGCCCGGCTGGCCTACGAGCTGTACGAGCGCAAGACCGACACCGCGCGGTGGCGGGCGCTGGAGGCGCGCGGCGCGCGGCCGCAGCGGCCGCTGTGGGCCTCCACCAGCACCAAGAACCCGGAGTACCCGGACACCATGTACGTCACCGACCTGGTCGCGCCGGGGGTGGTGAACACCATGCCGGAGGCGACCATCCGCGACGTCGCCGACCATGCCGAGCTGCGCGGCGACACGGTGCGGGGCAGCTACGACCAGGCGCGGGCCTACTTCGGGAAGCTGGCCGCGGCTGGCGTCAGCTACGACGAGGTCGTGCAGACGCTGGAGGACGAGGGCGTCGACAAGTTCGCCGTCTCCTGGAACCAGCTGCTGGAGACGATCAAGACCGGCATGGGCGAGGCCAGCGGCCGATGACGGCCGCGACCGCCTCTTTCACCCTCGGAGGACCCCGAATGATCCCCAATCCGCTGCGCGACCCGCGAGACCGGCGGATCCCCCGGGTCGCGGGCCCGTGCGTGCTGGTCCTGTTCGGCGTCACCGGCGACCTGGCCAGCAAGAAGCTGCTGCCGGCCATCTACGACCTGGCCAACCGGGGGCTGCTGCCGCCCGGCTTCTCGCTCGTCGGCTTCGCCCGCCGGGACTGGGCGCACCAGGACTTCGCCCAGGTCACCCACGACGCGGTGAAGGCGCACGCGCGCACCCCGTTCCGCGAGGACGTCTGGCAGCAGCTGCAGGAGGGCGTGCGCTTCGTGCCCGGTGAGTTCGCCGACGACGCGGCGTTCGACCGGCTCGCGCAGACCGTGGCCGAGCTCGACGCCGAGCGCGGCACCGGCGGCAACTACGCCTTCTACCTGTCGGTGCCGCCCAAGGCGTTCCCCCAGGTCGTCGCGCAGCTCAAGCGCTCGGGCCTGTCCACCCCGCCGGAGACAGACAGCCGCAAGCCGTGGCGCCGGGTGGTCATCGAGAAGCCGTTCGGGCACGACCTGGCCAGCGCCCAGGAGCTCAACCGCATGCTCAGCGCCGTGTTCCCGCCGCACGCGGTGTTCCGGATCGACCACTACCTGGGCAAGGAGACGGTCCAGAACCTGCTGGCGCTGCGGTTCGCCAACTCGCTGTTCGAGCCGATCTGGAACCGCGGCTACGTCGACCACGTGCAGATCACCATGGCCGAGGACATCGGCATCGGCGGCCGGGCCGGCTACTACGACGGCATCGGCGCGGCCCGCGACGTCATCCAGAACCACCTGCTGCAGCTGCTGGCCCTGACCGCCATGGAGGAGCCGGTCTCGTTCTCGGCCAACTCGCTGCGGGCGGAGAAGGAGAAGGTGCTGTCGGCGGTCAAGATCCCCGAGGACCTGGCGGTCGGCACCGCCCGCGGCCAGTACTCCGCCGGCTGGCAGGGCGGCATCGAGGTGCCCGGGTTCCTGGAGGAGGACGGGATCGCGCCGGACTCGGTCACCGAGACCTACGCCGCGATCCGGCTGACCATCGACACCAGGCGCTGGGCCGGCGTCCCGTTCTACCTGCGCACCGGCAAGCGGCTGCCGAGCCGGATGACCGAGATCGCGGTGCTGTTCCAGCGCGCCCCGCACCTGCCGTTCACCGCCACCGACACTGAGGAGCTGGGCCAGAATGCCCTGGTGATCCGGGTCCAGCCGGATGAGGGCGTGACGGTCAGGTTCGGCTCCAAGGTGCCCGGCTCGGCCATGGAGGTCCGCGACGTGAACATGGACTTCGCCTACGGCGAGTCGTTCACCGAGTCCAGCCCCGAGGCCTACGAGCGGCTGCTGCTCGACGTGCTCATCGGCGACCCGCCGCTGTTCCCGCGCCAGGAGGAGGTCGAGCTGTCCTGGCAGATCCTCGACCCGATCGAGAAGTTCTGGGCCAGCCACGACAAGCCGGAGCAGTACCCGGCCGGCACGCAGGGCCCCTCCAGCGCCGACGCGCTGCTGGCCCGCGACGGCCGCGCCTGGCGGCGGCTGTAGTCACGACAGACTGGAAGAAGCCGAATGATCATCGACCTGACCGACACCACGACCGGCGCGGTGCGCGGCGCCCTGACCAGGGCCAGGGACCAGCTCGGCGGGCCTACCACCGGCGTGGTGCTCAACCTGATCATCATGACCGACGAGTCGCGCCAGCATGACGCGGTGCGGGCCGCCACCCAGGCCGGCCGCGAGCACCCGTGCCGGATGCTGGCGGTGATCAGCCGCGGCGCGGGCGGGCCGTCCCGGCTGGACGCCGAGATCCGCTCCGGCGACGGCGCCGCCGGGCAGACGGTGCTGCTGCGGCTGCACGGGCCGATGAGCCTGCACCCGGACTCGGTGGTCATGCCGCTGCTGGTCCCCGACACCCCGGTGGTCACCTGGTGGCCGGGCGAGGGCCCGGACGTGCCCTCGGCCGAGCCGCTGGGCGTGCTGGCCCAGCGGCGGGTCACCGACTCGGCGTCGTCGGGCAACTGCGGCATCACGCTGGCCACGCTGGCCTCGGCCTACCGGCCCGGCGACACCGACCTGGCCTGGACCAGGGCCACTCCGTGGCGGTCCCTGCTGGCCGCCACCGTGGACCAGACCGACGACATCATCTACGGCGGCACGGTCGCGGCCGAGACCAACAACCCCAGCGCTGACCTGCTGACCGGCTGGCTGTCCAGCCGGCTGGCGGTGCCGTTCCGGCGGGAGCTGTCCGACGGGCCCGGCATCACCGAGGTGTCGTTCACCGTCGATGACGGCGAGATCTCCATCAGCCGCCCCGACGGCCGGGTCGCGACCCTGAGCCGTCCCGGCCAGCCCGACCGGCACGTCGCCCTGCACCGGCGCGACACGGCCGACCTGCTGTCGGAGGAGCTGCGGCGGCTGAACCCGGACGAGATCTACGGCGAGACGCTGGCCGCGACCTGCGCCATGACTGAAGGGCGGTAGCGCCATCAGCGCCCCGCAGGTACTCGTGCACCGTGACGCCGAGCTGCTAGCCAAGGCCGTGGCCGCGCGGCTGGTCACCCGGCTGGTCGACGCCTGCGCGGGCGGCGCGAGCGCCTCGCTGGTGCTGACCGGCGGCCGGATCGGCACCCGGGTGCTGGCCGAGCTGGCCGCCGCCCCGGCCAGGGACGCCATCGACTGGCGGCGGGTGGACATCTGGTGGGGCGACGAGCGGTTCCTGCCGTCGGGACACCCGGAGCGCAACGAGACCGGGGCCCGCGAGGCGCTGCTCGACCACATCGACATCAGCCCCGCGCGGGTGCACCCGATGCCCGCCGCCGGCGGGCCGGACGGCGACAGCCCCGAGGCCGCCGCCGGCCGGTACGCCGCCGAGCTGCGGACCGCCGCGCGGCCCGAGGACCACGGCCCGGTGCCGTCGTTCGACGTGCTGCTGCTCGGCATCGGGCCGGACGCGCACGTCGCGTCGCTGTTCCCCGGCCTGCCGGCCAACTACGAGCTGGAGCGCACCGTGGTGGCCGTCCGCGGCGCCCCCAAGCCGCCGCCGACGCGGCTGTCCCTGACCCGCCCGGCCATCACCGCCGCGCGCGACGTCTGGATCATCGCCTCGGGCGACGACAAGGCCGCAGCGGTCCGGCTGGCGCTGTCCGGCGGCGGGCCGGTCCAGGTGCCGGCCGCCGGCGCGCGCGGCCGCCAGCAGACGCTGTTCCTGCTGGACCGGGCGGCCGCCGCCCAGGTGCCGGCGGCCCTCGGGCGCATTGCCTCGCCCTAGGCACAGGTCAGCAGGTTCCGGGCCAGGCGGCAGGCGACCGTGATCTGACCGATATCGGCCGCGCGTCCTTTACCCGGCTTTTGCCATACCGGGCTCCCTAAAATTGGCATATGCCCCTTGCCCCGCGCCCGCGTGGCCGGCGTGATCATTTCGTGGTGTGCGGCGGCGACTCGCTGGCCTTCCGGATGGCCGAGGAACTGACCGTCCGGTACGGCGAGCGGGTCACGGTCATCCTGCGCTCGGCCAAGCACAGCCACGGCCCGCAGCTCGCCCAGCTGCCCGGCGTCAAGATCCTGGAGCGCCCCGAGGCCGACCGGCAGGCATTCCTGGATGCCGGGCTGGCCAGCGCCCGCGGCCTGGCCCTGCTGGACCAGGACGACCTGGGCAACTTTCACGCCGCGCTGCGCGCCCAGGAGATCAACCCCGAGCTGCGCCTGGTGATCGCGATCTTCAACACCGGGCTCGGCGAGCGGATCCGGACCTTCTTCGCTGACTGCGCCGTGCTGTCGGAGTCGGCGATGGCCGCGCCGTCGTTCGTGGCTGCGGCCCTCGGCGAGCCGGCGCCCAGCCACGTCCGGCTGCAGGGCCGCACGCTGTACGTGGCCCGCCGCGAGGACGTCAGCCGCGCGCACATCGTCTGCGGGCTGGCCGCCCTCGCGGACGACGGCGAGCCGGACCTGCGCCCGGCCGGCGAGTCGGACACCGGCCTGGTCCTGGCGGTCGCCGACGGTACCCCGCGCAACCCCCTGGAGCGGCAGCGGCGCAACCCGCTGCGCGCCGCGGCGCGGCTGGCCCGCTCGCTGTTCGGGCACCGGATCGGCGCCGCCTTCGGCGCGCTGCTCGGCATCCTGGTGCTGGGATTCGCGCTGCTGGCCACCGCTGGCCACTTCTCGCTGCCCAACGCGCTATACCTGACCTTCCTGGACGCGGCCGGCACCGCGGTCACCAGCCCGCAGCTGTCGACCGCGGAGAAGGTCGCCCAGTTCCTGCTGACCTTCGACGGCATGGCCTTCCTGCCGCTGGTCACCGCGGCCGTGGTCGGCGCCCGGCTGACCGGCTCGGTGGCCGGCGCCGACCGCCCCTACAGTGACCACGTGATCGTGGCCGGCCTGGGCAATGTCGGCACCCGCATCGTCGGCCAGCTGCACGACCTCGGCATCGACGTGGTGTGCGTGGACAAGAGCAAGGACGCCGCCGGGCTGGCGATGGCCCGGCGGCTGGGCCTGAAGGTAGTCATCGGCGAGACGCACCGCGAGGAGACGCTGCGGGCCGCGGGCATCGACACCTGCCAGGCGCTGGTCTCGGTCACCAACAGTGACATCGTGAACCTGGAGACGGCGCTGCACGCCCGGGCGCTGGCCGAGGCCCCGCGCGTCGTGGTCCGGCTCTACGACGACGACCTGGCCCGGCGCGTCCAGCAGACCATCAGCAACACCATCTCCCGGTCGGTCTCCTACCTGGCGGCCCCGGTCTTCGCCGCCACGATGCTGGATCACCAGGTCCTGCGCAGTATCGCCGTCGGCCGGCACGTGCTGGTCATCGCCGACGTCGCGGTCAGCGAGGGCTCGGAGCTGGCCGGGCAGGCCCTCGGCGACGTGCACGACCGGTCCACGATCCGGGTCATCGGCCTGCGCCAGGCCGCGGCCCCGGCCGTCGACTGGGCGCCCCGCCAGGATTACCGGCTGGCCGCCCGGGACCGGATCTTCGTCCTGGCCACCCGGGCTGGCCTGGGCAGCGCGCTGCGCCTGGCCGGCGCCCCCGCGGCCCTGGCTGACCCGGTCTAGCCGGCCGCGATCGCGTCCGCGCGGCCCCGTACCTGCGAACAGCCGTGCGGAGGGCAGAAACTGGGCCTCCCCAAAGGCCGGTACCAGGGTTACCCTCAAGGCATCATCTTCTGCCTGGTTCTGGTGGGCCTGGTGTGAAGATACGGGAAGGCTGCGAATGGCCGCTTTCGTACTCCGAGCAACAGGCTGCTCGTCTCCGGCATCCGGGTATCTGCTGCCCGGCCGGCCTGCTGCCCTGCCCGGCCATCGCTTCCCCCCGCCTATCCGAGTGTCCGTCCGGACCCGGGCCATCAGCGCGCGGCCGCGGCGGCCATCCCCCCAGGAGGAAAGCTAGTGAGCACTACCGATGACGCTCCGGCTGCGGCGCCGGCTCCGGTCGCGCAGGCAGTCAGTGGCATTGCTGATCCGGCTCCGCTCGGGCTCGCCGCGTTCGCGCTGACCACATTCCTGCTGTCCGCGGTCAACGCGGGCTGGGCGGGCAGTTCTACCGGCAGCGACTGGCTCGGCTACGCACTCGCCTACGGCGGCTTCTGCCAGCTGCTGGCAGGCATGTGGGAATTCCGCAACCGGAACGTATTCGGTTCGACAGCCTTCTCCACTTACGGTGGCTTCTGGATCGGCCTGGGGCTGTGGGCCCTGCTGGTCGCCCCGCACGCGACCGCCGCCTCGGCGGCCGATCATGACCTGGGCTGGATCCTGCTCGCCTTCGCCATCTTCAACACGTACATGATGATCTTCGCCACGCAGGTGAACGGCGCGGTCTTCGGCGTCTTCCTGACCCTGGAGCTGACCGAGATCTTCCTGTTCATCGGGAACTTCGCGGGCTCCAGCGGGGTCGTCAAGCTGGGCGGCTACCTCGGCGTCCTGACCGCCCTGGTGGCCTGGTACACCTCCGCGGCCGGGGTGATCAACGGGATGAAGGGCTCGGTGGTGCTGCCGGTCGGCAAGCCGCTGATGAACCTGGGCAGCGCGTCCTAGCCTGCCGTTCCTGACCCAGCTGCAGGTGAGCCCGGAGGCCGCGGCCTCCGGGCTCACGCGTGCTCAGGCCAGGCGGGGCGCGGATAGCGTAGGGGCGTGGATCTTCACGAGCGCCGCCAGCTCGACATGGCCCAGCAGGTCGCCCGGGTGAAAGCGCGGGCCCGGCCCTGGCGGTCGATCATCGCGCTGGCGCTGGCCTGCTGCGGTTTCGCCGCCGCGGAGTTCGGCCGGCACGGCCACGCCCTCGACCCGGCGACCATGGCGGCGATCAAGTACTGCGGCGCGGTGGCCTTCTTCCTGTTCGGCACCGCGGCGGTCTTCGGCCTGTCCGGCCAGGTCCGGGCCTGGGTGCAGCCGGTCATCGGGGCCGCGCACGCCGGCGTCGCCCGGTACGCGCTGGTGCTGGCCGGCATCTTCACCGCCCTGGTCATCGCGCTCAACCTGGCCAGCGTGCCGGTCGGCCAGCTGGTGCTCGGCGGCGCCGTCACCGGCGTGCTGCTGGGCATTGCCGCGCAGCAGTCCCTGGCCAACTTGTTCGCCGGCATGGTCCTGCTGTTCGCCCGGCCGTTCCGGGTCGGCGACCGGGTGCGGCTGCGGGCCGGGGCGCTGTTCGGCATCCTGGAGGGCACGGTCACCGACATCAGCATCACCTACGTGCAGCTGGAGACCGCCGAGGGCGTGCTGTTCGTGCCCAATTCGCAGGCCCTGGCGGCCGTGGTCGGGCCGGTCCCGGCAGACCCCGCCGCACCTCCGGCCGGCACCGCACCGGAGGCCGCGCAGGCGGCGGCTGATGGTCACCTCGCCCCGGATGGCCACGCCCCGCTGGATCCCGGACCGGTGAGCCCGGGTGGCCGGCACCCGCTGACCTGAGCCGCGGGAGCTGGCCGGAGCCCGGCAAGACAAGCCCGGGCGTCCGGCATCATGCCAGCAAGACGAGCCCGGGTGGCCAGCATCATGCCGGCCACCCGGGCCCGGTGCGGCAACTCCTGCACTGCCGCAGCCTGCTTGCTGGCTTGCCCCGTTCTGCTAGTGGCTTGCCTCGTACTTGGCGATGACCTGGGCCGGGATCCGGCCGCGATCGCTCACCTTGATGCCGCTGCGCTTAGCCCAGGCGCGGATGTCCGCGCTGCGCTGGCGGTGCGCCGCCGTCCGGCGCTTCGGGCGGCTGACCCGCCCGGTAACCCGGCGGGCCTTCTCGGCGAACCGCGTGAGCACCTCGTCGAACTTCTGACTGTGCTTCTCGCAGAGGTCAATCTCATAGTCCCGGCCGTCGAGGCTGAACGCACGCGTCAGGTGCTCGCCTTCCGGAATCTCTTTCGAGTCATAGTCACACGCGAATGTGACTGAGACCTTCTGTGCCACTTGCGTATCCCCCTTCCCCCGCCGTAAATGTATCCCCAGGTGCCTCAGCATAGTAAACGGCACGGTCACAACATTCTGCCCCTGCATTGTGGCAGGTCAGAGCGGAGACAAGCGGCGGGGGCAGGCGAGCGGCGCCCGTGGCGCCGGCTATTGGCTCCGTGCTGACTCGAGGTGCTGACTCAAGAGTGCCGGGCTGGCGCAGCAGAGTGCCGACTCACCAGTGCTGACCGTACCGCCTGGCTCAGCGCGAGTGCCGGGCACTGCCGGGCGGCGCGTACCCATAGTCGCCGTCCGTGGCATCCCGATAGTCGTCCGTCCATCCCTGCGCCGGGGAATGCGCACCAGAATCCCGGCCGGACCACGACTCATACGGGGCCGTGTGATCCGCCGATGACCGGCGCGGGCTGTCCGGAAGATAGTCAGGAGCGCCGCCGGGTGCAAAATCACGCGACCCGCCACTGGGCAGGTAACCGGGGTCGGCCGGGGGATAGGCAGTATCTCCGCGCGGATAGTCACGATCTCCGCGCGGATAGTCACGGTGACTGCCATCCGGATATTCGGGCTCGCGATCGTCGCGATAGCCCGCATCGGGCGGTCCATAAGCCGGATCGGCGGGATAACCCGGCTCGGCGCGGCCGCCCCGCGGGTACTCACGGCCGTAGGGCTGCGAGCCGGACCGCCCCGGATCGGTCGGCCCGCCGTCCGCCGGACCGTAGGGATCACTGTCACCGGGACCGTAGGGGCCGTACGGGTCGCTCATCTCGGGGTAGCCGGTATCGCGGTAACCGGAATCGCGGTAGCCGGCCGCCGGGTCGTCGGTCAGCCCCAGGCCGAGCGGGTCGGCGGGATCGACCTGCACGGCGTGCCCGCCCGAGGAGCGGCGCTCAGGACGCCGGTCGGGGCCGGGCCGCTCGCTGCCGGGCCGCTCGGGGCCTGCCCGGCCGGCGCCGGACCGGTCGGGGCCCGCCCGGTCGGGAGCCGGCTGGCCCGGCTGGCCGGCAGCGGACAGGCCGGGCGGCGGCGGACCTGGCGCGTAGGCGCCAGCCGGCTCGGGGTACCCGGAATCCGGGTAGCCGGCCTCGGGATACCCGGAATCGGGGTAGCCGGGCTCGGGATAGGCGGGCTCGGGATAGCCGGGCTCGGGATAGCCGGGGTCGGCGGTGCCCGGAGCGGGGTGCGGCTGGCCGCCCGGGTCCCCGTCGGGGCCGCCGCGCAGGGTGTCCACCATCCGGGCCAGGTCGTCGACCGGCAGCCGGAATGTCCCGGTGCACCGGCCGCCCTGCCAGATGCTGAACACGGCCACGCCGGTGTCGCCGTACCAGCTGACGCGCATGCTCCGGGAGCTGCCTCTGACGTCGAAAAACACCTGACCGAGGCGAGGCAGGGGGGCTGCGTCGAACGACGACATGAAGCCTATGGTGGCGGCAACGATCGGACTTGTCCAGTTAATGATCACTTGGCGTGACACGTGCCCCGGTGAGAAGCCGGGGCCAATTCGCCATCCTGCCTGCGCGACGGCAGCAGGAGATGGCATCATTGTCTGGCGGCCCGGACTTCACGCGGTGCGGCCATGAGCACGCGAGTCCCCCGCGATCCACCCAGGGAACACCACAGCTTTGTCATGCGTTGTGTCATGCGACGGGGCGAATGCCGCATCGCACGGAAAACCACATCGCGCGACAAACTATGCGTCCAGGGCGCCCGCATACTCCGCTTGGCAGGAATGTACGGCAACCTGGTTGAGGAGAGTTAATCATGTCTGAGGTACGTCGTCAGGCCGCCCTGATGCAACGGCCTAACTGGGGCTGGCAGGATGACGCCGCGTGCCGCGGTCGTGATGTCGTCCTCTTCTTCGGCCCGGACGGCGAGCGCCAGCCCGAGCGCGACATCCGCGAGCGGCAGGCCAAGGCCCTGTGCGCCTCCTGCCCGGTGCGCTCGGAGTGCCTGAGCTACGCGCTGAGCAGGCCGGAGAAGTACGGCACCTGGGGCGGCCTGAACGAGGATGAGCGTGCCTCGGAGCGCCGCCGCCGGATGCGCCGCGCCAACGCGGCCTGAGCCAGCCGCGCCAGCTCGTCCCGGCCCCGCCACCTGGTGGCGGGGCCGGTTGTGTGTTCCCGGCCGGGCCGCGGCGGGCCGGCCGGGCGCGGCGATAATGGGCCTATGGTCTGCCGCGCGTGCCGGGAGCAACTCCACGAGGACTGCCCGGGCGGGTCGTGGTGCGACTGCCAGCACCAGCCGCCTCGCCAGCCGGCCGAGCCGCCCCAGGGCTGGGTCCGCCAGGGCTGACCGGGACGACCTGATTCGCCAGGGCGAGGCGGGGTATCCCGCCAGCGGGCCGCCCGCGCGAGCAGGCGGCCGGAATAGGCTCAGCCACCCGCTAGTTGCGTCACATGTCCGAAGCCCCGCGGCATGGAGGTCCTATTGTGACTTTCGCGACAGAGCGTGCGGTTCCGTTTTTTTCGCCCTACTGTGGACATGAAGTCCTTGTGCCCAGTACGGCGGAGACTCGCGGGCTGCCTGACGGTGCGCGGGGTCAGACGCTAGGCTGTGCCGGATCTCGTGCCGTCACCGAAGTACCCGCGCAGGCAGGAGCGACCGCGTGAACGCCGCCGACGCCCGGCAGACCTGGCTGGGGCTGCCCCGCCAGGCTTCCCCCGCGCCGCAGCGCGGGAACTCCGCGCTGGAGAAGCTGGCCGCTGACGCCGCCAGGACCCTGGCCGGGGCGCCCGCGCAGGACGTCATCGCCTGGGCGGCGGAGACGTTCGGCCGCCGGCTGTGCATCACCTCGTCGATGACCGACGCAGTGATCATTCACCTGGCCTCGCAGCAGGTCCCCAACATCGACGTGCTGTTCCTGGACACCGGCTACCACTTCGCCGAGACCATCGGGACCCGCGATGCCGTCCAGGCCGTCTACCCGGTGAACCTGATCAACGTGACCCCGCCCACCACGGTGGCGGAGCAGGACGCCGAGCTGGGCCCGCGGCTGTACAGCCGGAACCCGGACCTGTGCTGCTACCTGCGCAAGGTGGTGCCGCTGGAGCAGGCGCTCGGGCCTTACGACGCCTGGATCACCGGCGTGCGGCGGGAGGAGACCGAGGCCCGCAGCGACACCGGGGCCGTCATGTGGGACGCCCGCCGCGAGATGGTCAAGGTCAACCCGATCGTGGAGTGGTCCCAGCAGGAGGTCGACGACTACATCGCGGCCAACAACGTGCTGGTCAACCCGCTGGTCTACGACGGCTACCCGTCCATCGGGTGCCGCACCTGCACCGCGCGGGTGGAAGAGGGCGCCGACCCGCGCAGTGGCCGCTGGGCGGGGATGGGCAAGACCGAGTGCGGCATTCACCTGTAACCGGGCCGCACCTGACCCACCAGGTCACCAACCAGGTCCGGCCGCTGGCCGGGCACGACGTCGCCGCGGACGCGGCCCTGCTGGCCGCCGCGGACCGGGAGGGCGCCGCCTGGGTCGCCGACGAGCTGCACGAGCTGGGGCGGCTGGCGGGTGCCCCGGCGACCCGGGAGCTGGCCCGGCTGGCCAACGCCTGTCCCCCGGTGCTGCACGCGTTCGACCAGCTGGGCGACCGGATCGATGAGGTGGAGTTCCACCCGGCCTGGCACGAGCTGATGGGCACCGCCGTCCGCTACGGGCTGCACGCCGCGCCGTGGGCCGACGCCCGGCCGGCCGCGCACGTGGCCCGGGCGGCCAAGTTCTACGTCTGGACCCAGGCCGAGGCCGGGCACGGCTGCCCGGTCTCGATGACCTACGCCGCGATCCCGGCGCTGCGGCACAGCCCCGGCCTGGCCGCGGAGTACGAGCCGCTGCTGGCCGCCCCGGCCTACCAGCCGGGCCTGGCCGTGCCGGCCGGCAAGGCGGGGCTGCTGGCGGGCATGGGCATGACCGAGAAGCAGGGCGGCTCGGACGTGCGGGCCAACACCACCAGGGCCGAGCCGGACGGCGCGGGCGGCTACCTGCTGACCGGCCACAAGTGGTTCTGCTCGGCGCCGATGTGCGACCTGTTCCTGGTCCTGGCCCAGGCCCCGGAGGGACTGAGCTGCTTCCTGCTCCCCCGGGTGCTGCCGGACGGCACCCGCAACGCGATGCGCCTGCAGCGGCTCAAGGACAAGCTGGGCAACCGCTCCAACGCCTCGGCCGAGGTCGAGTTCGACGGCGCGGTGGCCTGGCTGCTGGGCGAGCCCGGCCGCGGGGTGGCCACCATCATCGAGATGGTCACCGCCACCCGGCTGGACTGCGTGCTGGGCAGCGCCGCGCAGATGCGCCAGGCATGCGTCACCGCGGCGGCCTACGCCAGCGTCCGCCAGGCGTTCGGCAAGGCCCTGCTGGACCACCCGCTGATGGAAAGTGTCATCGCCGACCTGACCCTGGAATCAGAGGCGGCGACGGTCCTGGCGATGCGGCTGGCGGGCGCCGCCGACCGGGCCGCCCGCGGCGATGCCGGCGAGGCGGACCTGCTGCGGCTGGCGCTGCCGGCGGCCAAGTTCTGGGTGTGCAAGCGGGCGCCGATGGTCACCGGCGAGGCGCTGGAGTGCCTGGGCGGCAACGGCTATGTCGAGGACTCCGGGATGCCGCGGCTGTACCGGGACGCGCCGCTGAACTCGATCTGGGAGGGCTCGGGCAACGTCACTGCCCTGGACATGCTGCGGGCGGTGGCCCGGCGGCCGGAGTCGGCCGGCCGGCTGCTGGCCGAGATCGGTGCCGCCGCGGGCGGCGACCGGCGGCTGGATGACGCCGCGGCCGGGCTGCGCCGGGACCTGGCCGGGCTGGCGGACCTGCCCGGCGGGGCGGCGCAGTACGCGGCCCGCCGGCTGGCCGGGCACCTGACCCTGGTGCTGCAGGGCGCCCTGCTGACCCGGTTCTCCCCCACCCCGGTGGCCGAGGCGTTCTGCGGTTCCCGGCTGGCGGCCAGCGCCACGGCCGGGCCGGGCACCCCGTTCGGGACGCTGCCGGACGGGCTGGCGCTGGCCGAGGTGCTGGTGCGATCACTAGTGCCCGCCCCCCGGTAAAGTCTGCGGATGCACGTCTGGCCGGGAACTGCCTACCCGCTCGGCGCCACCTGGGATGGGTCAGGAACGAACTTTGCCCTGTTTTCCGAGGTCGCCGAGCGGGTTGAGCTGTGCCTGTACGAGGCCGAGGAGGGTCTGCCCGACGATCCGCGGGCCGGCGAGACCCGGATCGAGCTGACCGAGGTCGACGGCTTCGTCTGGCACTGCTACCTGCCCGGCGCGGGTCCCGGCCAGCGCTACGGGTACCGCGTGCACGGCCGCTACGATCCCGGGCTCGGCCAGCGCTGTAACCCGGCCAAGCTGCTGCTGGACCCCTACGGCAAGGCGGTCGAGGGCAGCCTGCGCTGGGATGAGGCCCTGTTTGCCTACCGGTTCGGCGACCCGGCGGCGCTGAACACCACCGACAGCGCGCCGTACATGCCGCGCAGCGTGGTGATCAACCCGTACTTCGACTGGGCCGGCGACCGGCAGCCGCGCACCCCCTACCACGAGACGCTGATCTACGAGGCGCACGTGCGCGGCCTGACGCTGCGCAACCCCGAGGTGCCGGCCGAGCTGCGCGGCAGCTACGCGGGCCTGGGCTCGCCGCCGGTGATCGAGCACCTGACCCGGCTGGGCGTGACGGCCGTGGAGCTGATGCCGGTGCACCAGTTCGTGCCCGAGCAGCCGCTGGTGCAGCGCGGGCTGACCAACTACTGGGGCTACAACACCATCGGGTTCTTCGCCCCGCACAACGACTACTCCGCCGCCGCGGAGCCGCACGGGCAGGTCGCCGAGTTCAAGGCCATGGTCAAGGCGCTGCACGCGGCCGGGATCGAGGTCATCCTCGACGTGGTCTACAACCACACGGCCGAGGGCGGCGAGCTGGGCCCGACGCTGTCGTTCCGCGGCATCGACAACGCCGCCTACTACCAGCTCGACGCCGCTCACCCGGCCCGCTACCTGGACTACACCGGGTGCGGCAACAGCCTGAACGTCCGGCACCCGCACGCGCTGCAGCTGATCATGGACTCGCTGCGGTACTGGGTGCTGGAGATGCACGTGGACGGGTTCCGGTTCGACCTGGCCGCGGCGCTGGCCCGCGAGCTGCACCAGGTGGACCGGCTGGCCACGTTCTTCGAGCTGGTCCAGCAGGACCCGGTGGTGTCCCAGGTCAAGCTCATTGCCGAGCCGTGGGACGTGGGCGAGGGCGGCTACCAGGTGGGCAAGTTCCCGCCGCTGTGGACCGAGTGGAACGGCAAGTACCGCGACACGGTCCGCGACTTCTGGCGCGGCCAGCCCGCCACCCTGCCCGAGTTCGCCTCCCGGCTGACCGGCTCCAGCGACCTGTATGAGACCAGCGCCCGCCGTCCGGTCGCCTCGGTCAACTTCGTCACCTGCCATGACGGGTTCACCCTGGCCGACCTGGTGTCCTACGACCACAAGCACAACGAGGCCAACGGCGAGGGCAACCGGGACGGCACCGACGACAACCGGTCCTGGAACTGCGGCACCGAGGGGCCGGCCGACGACGAGGCGGTCACCGGGCTGCGCGCCCGGCAGGTGCGCAACTTCCTGGTCACGCTGTTCTGCTCGCAGGGCGTGCCGATGCTGCTGGCCGGCGACGAGCTCGGCCGCACCCAGCGGGGCAACAACAATGCCTACTGCCAGGACAACGAGATCTCCTGGGTGGACTGGGAGGGCGCCAGCAAGCACGCCGACCTGCTGGAGTTCACCCGGATGCTGGCTGAGCTGCGGCGCGCGCACCCGGTGTTCCGGCGGCGCCGGTTCTTCAGCGGCCAGCCGGCCGCCGGCACGGGACTGCGCGACATCATCTGGCTGGCGCCCTCGGGCCGGGAGATGACCGAGGACGACTGGCGCGACGGGCAGGCCATGTCGGTCGGGGTGTTCCTGAACGGCGCGGCGATCTCCGAGCCGGGGCCGCGCGGTGACGTGGTGCGCGACGACTCGTTCCTGCTGCTGTTCAATGCCCGCGCTGAGCCCGTGTCGTTCCGGCTGCCGGCGGCGGAGTTCGCGGCGGCCTGGCAGGTGGTGGCCGACACCGCGGCGGCCGCCGCGGATGCCGCGCCGGCCTCGCTGGCGGCCGCGGCCAGCGCCGCGGTGCCGGGCCGGGCCGCGCTGGTGCTGCAGGCACTTTAGCGCGGCTGGGTCGCCATGGTCGCGGTGATCAGCACCAGCGCGAACGTCGTCAGGCCGACCAGCCCGTGCAGGGCCACCACCTTGGCCGGGAAGGCCTGCTCGGCGCCCCGCGCATGCTTACCGCCCCGGCCGGTCAGCCAGCGGGTCAGCATGACGAACCCGAGCATGGCCGAGGCAGCCAGGATCCCGAAGCCGCACCAGGCGAAGGCCAGGTGCCGGGTCAGCATGAAGGCGACCCAGAAGCTCAGCCCCGCGGTGGCCAGGACCGGGTGAGCGAAGATCAGCACGGCCGGGAAGACGGTGATCCGGGTGGCCTGCTGGCGCAGCCCGCCATGCGACAGCCAGATGATGAGCAGGTATAACCCGAAGCATGCGGTCCCGCCCCAGATGATCAGGGCAGTGACCGCCACTCGCCTCGCCTCGCTTCCTTTTCGCACCGGTTTGCCGAGCCGTCCTGGGCACATCCTGCCTTACCCATCCGGGCCAACGCCATGCAATCCCACGAGCGGTATCAGAATGAGTCTCAGATATCGCCCCACCAATGGCTTTTATGCCATCTGCTCTCACAATTCACGCACGTTCCAGGGGTCCCGGGCGGCGGCGGGCCGCGTCTGATTCACTGCTTCCTGTGCAACTGATCTACCAGGCGGGCCAGGCCCCGCGCGGCGGGGCAGCCAGCGACCGCCCCGGCGCCGACCAGCTGGCCCGGCTCTACCGCTATCCGGCCATTCCGGCGGGCGGGGCGTGGGTCCGGGCCAACATGATCGCCAGCCTCGACGGCGCGGCTGAGCTGGCCGGCCGCTCGGGCGGCCTGGGCGGGCCGGCCGACCGGGAGCTGTTCCAGGTGCTCCGGGCGCTGGCCGACGTCGTGCTGGTCGGCGCCGGCACGGCTCGCACCGAGGGCTACGGCCCGGCCCGGCCGGCGCGCACGCTCCCGGCCGGGCTGGTGGCCGGCCTGCGGGCGGGCCGCCCCGCGGCGCCGGCCATCGCCGTGGTCAGCGGCAGCCTGAACCTGGACCCGGACGCGCCGCTGATCACCGGCGCGGCGCCGGATTCCGCCACCATCGTGCTCACCACCGAGACGGCGCCGGCCGCCCGGCGCGCGGCCCTGGCCGGGCGCGCCGAGGTCATCACCGCCGGAGCTGACCGGGTCTCCGCAGGGGCCGCGGTGGCCGCGCTGGCCAGCCGGGGATACCAGCGGATCCTGACCGAGGGCGGACCGCGGCTGCTGGCCGGCATCGCGGCCGAGGGGCTGCTGGATGAGCTGTGCCTGACCGTCAGCCCGGTGCTGGCCGGCGGCGGTGCCCGGCGGATCCTGGCCGGGCCGGGCCGGGACGGCGCGGACGGCGCGGCGTTCCCGGCGGGATTCTCGCTGGCCCACGTGATCGCCGCCGACGGGTTCCTGCTGTGCCGCTACGTGCGCCAGCCGGCCTGACGGCGCGCCGGCAGCAGCTGGCCGGCCAGGCGGGCCGGCCGACGAAGGGAGCGGAACATGGCGCTGCACATGCAGGACGAGGGACCGGCCGGGCCGGACGACCTCGACATCAACCCGCTGTACGTCCGGGCCGGGAGCCATCCGGTGCCGCGCAACCGCATCCCCGCCGCGGGCATGCTGCCCAGCACGGCGCTGCAGGTCGTGCGCGATGAGCTGATCCTGGACGGCAACGCGCGGCTGAACCTGGCGACGTTCGTGACGACCTGGATGGAGCCGCAGGCCGAGCAGCTGATGGCCGAGTGCTTCAGCAAGAACATGATCGACAAGGACGAGTACCCGCAGACGGCCGAGATCGAGCGCCGCTGCGTGGCCATCCTGGCCGACCTGTGGCACGCCGACACCACGGCGGGCGGCACTGGCTGCTCCACCACCGGGTCCAGCGAGGCTTGCATGCTCGGCGGCATGGCCCTGCTGTGGCGGTGGCGGGCCCGGCGGGCCGCGGCGGACGGCGCCGGGGCAGCGGGCACCGCCGCCAGGCCGAACCTGGTGATGGGCGCCAACGTGCAGGTCTGCTGGGAGAAGTTCTGCCGGTACTGGCAGGTGGAGCCGCGGATGGTGCCGATGGAGCCGGGCCGGCTGCACCTGACCGGCCCCGGGGCGGCCGCGCGGTGCGACGAGAACACCATCGGGGTCGTCGCCGTCCTCGGCTCCACGATGGACGGCAGCTACGAGCCGGTGGCGGAGATCTGCGCCGAGCTCGATGCGGTCCAGGAGCGGTCCGGCTGGGACATCCCGGTCCACGTGGATGGCGCCTCGGGCGGCTTCATCGCGCCGTTCCTGCACCCGGACCTGGAGTGGGACTTCCGGGTGCCGCGGGTGGCCTCGATCAATACCTCGGGGCACAAGTACGGCCTGGTCTACCCGGGCGTGGGCTGGGTCATCTGGCGCGACGCCGCGGCGCTCCCCGACGACCTGGTGTTCAAGGTGAACTACCTGGGCGGCGAGATGCCGACCTTCGCGCTGAATTTCTCCCGGCCCGGCGGCAACGTCGTCGCCCAGTACTACAACTTCCTGCGGCTGGGCTTCGAGGGATACCGCAAGGTCCAGCAGGCCTGCCAGGACGTGGCCCGGCACCTGGCGCGGCAGATCGCCGCGATGGGCCCGTTCGAGCTGCTGTCGGACGGCACCGAGCTGCCGGTGCTGGCCTTCCGGCTGCGGGACGGCGCCGGCTACACCGTCTTCGACCTGTCCGAGCGGCTGCGCCAGCGCGGCTGGCTGGTCCCGGCCTACACCTTCCCGGCCAGCATGCAGGACACCGCCGTGCTGCGGATCGTGGTGCGCAACGGGTTCAGCGCCGACCTGGCCGACGCGCTGCTCACCGACCTGCGCACGCAGGCCGACGCGCTGGCAGCGCAGCCCGCGCCGCCCGTGCCGCTCATGCCCGGAACGCAGCGCAGCGGCTTCGCGCACTAGGCACGAGCCGCTGCGGCTGGCACGGCCGCCGCCCGGACAGCGGCGGCCGGGAGGATCTAGGCGCCCTTGCGGAGGCGCTCCAGCGCCTCGGCCAGGATGGCGGCGCCGTCGGTGTCGTTACGCCGCTCCTTCACGTACGCCAGGTGCGTCTTGTACGGCTCGGCGTGCGGCGGCGCGGGCGGGTTCGCCTCGTCCTGGCCGGCCGGCAGGCCACACCGCGGGCAGTCCCACAGCTCAGGGATGACCGCGTCGCTGGCGAAGCTCGGAACCGTCTCGTGCCCGCTGGAGCACCAGAAGGAGACCCGCACCCGAGGTGCTGCCTCGCCGCGCTCCGCCTCGCCCATGGGCCCGGCTCCCACCCGGCTGCCGCGGATGGCGTTGCCACTACTCACTGCTCACCCCTTGCCTGTTAAAGACGCACTACTCGCCACCGCGAGGGCGGCCGCCGCACTGTTAGTGATTCGTCAGCAGGCCGAGCGCGACGATGCACACGAACCACAGGACGCCGGTGAAGATCGTAATCCGGTCCAGGTTCCGCTCGACTACCGAAGAGGAGCCCAGCGACGAGGAGACCCCGCCGCCGAAGAGGTCAGAGAGCCCGCCGCCCTTGCCCTTGTGCAGCAGCACCAGGACCACCATGAGCAGGCTCGTAATGATCAGGACAATGGAGATAGCGATGGTCACTGCTGCGTCTTCTCGTCTCGTCGCTCAGGATGCCGGCTCAGGAAACTGCGGCCAGCTCACGATACCGGCAGATCCGCACGAATTCTCCGGCATCCAGGCTGGCCCCGCCGACCAGCGCCCCGTCGATGTCCGGCTGGGCCATGATCGCAGGCATGTTGTCGGGCTTCACGGACCCGCCATACAGAATACGCACACCACCGGCCACTTCGTCCCCGTGAACGGCGGAAATCCGGCCCCGGACGGCGCCGCAGGCCTCCTGGGCGTCCCCGGGGGTGGCCACCTGACCGGTGCCGATCGCCCATACCGGCTCATAGGCCACCACCAGGCCCGCGACCTGCTGGGCGGTCAGCCCGTCCAGCGCGCCGTCGAGCTGGCTGACGGTGTAGGCGAGGTGCTCGCCGGCCTCGCGGACCGCCAGCGGCTCCCCCACGCACAGGATGGGCACGATCTGGGCCCGCAGCGCCGCCTGGACCTTCGCGCCGACCAGGGCGTCGTCCTCGTGGTGGTACTGCCGCCGCTCGGAGTGCCCGGCCAGCACGAAATGGCAGCCGAGCTTGGCCAGCATCCGGCCGGACACCTCGCCGGTGTAGGCGCCCTGGTCATGCGCGGAGATGTCCTGCGCACCGTAGCTGAGCTGCAGCTTGTCACCCTCGATGAGGGTCTGCACGCTGCGCAGCGCCGTGAACGGCGGCAGCACGGCCACGTCCGCGGCGGCGAAGTCCTTGGCGTTCAGCGCGAACGCCAGCTTCTGGGTCAGCGCCAGCGCCTCGAAGTGGTTGTTGTGCATCTTCCAGTTGCCGGCGACCAGCGGCTTGCGGCCGCAGCCCTTGGCGGGACTCATCGCGACGCCTCCAGGGCCTGCAGGCCGGGCAGCGTGGCGCCCTCCAGGTACTCCAGGCTGGCGCCGCCGCCGGTCGAGATGTGCCCGAAGGCGTCGTCGGGCAGGCCCAGCTGGCGGACGGCCGCCGCCGAGTCGCCGCCGCCGACCACGGTCAGGCCCGGCACCGCCGCGATGGCCCGGGCGACCGCGAGCGTGCCGGCCGCGAAGGCGGGGAACTCGAAGACCCCGACCGGGCCGTTCCAGAAGACAGTCCGGGCGCCTGCCAGCCGGGCCGCGAACAGCTCGCGGGTCCGCGGGCCGATGTCGACGCCCTCGTGGTCGGCCGGGAACGCGGTGACGTCGAACACGTCGTGCTCGGCGTCGGGGGCGAACTTGGCCGCGCCGACCAGGTCCACCGGGAGCACGATCTCCACCCCGCGCTCGGCGGCCTCGGCCAGTACCTGGCGGCACTGGTCCACCTTGTCGGCCTCCAGCAGCGAGCGGCCCATCTCGTGGCCCTGCGCGGTGAGGAAGGTGTAGGACATCCCGCCGCCGATCAGCACCCGGTCGGCCACGCCGAGCAGGCTGGAGATCACGCCCAGCTTGTCCGACGGCTTGGCGCCGCCGAGCACCACCACGTACGGCCGCTCGGGGGCGGCGGTGAGCTTGCGCAGCACCGAGACCTCGGCGAGCACCAGGTCCCCGGCCGCAGACGGCAGCAGCCGGGGTACGTCGTAGACGCTGGCGTGCCTGCGGTGCAGGGCGCCGAACCCGTCGCCCACGTACAGCTGGGCCAGGGCGGCCAGCCGGGCCGCCAGCCCGGCCCGCTCGCCCTCGTCCTTGCTGGTCTCGGCCGGCTCGAACCGGACGTTCTCCAGCAGCGCCACCTGGCCGCCGGCCAGCCCGGCGGCCACCGCCGCCGCCGCCGGGCCCGCCACGTCCCCGGCCAGCGGCACTGGCTGGCCGAGCAGCTCGCTCAGCCGGGCCGCCACCGGCGCCAGCGACGGCCCGCCGGCCGCGCGCTCGGCGTAGCCGGCGCCCGCGGGCCGGCCGAGGTGGGCGGCGATGACCACCCTGGCGCCGCGCCCGGTGAGCTTGCGGATGGTGGGCAGGCTGGCCCGGATCCGGCCGTCGTCGGTGATGGCGGTGCCGTCCAGCGGGACGTTCAGGTCGGCCCGCAGCAGCACCGTCGCGCCGCTGACCGGCAGGTCGTCGATGGTCTTCATGGCGCTGGCAGGCCTCAGCGGGCCGGGAGCGACGTGCCGACCAGCGCGGTGAGGTCGGCCAGCCGGCTGGAGTAGCCCCACTCGTTGTCGTACCAGCCGATGACCTTGACCTGGTCGCCGAACGCCATCGTGAGGCTGGAGTCGAAGGTGCAGGAGTACGGCGTTCCGACGATGTCGGAGGAGACGATCGGGTCGGCGGTGTAGTGCAGGTACCCCTTCAGCGGGCCGTCGGCCGCAGCGCGGTAGGCCGAGTTCACCTCGTCCCTGGTGACCTCGCGCTCCAGCCGGACGACCAGGTCGGTCACCGACCCGTCCGAGACCGGCACCCGCATCGCCATGCCGTCCAGCTTGCCCCGCAGCTCGGGCAGCACCAGCGCGGTCGCCTTGGCGGCACCGGTGGTGGTCGGGATGATGTTCTGCGCGGCCGCGCGGGCCCGGCGCAGGTCCTTGTGCGGGAAGTCCAGGATGACCTGGTCGTTGGTGTAGGCATGCACCGTGGTCATCAGCCCCTGCCGGATGCCGAAGCTGTCGTGCAGCACCTTGGCCAGCGGGGCCACGCAGTTGGTGGTGCACGAGGCGTTGGAGATGATGTGGTGCGCGGCGGGGTCGTAGGCGCCGTCGTTCACGCCCATCACGATGGTGATGTCCTCCCCCGAGGCGGGCGCGGAGA
Source organism: Streptosporangiaceae bacterium (assembly GCA_035763085.1). Taxonomy (GTDB): domain Bacteria; phylum Actinomycetota; class Actinomycetes; order Streptosporangiales; family Streptosporangiaceae; genus DASUBV01. Next base: position 13,997 of record DASUBV010000099.1, on the reverse strand, counting down.
TGATCACCTTGCGCGCGCCGGCCTGCAGGTGCTTGCCCGCGTCGGCGGCCTTGGTAAACCGGCCGGTGGACTCGATCACCACGTCCACGCCCAGCTCGCCCCAGGGCAGCTCGGCGGGCTCGCGCACGGCCAGCATCCTGATCTCCGCGGACCCGACGCGGATCGCATCACCCTCGGCGGTGACCTCCTCGGGCAGGGTGCCCAGCAGGGTGTCGTACTTGAGCAGGTGCGCACAGGTGGCCACGTTGCCCAGGTCGTTGGCGGCGACGATCTCGATGTCAGCGGCACCGCCAGCGCCGGCGTGCACCGCGCGCCAGAAATTCCGCCCGATCCGGCCAAAACCGTTGATGCCCACGCGGACAGTCACTGCACTCTCTCCTTCGCATATAGGTCGCTCTCAGCGAGCGGAAACAGGACCATCGCGGGCCGCGCTGCCCTGACTGTCCCGGCGTCATGAGATTACCGGACGCCGGGCCCCCGGCTCGCATGCGACGGGCCTCAGGGCACCAGCATGTCCGGGGTCAGGGTGGCCTCGGTGCTGGGCACCCCCAGCTCCATGGCCCGCCGGTCGGCCAGGGCCAGCAGCCGCCGGATCCGGCCGGCGATCGCGTCCTTGGTCAGCACCGGCTCGGCCAGCTGGCCGAGCTCCTCCAGGCTGGCCTGGCGGTGCTTGATCCGCAGCTCGCCGGCCACGATCAGGTGCTCGGGCGCGTCGCTGCCCAGGATCTCCAGGGCCCGCTCCACCCGGGCCCCGGCCGCGACCGCGGCCCGGGCGCTGCGCCGCAGGTTGGCGTCGTCGAAGTTGGCCAGCCGGTTGGCCGTGGCCCGGACCTCGCGGCGCATCCGCCGCTCCTCCCAGGCCAGCACGCTGTCGTGCGCGCCCAGCCGGGTCAGCAGGGCGCTGATCGCGTCGCCGTCGCGGACCACCACCCGGTCCACGCCGCGCACGTCGCGGGCCTTGGCGTGGATCTTGAGCCGCCGCGCGGCGCCGACCATGGCCAGCGCCGTCTCCGGGCCGGGGCAGGTGACCTCCAGCGACATCGACCGGCCCGGCTCGGTGAGGCAGCCGTGCGCCAGGAACGCCCCGCGCCAGGCCGCCTCGCAGTCACAGGTCGTGCCTGCCACGACCTGGCGGGGCAGCCCGCGGACCGGCCGCCCGTGGCTGTCCACCAGGCCGGTCTGGCGGGCCAGGCTGTCCCCGTCCCGGCTGACCCGCACCACGTACCGGTTGCCCTTGCGCAGCCCGCCCGGCGCTACCACGATCAGCTCTGAGGCATGCCCGAAGACCTCGGCGATGTCCTTGCGGAGCCGCCGCGCGGCCACCCCGGTGTCGAGCTCGGCCTCGATGACGATGCGCCCCGCGGCCAGGTGCAGCCCGCCGGCAAAGCGCAGCAGCGTCGAAACCTCCGCCTTGCGGCAGCACGGCTTGAGCACGGTGACTCGGCTGAGCTCGTCCTTCACCAGGCCGGTCAGCGCCATGGGCTTCACTCCCCCTCGAATATCTGCGCGAACGCGCCGGCCAGCCGCCGCGGATCATGGCGAGGCGACCCGTCCCCCATGGCCAGGTCCGCCAGCACGAGACGGCCGCCGAGCAGCCCGGCCGCCTTCTCGAGCTCCGCTTTGGTTCCCTCCACCGCGCCTGCATCGGCGAGCACCACGTCTATGGCCAACTCCGGCGCATGGTCGGCCAGTACCTCCAGGTGCGCATGGGGGGAGAAGCCCTCCGTCTCCCCCGGCTGCGGTGCCAGGTTCAGCGCGACGATCCGCCGCGCGCGGGTGCTGAGCAGCGCCCGCGCGAGGCCGGGCACCAGCAGGTGCGGCAGCACGCTGGTGAACCACGAGCCGGGCCCGAGCACTACCCAGTCCGCGGACTCGATCGCCTGCACCGCCTCCGGGCAGGCCGGCGGGTCCGCCGGTATCAATGACATCGACCGTACCCGCCCGGGCGTGGTCGCGCAGGCGACCTGACCGCGAACCACGCTGATCTCGTCCGGCCTGCGCGGATCTGCGCCCTCGACCTCGGCCGCCAGGTCCAGCGGCACCGAGCACATCGGCAGCACCCGGCCGTGCGCGCCCAGCAGCCGGGCCACCCAGTCCAGGCCCTGCACCGAGTCGCCCAGCAGCTCCCACAGCGCGACGATCAGGACATTGCCGACCGAGTGCCCGCCCAGCTCCTGCTCGCCGGTGAAGCGGTGCTGGATCACCCGGCTCCAGGTGGTGCCCCAGGCATCGTCGCCGCACAGCGCGGCCAGCGCCATCCGCAGGTCACCGGGCGGCAGCACGCCGAACTCGCGGCGCAGCCGGCCGCTGGACCCGCCGTCGTCGGCCACCGTGACGACCGCGGTCAGGTCGCGGGTCACCCGGCGCAGCGCCGACAGCGACGCGTGCAGCCCGTGCCCGCCGCCGAGGGCGACGACCTTCTGGAAGTGCGGCCGCCCGGCCACCTCGCCTGACCTGGAACCCTGCTGCATCGCGCTACTCGCGCCCCAGGTCCCGGTGCGACACCTGGATGCCCGGCCAGGTACCGGACAGCCGCGCCGCGATCTCCTCGGCGATGACGACGCTGCGGTGCTTGCCGCCGGTGCAGCCCACCGCGAGCACCACGAAGTGCCGCCCGGCCCGGTCATAGCCCGCCAGCGCGATCTGCAGCGCCCTGATGTAGGCCTCCAGGAAGTCATCCGCGCCCGGCTGGCCCATGACGTACTCGCGCACCGGCCGGTCCCGGCCGGTCAGCGGGGCCAGCTCGGCGACCCAGTGCGGGTTGGGCAGGAACCGGCAGTCGGCCACCATGTCGGCGTCCACCGGCAGCCCGTACTTGAAGCCGAACGACACCACCGTGACCCGCAGCGCCGTGTCGCCCTCGGTGGCGAAGGTGTCCTGCATCCGCGAGCGCAGCTCGTGCACGTTCAGCGCGGAGGTGTCCAGCACCAGGTCGGCCTCGGCGCGCAGCGGCTGCAGCAGCTCCCGCTCGGCAGCGATGCCGTCCACGACCCGGCCGCCCTCCTGCAGCGGGTGCGGCCGGCTGACGCTGTCGAACCGGCGCACCAGGGTCTCGTCGGCCGCCTCGAGGAACACCACGTACGGCCGGACGCCGCGGGCATGCAGGTCGCTGATGGCCGACTTGAGGTCGGTGGAGAACGCGCGGCTGCGCACGTCCACCACCGCGGCCAGCCGGGGCACCGCGCCCTTCGCCCGCCGGGCCAGGTCGGCCATGGTGGGCAGCAGGTCGGGCGGCATGTTGTCGGCGACGAACCAGTCCAGGTCCTCCAGCGACTTGGCCGCCGTGCTGCGGCCCGCGCCGGACAGGCCGGTGATGATCACCAGCTCCGGCGCGGCGTCGTCGGCCGTCACGTCCGGCCACCGTCGGTCACGGCGCTCCCCCCGATCATCGCTTCCCCCTCGTCAGTCGCGGGCTGCTCGCCCTGGTGCAGCGCGGCGTAGACCGCCTCAGCCGTCCGCTGGCCGAAGCCGGGCAGTCCGGCAATCTGGCTGACGCTCGCGGCACTGAGCTTGCGCACCGAGCCGAAGTGCCGCAGCAGCGTAGCCCGCCGTGCCTGGCCAAGGCCAGGAATGCCGTCCAGTTCGCTGACCGTCAGCGCCGCCGACCGCTTCTTGCGGTGATAGGTGATGGCAAAACGGTGCGCCTCATCGCGGACGCGCTGCAGCAGGTACAGTCCCTCGCTGGTGCGCGGCAGGATCACCGGGCTGTCATCGCCGGGCAGCCACACCTCCTCCAGGCGCTTGGCCAGCCCGCAGACGGCCACGTCCACGACGCCGACCTCTTCCAGCGCCTTGACCGCCGCCGCGACCTGGGCGGGCCCGCCGTCGATGACCAGCAGCCCCGGCGGGTAGGCGAACTTGCGCTGCCGCTGCAGCTGCTCCTCGACGCCGGGCTCGGCCCCGGCCGCCTCGGCGATCTGCTCGCGCTCCTCCAGGTAGCGGCGGAACCGGCGCATGATCACCTCGTGGATGGCGGCGACGTCGTCGGTCCCGTCCAGGCCCCTGATGGCAAAGCGGCGGTACTCCGACTTACGCGCGAGCCCGTCCTCGAACACCACCATCGAGGCCACCACGTGGGTGCCCTGCAGGTTGGACACGTCGTAGCTCTCGATCCGCAGCGGCGCGTCGTCCAGCCCGAGCGCCTCGGCGATCTCGCTCAGCGCCCGGCTGCGGGTGGTCAGGTCGCTGGCCCGGCGGGTCTTGTGCAGCGCCAGCGACTCCCGGGCGTTGCGGGCCACCGTGTCCAGCAGCGCCTTCTTGTCGCCGCGCTGCGGCACCCGCAGCCCGACCCGGCTGCCGCGCCGCTCGGCCAGCCACTCCTCCACCGCCGCGGTGTCCGGCGGCAGCTCGGGCACCAGTACCTCGCGCGGCACCAGCCCGGCGCCCGGCGCGGCCCGGCTGCCGCCGCGGCCCGCGCCGCCCGCCCCGCGGACCTCGCCGCGCCGCGAGGCGGCCGGCTCGGGGCCGACCGCCCGGTCGGCGGCCACGGCGTCGTCCCGGTAGACCTGGCCCAGGAACTGCTCGACCAGCTCCCCGGTGCTGACCTCCTCGACCTTGTCGACCACCCAGCCGCGCTGGCCGCGGACCCGGCCGCCGCGCACGTAGAAGACCTGCACGGCCGCTTCCAGCTGGTCCTCGGCCAGGGCGATGACGTCGCAGTCGGTGCCGTCGCCGAGCACGACGGCCTGCTTCTCCAGCGCCCGCTGCAGGGCCTGGATGTCGTCGCGCAGCCGGGCCGCCCGCTCGTACTCCTCGGCGGCGCTGGCCCGCCGCATCTCGCGCTCGAGGCGGCGGATGAACTTGGTGGACTGGCCCGCCATGAAGTCGCAGAACTCCTCGGCCAGCAGCCGGTGCCCGGCCGCGCTGATCCGGTCCACGCACGGCGCCGAGCACTTGCCGATGTAGCCCAGCAGGCAGGGCCGGCCGATCTGGCCCGCGCGCTTGAAGACCCCGGCCGAGCAGGTCCGCACCGGGAAGACCCGCAGCAGCGTGTCGACGGTGTCGCGGATTGCCCAGGCGTGCGAGTACGGGCCGAAGTAGCGGACCCCGCGGCGCCGGGCGCCGCGCATGACCATCACCCGCGGGTACTCCTCGTCCATGGTGACGGCCAGGTAGGGGTAGCTCTTGTCGTCGCGGTAGCGGACGTTGAACCGCGGGTCGAACTCCTTGATCCAGGAGTACTCCAGCTGCAGCGCCTCGACCTCGGTGCCGACGATGGTCCAGTCCACCCGGGCGGCCGTGGTCAGCATGGTCTGGGTGCGCGGGTGCAGGCTGGCGAAGTCGGCGAAGTAGGAGTTCAGCCGCTGGCGCAGGTTCTTGGCCTTGCCGACATAGACGACCCGGCCGCCCTCATCGCGGAATCTGTAGACGCCGGGGGACTCGGGAATCGAGCCGTAAGCCGGCCGGTAGCTCGCCGGATCTGCCACAGCATTAACTCTATTCAAGCCCGGCGACAACCCTGGCCCGGTAGCCGCTCCGGGCCTGCCGTAGGAGGCAGCTCCGCGGCAGCCAGCGCCGCGGCGGCGGCCTGGTTATGCCAGGCTGTGGCTCATGATCCCCGCCCTCGTGGCCAGCGCCCTGGCCGCTGTCGCGTGGGCCTATCTCCTGGCGTGTCACGGCGGGTTCTGGCGGACCAGCCAGCGGCTGCCCGCCGGGGCGGCCGATCCGGTCGCCTGGCCGGCGGTGACGGCGGTGATCCCGGCCAGGGACGAGGCGGCCGCGCTGCCCGGCAGCCTGCCCAGCCTGCTGGCCCAGGACTACCCCGGCGTGCTGAACGTGGTCCTGGTCGACGACGAGAGCACCGACGGCACCGCCGGGACCGCGGCCCTGCTGGGCCGGGCCGCGGGCTGGGCCGTCAGCCACGCTGCCCAGCTCACCGATCCGGCCGCCGCGCCCGCCGGCCCGCCCGCCCCGGCCGGCCAGGCTGCCCCCGCGCCGGGCAAGACGCTGTCCGTCGTGGCCGGGCGGCCCCGCCCGGCGGGCTGGGCGGGCAAGGTCTGGGCCATGGCCCAGGGCATGGCGGCCGCCCCGGACGCGGACTACCTGCTGTTCACCGATGCCGACATCGGCTACGCACCGGGCGCCGTCACCGGGCTGGTCCGGGCCGCCGCCGGGGACCGGCGGGCCCTGGTGTCCCAGATGGCGCTGCTGCGGGCCGCCACCGGCTGGGAACGGCTGATCGTGCCCGCGTTCGTGTACTTCTTCGCCCAGCTGTACCCGTTCCGCCGGGTGAACCGGCGCGGCAGCCGGACCGCCGCGGCAGCCGGCGGGTGCATGCTGGTCCGCCGCGAGGTGCTGGCCGCCGCGGGCGGCCTGGCCGCCATCCGCGCCGCGCGCATCGACGACGTGGCGCTGGGGCGGCTGGTCAAGCGCGCCGCCGGCGCCGACACCTGGCTGGGCCTGACCACCGAGGTCACCAGCACCCGGCCGTATGACCACCTCGCCGAGCTGTGGGACATGGTGGCCCGCAGCGCCTACACCCAGCTGCGCTACTCCCCCGTCATCCTGGCCGGCACCGTCATCGGCCTGCTGTGGCTGTACCTGCTGCCGCCCGCGGCCGCCGTCGCCGGGCTCATCGCCGTGGCGGCCGGCGACGGGGCGGCGGCCGCCGGGCTGGCCGCGGCCGGGCTGGCCGGCTGGGCCCTGATGGCCGCCAGCTTCGTGCCGATGCTGCGGCTCTACCGGCTGTCGCCGCTGCGCGCGCCGGCCCTGCCGCTGATCGCGCTGCTGTACACCGCGATGACGGCCGATTCCGCCCGCCGCCACCACCGGGGCCGCGGCGGCGAGTGGAAGGGCCGCGTCATCCAGTCCGACGGCTGAGCCGCGGCGTCAGGTACCGGGCAGCCCGGCCGCCGAGCAGGCCCGCTCGATCTCCGCGGCCGGATAGCGGGCGGTCTTGTCCCGCAGCAGGCTGCGGTGAAACTCGGTGGTGCGGCGCTCGGCAGACTCCATGCAGGCGTGCCTCCCGGCCGCGGTGATCGCCGGGCTAGGCCCGGCGGCGGGCCCGCAGTACCGCGTCGTGGATGGTGGCCGGGCGGCCCTCGGGATCGGTGACCTCGCGCGGCCGCGCCTCGCTGGCGATGATCTCGAAGGCGGCCGGGTCCAGCAGCGCCGCCATGTCTCCGGCGGTGCTGAACAGCTCCGGGTCGGGCGGCCGGGGCACGGTGGTCTGCAGGTCGGACGGGTCATGGCCGACGACCAGCAGGGTGCCGCCCGGCGCGACGGCGGCGGCCAGGGCGCGGATCAGGGCCGCGCGCGGCTCCGGCGGCAGGTGCAGGTACTGCGCGGAGATGAGGTCGTAGCGGTCCTGCAGGATCCCGGTGCCGGCCGACTCGGCCGGGCCGGGCGGTCCGGCGGGCGGCGGGGCATCCGGCGCCCGGCGCAGCGAGGCAGCGACCAGGTCCGCGTGCCGCCAGGTCAGACGGCCGGAGACGGGCTGGCCGGCCTCGGCGGCCCGGGCGGCCGCGCGCTCCAGCGCGACCGACGAGATGTCCGTGCCGGTGACCCGCCAGCCGCGGCGGGCCAGCCAGATGGCGTCGGCGCCCTCGCCGCAGCCGGCATCCAGGGCGGTGCCGGGCGGCAGCCCGGCGGCCTCGGCGACGAGCTGCAGGTTGGGGTTGCCGCTCCACAGCTTGCGGCTGGACCGGTACCGCTCGTCCCAGAACTCCGCGCCGCGCACCTCGCTCACCGGCTACCGCTGCCCGGCACGGGACTCCTCGGCCGGCGCGAACAGCACCAGCGCGGCGAAGTCCTCGGTGATGCCGGCGAACCGGTGCGCCTCGCCGGCGGCCACGTAGACCACCGAGCCGGGCTGCACTGGCTGACGCTGGGTCGCGGGGTCATCGGGGTCGCCGCCGTCGAGCGCCACGGCGCCGGGCCCGGCTACCAGCGTGGCCCGGCCCGCGGTGATCACGTAGATCTCGTCCTCGGTGTGCGGCTGCTGGGTATCAGTGCCGCTGGCCGGGATGGAGTACGTCCCGACGCTCAGGTCGGCCACCCGCAGGTGCTCCACCCAGTGCACGCCCGCGCCGTCCGCCGGGATGGTCAGCCGCCCGGCATCACTGATCAGCTGCATGGGCGAATCCTAGTGCGCGCGCCCGGTTCCGCCCGGCCCGCGGCACTAGCCTGCTGACCATGTTCACCACCGCGCTGGTCAATCTCTACACCCGCGACATCGAGGCGGCGCTGGCCTTCTACCGCGACCTGCTGGGCTTCAGCGAGACCTTCCGGACACCGCGGGAGGGTACCCCGGACCACGTCGAGCTGCAGCTCGGCGGCTTCACGGTCGGCCTGGGCACCGTCGAGGCCGCGCGGCGCGTGCATGGTGTCGACGCGGTGCCGGGCAGCCCGGCCATGGCCCTGGCGGTCTGGGCCGGCGACACCGATGCGGCCTACGCCCGGCTGGTGGCGGCCGGGGTGCCCGCGGTCCGGCCGCCGCACGACAGCGGCAACAGCAACCGGGCCGCGCTGCTGCGCGATCCCGACGGCAACCTGGTGGAGATCGTCGCCAGGCGGCCCTGAGGGCGCTAGCGCTTCAGGCTCACCCCGGCGGCGAAGTAGCGGGTCTGCAGGCCCTGGCCGCCGCGCCAGATCTCGAAGCCGGACTCGATGTTCAGCATCCACCACCGGTGCCGGATCAGGCCCATCCGCTCGGCCCTGCGGATGATCGGCAGCAGCGCCAGGTTGCTGACGTGGCTGGCCGGGCGGACCGCCCGGACCTGGATGTAGTTCCAGCGCGCCCCGTGGTGCGCGGTCACCCAGTGGTAGAGGTACCACCGGCGGTGGTCGACCCGGATGACCCGGGCCCGGCTGGCCGGGTAGTGCCGCGCGGTCAGCCAGATCATCAGCTCGGCACCGCTGCCTGGCCCCGGTAGGCGGCGCGGTGCCGGGCGAACCAGACGTCGAACGCGGCGTTCCACCGGCCGCGGGCCCGGCCGCGGATGTGCCAGCTGGCGGTGGCGTGCCGGACCCGGCTCAGCCGCGCGGGCAGCTGCGTACCCGGCGTGCACAGCCCCCAGCTGCAGCCGTACAGGGCGAACGGGTAGGCGACCGGCTCGGACCCGGCCGCGCGGGCCCCCGACCTGGTGATCTCGAAGTTGGGCCGCAGGCCGCGGTTGGTGATGCACTCCGGCTGGCCGCCGAAGTTGCCGTTCTCCACCACGTAGTGCCGGCCGGCGGCGCTGGTCACCACCCGGTAGTGGTGCTGGGCGCAGATCGTGATCCGCTTCCCGGCTAACTTCCCGCGGGCGCCCGCGGCGCGGGCGCTGGCGGGCCCCGCGGGCGCGACCAGGCAGGCGATCACGGTCGCGATGAGCACCGGCACGATGACCAGCGGCACTGCGTGTCGGCTCAGCATCGCCGCGGACCTCCGTCGTCAGCTGCCCCGTGGCCTGGGATGGCCGGAGGCTGGAATCATGATCGGCACGGCGGGCGGCGCTGTCGCGCACCGGTCAATTACGGAGCGTCACCGCATGGCGGCTGAACAAGGCCCGGGGCGGACGGCCCCGTGTCACACCGCGGCCCGCTGACGGGCGGCGGCTAGGACTCGAACGCCTCCGGCGGGGGGCAGGCGCACACCAGGTTGCGGTCACCGTAGGCCTGGTCGATGCGGCGGACCGGCGGCCAGTACTTCGACCGGCGGTCGGACTCCAGCGGGTAGGCCGCGTACTCCCGGTCGTAGCCGTGCTTCCAGTCGCCGCTGATCAGCATGCTCGCGGTGTGCGGGGCGTTGCGCAGCGGGTTGTCCGCCGGGTCGCTGGTGCCGTCGGCGACCCGGCCGATCTCGGCGCGGATGGCGATCATCGCATCGCAGAACCGGTCCAGCTCGGCCAGGTCCTCGCTCTCGGTGGGCTCGACCATGAGCGTGCCGGGCACCGGGAACGACATGGTCGGCGCGTGCAGGCCGTAGTCGATCAGTCGCTTGGCCACGTCCTCGGCGGTGATGCCGGTCTGCGCGGTGAGCGGCCGCAGGTCCAGGATGCACTCGTGGGCGACTAGTCCGCCGCGCCCCGCGTACAGCACCGGGAAGTGCGCGTCCAGCCGCCTGGCCACGTAGTTGGCCGACAGGATGGCGACCTGGGTGGCACGGCGCAGCCCGGCGGCGCCCATCATCTGGATGTAGGCCCAGGAGATGGGCAGGATGCCCGCCGAGCCGTACGGCGCGGCGGCCACCGGGCCCAGGTGCCCGCCGCCGGAGCTGGTCACCGCCGAGGACCCGGCCAGCATGTGGTGGCCCGGCAGGAACGGGGCCAGGTGCGCCCGGGCCGCGACGGGACCGACGCCCGGGCCGCCGCCGCCGTGCGGTATGCAGAAGGTCTTGTGCAGGTTCAGGTGCGACACGTCGCCGCCGAACTCGGCGGGCCGGGCCAGGCCGACCAGCGCGTTCAGGTTGGCGCCGTCGATGTAGACCTGGCCGCCGGCGGCGTGCACCTCATCGCACACCTGGCGGATGGTCTCCTCGAAGACCCCGTTGGTCGAGGGGTAGGTCAGCATGATCGCGGCGATCGCGCCCTCGTGCGCGGCCAGCCGGGCGCGCAGGTCACCCAGCTCGATGACGCCGTCGGAGCCGCACTTGACGACCACGACCCGCAGGCCCGCCAGCACCGCGCTGGCCGCGTTGGTGCCGTGCGCGGACTCGGGGATCAGGCAGACGGTCCGCTCGGGCTGCCCGCTGGCCCGGTGGTAGCCCCGGATGGCCAGCAGGCCGGCCAGCTCACCCTGGGAGCCGGCGTTGGGCTGCAGGGACACCGCGTCGTAGCCGGTGATCTCCTTGAGCAGGTCCTCCAGCCCGCCAATCAGGTCCCGGTAGCCGGCCGCCTGGGCCGCGGGGGCGAAGGGGTGCAGGCCGGCGAACTCCGGCCAGGTGATGGCCTCCATCTCGGCCGCCGCGTTGAGCTTCATGGTGCACGAGCCCAGCGGGATCATCGACCGGTCCAGGGCGATGTCCATGTCGGCCAGCCGCCGCAGGTAGCGCAGCATGGCAGTCTCGCTGTGGTAGGAGCTGAACACCGGGTGGGTCAGGAACTGACTGGTGCGGGTGAGCTCGCCGGGCAGGCCGGCCCGGTCGTCAGCGTCCCCGGACTCCGGGAGGACATCGGGCAGCTCAGCGTCCGGGCCGGCGATGGCGCGCAGCACCGCGCGCACGTCGTCGGTGCTGGTGGTCTCGTCGCAGGCGACCTGCACCGCGCCGGGCCCGGCCAGGTGCAGGTTGTACCCGGCGGCACGGGCCCGCTCGATGACGTTCGCGGCCCCGCCGGGGATGAATACCTGGACGGTGTCGAAGAAGGCGGCAGCGCTCGTCTCGAAGCCGAGGCTGCGTGCGCCGGCGGCCAGGGCCGCGGCCCGCGCGTGCACCTGGCGGGCGATCGCGGTCAGGCCAGCCGGGCCATGGTAGGCGGCGTACATGGCGGCGATGACGGCCAGCAGGACCTGGGCGGTGCAGATGTTGCTGGTCGCCTTCTCGCGGCGGATGTGCTGCTCGCGGGCCTGCAGGCTGAGCCGGTAGGCGGGGTGGCCGCCGGCGTCGACGGAGACGCCGACCAGGCGGCCGGGCAGCTGGCGCTTGAGGCCGTCGCGCACGGACATGTAGCCGGCGTGCGGGCCGCCGTAGCCCATCGGCACGCCGAATCGCTGGGTGGTGCCGATGGCGATGTCGGCGCCGAGCTCGCCGGGCGGGGTCAGCAGGGTGAGGGCCAGCAGGTCGGCGGCCAGGACGACCTGGGCGCCGCGGGCGTGCGCGGCCTCGATGACCGGCCGCGGATCGGTGATGGCGCCGCCGGCGGCCGGGTACTGCAGCAGCACGCCGAACAGCTCGCCCTCGGGCTGGGCGGCGATCAGCCCGGCGGTGACCGGCGCGACGACCAGATCGATGCCGAGCGGCTCGGCGCGGGTCTGCAGCACGGCGAGGGTCTGCGGCAGGCAGCCCTCGTCGGCCAGGAACACCCGGCCGGCCCGGCTGCCGGCCGCGCGCCGGGCCAGGGTCATGGCCTCGGCGGCGGCGCTGGCCTCATCGAGCAGCGACGCGCCGGCCACCGGCAGGGCGGTGAGGTCGGCCACCATGGTCTGGAAGTTGAGCAGGGCCTCCAGGCGGCCCTGGGAGATCTCGGGCTGGTACGGCGTGTACGCGGTGTACCAGGCGGGGTTCTCCAGGACGTTGCGGCGGATCACCGGCGGGGTCACGGTGTCGTAGTAGCCCAGGCCGATCATCGAGGTGAGCACCTGGTTGCGGCCGGCCAGGCGGCGCAGCTCGGCCAGCGCGGCGGCCTCGGACAGCGGCCCGGGCAGGCTCAGCCCGCGGCCGGCGGCGATCGGAGCGGGCAGCGCGGCGGCGGTCAGCTCGTCGAGCGACGCATAGCCGACCGCAGCGAGCATGCGCTCGAGCTGCTCGCCGGACGGGCCGATGTGGCGAGTGGCGAAGGTCATCGGAGCCTCCCCGGAGATCGGGGCCTGCCCTGCGGCGGCCCGGCGGTGTCCAGCTCCCCTTCTGTCACCGGCCGGCGCGTGCCGGCTGGCTCCAGAGTTGCCCGCGCCGACCGGTCCCTGATGCCTGAGAGGTTCCGGGGAGGTTGCCCCTTCGGCGCCCCGCGCTGGTGGCGAGGTCTCTCCCGGACGGCGTGTTCAGCGCTGTCGAGCCTACTCGACGACGGCGCCGGTCACCGAGCTGACCGGCCAGACCGGGGCGGGACCGGGCGGCGGGCGGGACCGGGGCGTCCGGCGCCTGCCGATCTCATTTGACGCTCTTACGTATCTACGTAATTATGACGTCGTGGATGAGGAACGGCTGCTGCGACTGGAGGAGCGGGTGGCCCGGCTGGAGGCCGCCGGAGCGGCCGGGGCTCCCGCTGCCGGGACTGCTGAGCCTGCTGTGGCGGGCGACGATGACTTCTGGGCGCTGCACGAGCTGCAGAACCGGTTCGGCGAGCCCGGCGCGGTACTGCTCACCGGGTCGGTCACGGTGCCGGGCGCCGGTCACGTGGACTGGCAGGAAGGCCAGCTGGCCGACGGCCTGCTGGCCGAGGACTGGAGCCAGGCGGCCGCGGCGCTCGCCGCGCTGGCGCACCCGGTACGGCTGCTGCTGGTGCGCGAGGTGCTGCTCGGCACCCAGACGGCCGCCCGGCTCAGCGAGCATCCTCGGCTCGGGACCAGCGGCCAGCTGTACCACCACCTGCGCCAGCTGGTCGCGGCCGGCTGGCTGCGCAGCTCGGCTCGCGGCCAGTACGCCGTGCCGGCCGAGCGCGTCGTGCCGCTGCTGGTCACGCTGGCCGCGGCCCGCCGCTAACCCCCGACCCCCCTCACGCAAAGGAGCACTGAGACGTCATGACGACACGCTGGCTGACCGACCCGCTGGCACGGCTGCGCACCCCGGCCGCGATGATCAGCGGGGCCGCCCTGGTCATCACCCCGTTCACGGGGCCGCGATGGCTGGCCTGGGTGGCGACCGCGGCGTTCGCGGCCTGCGTGGCGGCGCTGTTCCTGCCCCGCGCGATGGCGGCGGCCAGCCGCCGCGCCCCGGTCGGTGTCGCGCCGCCGGTGCGCGGCCGCTGGCGGGCGCTGAACAGCCCCGCCTCGCGCACGCCCAGCCACGGCACCCACGCCTACGGGCAGACCTTCGCGATCGATCTGGTGCACGAGCCCGACGCCGGGCGGCCACGCCGGCCGGTGGAGCGCTGGCCGCTGGCCCGCCGGCCCGCCAGCTTCCCCGGCTTCGGGCAGCCGGTGCTGGCCCCCGCCGACGCCGTGGTGGTGCGGGTCAGCGACTGGCAGCGCGACCACTGGAGCCGCACCTCGGTGCCGGCCCTGCTCTACATGCTGACCGCCGAGGCGCTGGTCCGGGAGCTCACCGGGCCCGGCCGGGTCGTGGGCAACTACATGGTGCTCGACCTCGGGGACGGCGTCTACGCCCTGCTGGCCCACCTGCGCCGCCGGTCGGCGCTGGTCCGGCCCGGCGACCGGGTCGGCGCCGGCCAGCCGCTGGCGGCCTGCGGCAACTCCGGCAACTC